>CALRZF020000180.1:0-7719 GCA_943372585.1 Ramlibacter sp. 2FC | reverse complement strand
TCCAGACCATGGAGGCAGCGCCAGCCATGTTTGCGCTCTACAAGAACATCTGCGCGAGCTCGTAGCGCAGAACGGGCGCGGACGCCCGGTGCGCTGGCCAGCCAAGGATCGTGCGGCGCCAGCTTCGCAACAAGGGTCAGTACGTCTTGTACGGCAAAAACTTGCCCGACAAAACAACATTCACACGGTCACCTTTCGGGTCAGCCTGCCGCTGGATGTCCATGGAGAAATCAATCGCGCTCATGATGCCATCGCCAAACTCCTCATGGATCAGCTCCTTGATGGTCGTGCCGTAGACGCTGACGATTTCATACCAGCGGTAGATCAGCGGGTCGGTGGGCACCGGCGTGGGCAGCGAGCCCTTGTACGGCACGACCTGCAGCCACTTCTGCTCTTCGGCGTTCAGGCCGAAGATCTTGCCGACGGCCTTGGCCTGTGCGGCGGTGGCCGTCATCTGGCCCAGGCACAGGGCCGTGGTCCATTCCTTGGACTCGCCGACCTTCTTGGCCACGTCTTCCCATTTGATGCCCTTGGACACCTTGGTGCTGATGATTTTTTCGGTAACTTCCAGACGGTTCATGTTGGCTCCTTTTGTACGGGGTGTGAGAGGTGGGGGTTCAGTGATCGCCACCCGCCTTGGCGCGGGTCACGAGGAAATCGACGATGTGGTTGCGCAGGTCGTAGTAGCCCGGCAGGTGGTGCAGCGTGGCGCGGGTGCGGGTGCGCGGCAGGGTGTTGACCACCGTCTCGGCAATACCACCGGCCACATAACCGCCGGCGCCTTCGCTTCCATTGCTCATGAGCAGGATGCGGTCAGCCAGCAAAATGGCCTCGTCCACGTCGTGCGTGATCATGAACACCGTCTGCTGCGTCTCGCGCACGATGCTCATGAGCTCGTCCTGGATGGTGCCGCGCGTCAGCGCGTCCAGCGCGCCAAACGGCTCGTCCAGCAACAGCATCTTGGGGCTGATGGCAAACGCACGCGCAATACCCACGCGCTGCTTCATGCCGCCCGACAGCTGTGAAGGCTTCTTGTCGATAGCTGGCAGCAGCCCCACCATGCCCACGAACTTTTCCACATGCGCATTGACCTGCGCGCGCGTCCAGTCAGGCCAGCGCGACTCCACCGCAAACGCGATGTTCTTGCGCACGGTGAGCCAGGGCATGAGCGCATGGCTCTGGAACACCACGCCACGCTCCAGGCTGGGGCCCACCACTTCGCGCCCGTCCATGAAGACGTGGCCGCTGGTGGCGGTGTCCAGCCCCGCCAGCACGTTCAGGATGGTGGTCTTGCCGCAGCCCGAATGGCCGATGATGCAGACGAATTCGCCGCGGTCCAGCGTGAACGACACATCGGCGAACACCGGCTTGGCCGGCACGAAGGCCTTGGACAGGCCTTCGATCTTCAGGAAGCCTTGCATGGGCAGCTCTTTCTTGAGCGCGGCCGTGGCAGCGCGTTGGTCCAGGTCACTCCACATACGTGACCCATTTCTGCAGTACGCCAAACATCAGGTCCAGCAGCATGCCCACGATGCCGATCATGCCGATGGCGAAGATCACGTTGGTCAGCGACAGGTTGTTCCATTCGTTCCACACAAAATAGCCAATGCCCGTGCCGCCCACCAGCATCTCGGCGGCCACGATCACCAGCCAGGCAATGCCCATGCTGATGCGCATGCCCGTGAGGATGGTGGGCGCCGCGGCAGGCAGGATCACCAGGAACGCCTTGCGCAGCGGGTTGACCTCCAGCGTACGGGCCACGTTGAGCCATTCGCGCTTGACCGACGCCACGCCGAACGCCGTGTTGATCAGCATCGGCCACACCGAGCAGATGAAGATCACAAAGATGCCGCTGATGGACGAGTCCTTGATGGTGTACAGCGCCAGCGGCATCCACGCCAGCGGGCTGATGGGCTTGAGAACCTGGATGAACGGGTCAAAGGCCTTTCGCAGCAGCGGGCTCATGCCGATCACAAAACCCAGCGGTATCGCCACCAGGCAGGCCAGGCCAAAGCCCAGCGCCACCCGGCCCAGTGAATGGGCCAGCTGGATGGCGATGCCCTTGTCATTGGGACCGTTGTCGTAAAACGGGTTGGTAAGGTGGCCCCAGACCGTGGTGCCCATCTGGCTGAGGGTCGGAAAGCCGCCGGACTTGGCGGCCCCCGGGTCC
This sequence comes from Ramlibacter sp. 2FC, assembly GCA_943372585.1. Taxonomy (GTDB): domain Bacteria; phylum Pseudomonadota; class Gammaproteobacteria; order Burkholderiales; family Burkholderiaceae_C; genus RAM1. The sequence continues at coordinate 5,549 of CALRZF020000180.1, read as the reverse complement.
TTGCCCATCATCTTGGCGTATTCAATCTGCTCGGCTGTCATGCCGGCAGAAGCGCCGCCGATGCTGGGGCCCGTGGTGGCGGCAGCCCAGATGCCCAGAAACACCAGCAGGATCACCAGCGACAGCAGGCCCGCGCGGAATTGCAGCGTTCGCAGGATGGGCATGGTCAGGCCGCCTTGCTGATGGCAAAGCTCTTGGAATATTCCGCCGCCTTGGCTGCGTCAAATTCCTTGCCCATGATCTTGAACTTGGGGTACGCGCCGTCGGGCACCTTCTGGTCCAGCTCTTTCATGTACTTCTTGGCGTCGGTGATCAGGAACACCTTTTCGGCGATCTGCTTGTAGTTGACGTCGCCCTTCACATAGCCCCAGCGCTGCATCTGCGTGAGCATCCACACCGCCATGCTCTGCCAGGGCATGGGGTCGAAGTCGGCGCGGTCGGGCACGTTCTTCACGTTGCCCAGGCCGTCGGCGAACTTGCCGGTCAGCACCTGGTTGAGCACGGCCTCGGGCTGGTTCAGGTACTGCGCGGGTGCAATCACCTTGGCGATCAGCTCGCGGTTCTTGGGGTCGCGCGCCATGGCGGCGGCCGTCAGCACGGCGCGGTAGAGCGCGGCAAAGGTGTTGGGGTTCTTCTGGATGAATTCGGTGCTGGTGCCAAACGCACAGCAGGGGTGGCCGTTCCACAGGTCCTTGGTCAGCACATGGATGAAGCCGACTTCCTCGAACACGGCGCGCTGGTTGAACGGGTCCGGGCCCAGGAAGCCGTCGATGTTGCCCGCGCGCAGGTTGGCCACCATCTCGGCCGGGGGCACCACGCGCAGCTGCACGTCGGTGTCCGGGTTCAGGCCGGCTTCAGCCAGGTAGTAGCGCAACAGGAAGTTGTGCATGCTGTATTCGAACGGGATCGCGAACTTGAAGCCCTTCCAGTTCTTGGGGTCGCGGTTGTTCTTGTGCTTCAGGCTCAGGGTGATGGCCTGGCCGTTGATGTTCTGGATGGTGGCCACGTTCATGGGCGTGGCGTTGGAGCCCAGCCCCATGCTGATGGCCAGCGGCATGGGCGACAGGAAGTGCGTGGCGTCGTATTCCTTGTTGATCATCTTGTCGCGGATCAGCGCCCAGCCCGCGGTCTTGGTCACCTCTACATTCAGGCCCTGCTTCTGGTAGAAGCCCAGCGGGTGCGCCATGATCAGCGGCGTGGCGCAGGTGATGGGGATGAAGCCGATCTTGAGGTTGGTTTTCTCAAGCGCGCCCTTGTCCTGGGCCATGGCCTGCATGGTGCCCACCGGCAGCACGCTGGCAATGGCGGCCATGGCCGTGCCCTTGCCCACCGCGCGCAGGAACCTGCGGCGAACCGCGTCCTGCGGGAACAGGGCCTTGACCAGCGTGGCTTCAATGAATTCGTTGCTGTAGGCCTCGAATTCACTCGTGAGGCTGCGTTTGCGCAGTTCCACCGCCGCGGCATCGGCGGCCACCTCGGCGTGATGGTCGGCCGCGGAATGGTCACGGCCGCAGGTGCACTTGAGCATCAGGGGGCGGTCGGCATCGTAAGGAGAGAAGAATTCGGACATGGCACACCTCGCAGAGTTGGGTGCCCATGCCATCGCAAGCTGCGGGCCAGTTGCGGGGGTTACGGCAGCCGACGGTGAAGATCGCGCCAGCCTGGTCGACAGCCTGTAGGGCTGCCCCTACAAAACACCCTTATTCAGCCCCTGTGGCCTGCCTTTGGGCATACAGGGCCAGGTCCACATCGTTCTTGGTGCCGGTTTTTTCCAGGATGCGGGCGCGGTAGGTACTGACGGTGTTGGGGGCCAGGCTCAGCTGTGCACCAATTTCGCTCACGCTGTGCCCTGCTGTGAGCAGGCGAAACACCTGGTATTCGCGGTGCGACAGTGCTTCGGGCCCGGTTTTGGCCGTGGCCCGGCTCACGGCGCCGGCCAGTGCCTCGGCCGTGGCGGGTGTCACATACACACCGCCGGCGGCCACCTTGCGCACAGCGGCCACCATGTCGTCGGGATCGGCGCTCTTGTTCAGGTAGCCGGCCGCGCCCAGCTTGATGCAGCGCACGGCGTACTGCTTCTCGGGGTAGGTGCTGAGCATCAGCACAGGCAGCGCAGGCCAGGTCTTGCGCAGTTCCTGCAGCACGTCCAGACCGTCGCGCCCGGGCATGGCAATGTCCAGCAGCACCAGGCTCAGGCCCTGCGCTCCGCCCAGCGATTGCACGGCCGCCAGCACGTCGGGGCCGTTGGTGGCTTCGGCGCAGACTTCAATATCGGGCGCGTCGGCCAGCATCTGCTTCAGGCCCTCGCGCACGATGCGGTGGTCGTCGCCTATCAATACGCGGATGGGCTTGCTATTCATTTTGTAGCGGCATGCGCAGGTGGAATGTGGAGCCCTGGCCAACCTGGCTTTCGATGGTGATCGTGCCGCCAAAGTGACGGGCGCGTTCGCGCATGCCCATCACGCCGTAGGCTGTGGCGGCTTCGAAAGCCCCGGGCGGCGCGCCGCAGCCGTCGTCGCGCACGGTGATGTCCAGTTGCCCGGCGGTGGCTTCAATGCGCACATCCACATGGCCCGCCTGCGCATGGCGGCCCACGTTGGACAGCATTTCCTGAAAGATGCGAAACACCGCCATGGCGGCGGGCTCGGGCAGCTCGGGTGCGCCCTCGACGTTCATCTGCCAGTTGAGCGCCAGCTCGGCCGACTGCACGAATTCATGCGCCTGCCATTCCAGCGCAGCCCACAGTCCCTGGTGGTCCAGGATGCTGGGGCGCAGGTCGGTGATGATGCGGCCCACGTTGTCCACCGCGTTCTCGATCAGGCGGCTCATGTTCTGGCATTTGCTGCGCATGCGCTCGCGCATGTCCTGCGCGGCTTGCGCTTCGCGCGCCTGCTGTTCGCTCAGGCGCTTGTCCAGCCAGTTCACATCCATCTTCAGCGCCACCAGCAGGCTGCCGAGTTCGTCGTGCACCTCGCGGGCGATGCGGGTGCGTTCGTCTTCACGCACACCTTCTGAATAGGCGGCCAGCTCGCGCAGTTGGCCTAAAGCGACCGACAGCTCGCGCGTGCGCTCGGCCACGCGCAGCTCCAGCTCGTCCTTGGCCTTTTGCAACGCATCGGCGGCGCGCTTGCGCTCGGTGATGTCCACAAAGGTGATGACCGCGCCGCGCACCTGCGCGCCGTCCATGATGGGGTGGCTGGAATATTCCACCGCGAACGCGCTGCGGTCGCGCCGCCAGAACACCTCGGTGTCGATGCGGCAGGGCAGCCCCTGGCGGAAGGCGTTGAAGATGGGGCAGTCGGTGTCGGGGTAGTGCGAGCCGTCGGCGTGCGAATGGTGCGTCAGCTCGTGCATGTTGTGGCCCAGCACATCGGCCGGCTCAAAGCCCAGCAGGCGCGCGCCGGCCCGGTTGATGAAAGTGCAGTGGCCGGCCAGGTCGATGCCAAAGATGCCCTCGCCCGTGGATTCCAGCAGCAGCCCCAGTTGGTGCTGCCACACGGGATCGGCCTGGACAAGTGCATGCATGCATTTGGTGCAAGCAATGGCTGTGCCAGATTGGTGCAGCCTCAGGCGTGGGCTGCGGGCACGTGGCTGGCCGCAAAGGGCTCGCCCCGGCCCATGGACCAGTCCATGGGGCCGTTTTCAACCAGCGCGATAAAGATGTCATCGCCCGCAAAGCCGCCGTGCACGGCGGCGTCGGCCACATGGCGGTACAGCGCGGTCTTCTGGGCATCGGTGCGACCGCGCAGGAAATGGATTTCCACAATGCTGGCGTCCGCCGTGCGGCGCACGCCGGGAAAGGTCGGGTTGATGATCATCGCGTCCGGCGCAAAGCGGGTGATGAGCTGGAAGTGGTCATCCACCGGCACGTTGCAGGTGGCCACCAGGCCGCCATGCACGGCGTCTGCCAGCGCGCGAACGCGTTCGGCGCTGAGGTGGGCGGGTACGGATATGCGAGCGAGCGGCATGGGGGTGTCCTGTAAAGAGTGAAGGTGCTGTGCAGTTTATTGATCGAATCTCTGCAGATAAAGTGAGATTTTCGTCACTCATTGCGACCAATCTGGTCACAATCATCACCATGCAAACCACAGATGCGCTGGCGGTCTTCGTCAATACGGTGGACCTGGGATCTTTTGCGGCCGCAGGCCTGGCCGGCGGCATCACCGCATCGGCGGCGGCCCGGATCGTGACGCGGCTGGAAGCGCACCTGGGCACAAAACTGCTGGCCCGTAGCACCCGGCGCCTGGCGCTCACGCAAGAGGGTGAGGCCTACCTGCCGCACGCGCGCGCCGCGCTGGCCGCTGTGGCCGCCGGCGAGGCCGAAATGGCGGCCAGCCAGGGCCGCATGCAGGGCCTGATCCGGGTGAACACCGGCACTGCTTTTGCACGCTACCGGCTCGCACGCCTGCTTCCGCTATTCCATGCCAGGTACCCCGGGGTGAGCCTGGACCTGACCGTAACCGACCGGCGCATCGACCCCGAGGCCGAGCAGATTGACGTGACGATCCGCGTGGGACCGCTGGCCGACAGCGGGTTGATCCTCAAACCCCTGGGCACGGTACGGCGCGTGATCGCCGCCAGCCCCGCCTACCTGGCGCGCTGCGGCACGCCCCGCGCGCCGCTGGACCTGCTGCAGCACAACTGCCTGCTCCTCAGGGGTTTTGCACGGCTGGCGCAGTGGCCCATGGTGCAGGACGGGCGGCGGCTGCCGGTGCCCGTGACCGGCACCGTCCGCGCGGACAACGCCGACTTGCTGCTGGACCTGGCCGTGGCGGGCATGGGCATCGTGTGGCTGGGCGACTTCCTGGGCGAACAGGCGCTGGCTGCGGGCCAGCTCGTGCCGGTGCTGGCAGGCCAGTACGACGACGACCCGCAGCCGCTGTCGGCGCTGATCCTGCCGGGGCGCCAGCATGTAGCCCGCGTGCGTGCCTTCGTCGATTTCCTGGCCGAGTCGCTCGGCCCCAAAACGACGGCTACAGCCCCAGATCGCTGAGGCCGGGGTGGTCGTCCGGCCGGCGGCCCAGCGGCCAGTGGAACTTGCGCTCAGCCGGCGTGATGGGCAGGTCGTTGATGCTGGCAAAGCGGCGTTGCATGAAGCCCTGTTCGTTGAACTCCCAGTTCTCGTTGCCGTAGCTGCGGTACCAGTGGCCTGAATCGTCATGCCACTCATAGGCAAAGCGCACGGCGATGCGGTTGGCGGTGAAGGCCCACACTTCCTTGATGAGCCGGTAGTCCAGCTCCCGGGCCCATTTGCGCTGCAAAAAGCCGCGCACCTGTTCGCGGCCCACGGGGAATTCGGCGCGGTTGCGCCACACGGTGTCTTCGGTATAGACCTGCACCACGCGGTCGGGGTCGCGGCTGTTCCAGGCGTCTTCGGCCATGCGGGCCTTCTGGGCGGCGGAGTCGGCGGTGAATGGCGGCAGCGGGGGTTTGGTTTCCATGGATGGCCTTTGGTAGACAAGTCTGTCTACTTTGCCATGAAGTAGACAGACTTGTCTACAATGCTTTGCATGGACCTCGCCACCCTCAGCGCCCGAGACCGCATCCTG
>CALRZF020000179.1:0-7756 GCA_943372585.1 Ramlibacter sp. 2FC | reverse complement strand
GGCAACGCGCCGATGAGCAGCAGGATGAGGACGATGAGCAGAATGAAAGACAGGGACATGATTTTCTCCTTGGAAGTTGTGAATGGAGTGTTTCATTTCCCCGCGCTGCGCCCGGAGAGGCTTCACCGCAGCTTGTCGTAGGGGCTTTCCTGCGCGCTGTGTAGTCAAGCGCCGCGCTGCAGTGCGGTGATGGTCCCGTTGGCCAGGCGCACGCGCTCGGCCATGGTGCGCATGACAAACGCATGGAACTGCATGGCTGTGTCCGGCGCATGCAGGTGCAGGCCCTCCAGCGCGTGGCGTGTCAGGGTCCACACGACGCAATCGGTTTCGGCCGTGACCATGGCCGAGCGCGCCGCGTTCGAATACAGCGCCATCTCGCCCACAATGTTGCCGCCCATCAAACTGGCCAGGCGCTGGCCCTGGTTCTGTCCGCGCAGCGTCACTGCCAGGCGGCCGGTCTCGATCAGGTACAGCGCGCCATTGGACGCATCGCCCTGACTCATGAGCACGCCGCCCGCGGGTAAGGCCTGGCGCTGCAGCAGCGGCATGAGCCGTTCGCAATGCACGGCGTCGCCAAATTCGCGCAGCAGCCACACGGCCAACGGCACCTGTGCGCCCATGGGGTCGTGTCCGTGGGCGCGCAGCAGGACCTCTTCGGCGGCGTCCAGGGCGCGTTCGAGCGTGGCGTGGGCGGCATCAACCCCGGCACTGCCAGCCAGCGCCAGCGAGGTTTCGCGGTTCAGCCCGCACAGCGCCAGCGTGACGCCCGCGGCCTGTGCCAGCTGGCCGATCTTGGTAAAGGTCATGGCGGCAGACGAATCAGCCCCCGCCACATGGGTGAAATCCAGCACCAGCACGCGGCCAGGGGTAGCGCTTTCTTCCAGGAAACCGCGCACCCGTTCCAGCAAGCCGCTGGACGTGCCAAAGAAGATCACGCCGCGCAGCACCAGTACCCGGATCGCCTTGCCGTGTTGCGCCAGCAACTGCCGGTGCGTGGTGGGTCTGGCCACCGAGCTGTGCAACTGCGTGCCGTCCAGGTCGTGCTGTACCACGCCCACGCGGCTGTAGTTGAAGGCGAAGTTCAGGCAACTGGCCAGCACCCCCGCCAGCACGGCCACGGTAAAGCCGATGGTGGCGGTGATGCCCAGGATGATCACGATCAGCGTCCAGTCGCCCAGGGACAGCCGCTTGCGTGAATCGATCACCCATTCATGAAGGATGGCCAGGCCCAGGTACAGCAGGAACGCCGCCGGCACCACCTTGGGCATCCAGCCCAGGAGCACACCGGCACCGGCCAGTGCGGCTGCGCACACGCCGGCAGCCAACAGGCCTGCAGCGCGGGTTTGCGCGCCGCTTTCCAGCAGCACCGCGCTGCGGCTGACCGACACCAGGCTCAGATACCCGCCCAAGGCAGCGCACAGCAGGTTGAGCCAGCCATGCGTGCGCAGTTCATGGTCCAGCGAGATGTCGCGCCGCGACATCACCTCCAGCCCCGTGGCGCCCAACAGCACCGTGATGATCGCGACCGCCGCGACGGCCAGCATGTCCAGCCATTGCTGGGCGAGCCAGTGCCAGTCGGGCGCTGCCCCATCCCACAACCGCCATGGCGCGGCCCACTGTACGGGCGCCGACTCGAACAGCCAGCCGGCCTGGCGCGCCGCGTCTGCGGACAGGCCGGCAAGGCTCAGGCCTGCCAGCACCAGCGCCATGCCGCCCAGCAGCAGCGCGGGAAGCAGGGCCGGATGACTGCGCTTGTGCAGTAAGGCAAAACACAAGCCGCCCAGGACCAATGTGACCCCCAGGCGAGGGTCAGCCAACGCAGGAGGGAATGCGGCAAAAAAGTCGATCCCGGTGGGCAGGTCGGCCGCCACACGCAACGCCCCGGTGGCGATCAACCAGCCGGTGGACGCCAGGAACCCGCCGATGACAGGGTAGGGGATGTAGCGCACTGCCCGGCCCATGCGGCCCAGGCCCAAGACCAGGAACAGGGCCGCGCACAGCACGGTGGTGAGCAGCAACAACGCCAAGACATTGCCGGCGGCCTGGCCGGTACCCGCCAGTGCGGCGCTGGCGGCCATCGCCGCCAGAATGGAGGTGGTATTGCCGTCGGGCCCGCCAATGGCAAACGGCAACTGGCTGCGCCACGACAGCCAGAACGCACCCAGCATGGCATTCACCAGGCACAAGCCCAGCCCGAGCGGCAGCAGCGCGTGCAACGGCCCGGAAAACAGCAGCGCCGCATACGACAGCGCATAGGCCACTGCCACCATGCCGGCCACCGCGCCGCCGGCGGCTTCGCGGGTCCAGGCGGGGGCCGCGGGTTGCGTCATGCCCGTCAGAGCTTGGCCAGGCGCTGCAACGCGGTGTTCAGCGTCTCATCCTTCTTGGCAAAGCAAAAGCGCACGACCCGTTGGTCAAAGCCGTCGCCATAGAACGCCGACAGCGGAATGGCGGCCACGCCGATCTCGGTGGTGAGCCATTTGCAGAAATCGGCCTCGCTCAGGTCGCTCACACCAGAGATGTCCACACACTGGAAGTAACTGCCCTGCGTGCCCAGCACTTTGAATCGCGTGCTGCGCAGGCCTTCGCGGAACAGGTCGCGTTTGCGCTGATAGAACGCGGGCAACTCCAGGTGCGGCGTAGGGTCGGCCATGTACTGCGCCAGGCCGTGCTGGACCGGGGTGTTGACCGTGAACACGTTGAACTGGTGCACCTTGCGGAATTCGGCCGTCAGCGGCGCAGGCGCGGCCACGTAGCCCACCTTCCAGCCTGTGACGTGGTAGGTCTTGCCAAAGCTGGACACGATGAACGCGCGCGCGGCCAGGCCCGGGAAGCGCGCCGCGCTCTGGTGCTGCTGGCCGTCAAACACCATGTGCTCATACACCTCGTCGCTGATCAGCAGCACGTCGGTGGGCGCCAGCAGGTCCTGCAGCGCCAGCATCTCGTCACGCGACCACACGGTCGCGCTGGGGTTGTGCGGGCTGTTGACAAGGATGGCGCGGGTCTTCGGCGTGATGGCCGCGGCAATCTTGCCGAAATCGGGGCGAAATGTGCCGGGCGTGAGCGGGACGCGCACCACGGTGCCGCCGGCCAGCTCGATGTTGGGCACGTAGCTGTCGTAGCAGGGCTCCAGCACGATCACTTCGTCGCCAGGCCGCACAACCGCCAGGATGGCCGTGATGATGGCCTGCGTGGCGCCGGCCGTGACGGTGATCTCGGTGGCGGCGTCATAACGCCTGCCGTACAGCGCTTCGATCTTCGTCGCGATGGCGTCGCGCAGCACGGGCACGCCGGTCATGGGCGGGTACTGGTTCAGCCCCTTGACCATGGCATCGGTCACCGCGCCCACCAGCCTGGGGTCGCAATCAAAGTCCGGAAAGCCCTGGCCCAGATTGACGGCGCCTTTTTCGGCGGCCAGCTGGGACATCACGGTAAAGATGGTCGTGCCCACGGCGGGCAGCTTGGTCTGGAGGACGGGGGTGCGTTCGGTGACTTGGGTGTTCATGGCGGGGTCAAAGCTCGTAATCATTCACATGGCCGGTCATCGCTTTGGCAATGAGGTTGCGGTCCAGGCGGTCAGACAGCAACTCGGCGAACTTGAAGACAAAGTTTCGCAGGTAGGCGCTGCGTTTGAACGCCACGCGTGCCACGTTCTGGCCAAACAGGTGGCCCAGCGGGCGCACCAGCAGGTCGCCGTTGCTGCCGTCATCACGCACGGCCATCTCGGCCACGATGCCGATGCCCAGGCCCAGGCGCACATAGGTCTTGATCACGTCGGAGTCAATCGCTTCCAGCGCCATGCGCGGCGTGAGTTTTTTCTGCGCAAAAGCGGTGTCAATGCGCGTACGGCCGGTGAATGACGGGTGGTAGGTAATGATGGGCTCGGCGGCCAGGTCTTCCAGTGAGATACGGTCTTTTTTGGCCAGCGGGTGCGTCAGCGGCAGCACCAGCACGTGCTGCCATTCGTAGCAGGGCAGGGTGACCAGGTCGGGGTAGTCGGACAGCGATTCGGTGGCAATGCCGATCTCGGCTACCTCGTCCAGCACCATGCGCGCCACCTGGTCGGGCGAGCCCTGGTGCAGACTCACGTTGACCTTGGGGTAGGCCTCGCGCAGCTTGGCCACGGGCACCGGCAGTACGTAGCGGGCCTGGGTATGGGTGGTGGCAATCGACAGCGTTCCGCTGTCTTCGGCGCTGAACTGTTCACCAATGCGCTTGAGGTTGCCGACCTCACGCAGGATGAGTTCAATGCTTTTGAGCACATGCTGACCCGGCTCGGTCACGCGCTTGAGGCGCTTGCCATGCCGCGCGAAGATCTCCACGCCCAGCTCTTCTTCCAGCTCAATGATGGCCTTGGACACGCCAGGCTGCGAGGTATGCAGCGCCTTGGCAGCTTCAGTGAGGTTCAGATTACGCCGGACCGCTTCCTGGACAAAACGGAACTGATGCAGGTTCATATTGAATTTTTACTAAGACCGGCATTCATTATGTCTCAGGCGTCTATCAATTGTTACGCGCGCGGTTCAAGTGCCATGGAGGCCAGCAGTTCAATAACGCGGGGGTCTTCACCGACCGCCGGTTGCAGGTCAAATGCGGTCGCCGGGTGGTCCAGGTGCAGTTGCGCGGCCAGTGCCGGGAGATCTTCACGCGCATGCCGCCCGGTGCCCAGGAACATCGGCACGATGCGAACGGTGCTGGCCCCGGCGGCCACCAGTTCCGCCGCAGCGGCTGGCAAGCTGGGGGTGCTGAGCTCCAGGTAGGCGCAACGCACCGGCACGTGCGGCGCCAACGACCGCATGCGCGCAGCCACGGCTTCAACCGGGCGGTGCCAAAGAGGGTCGCGCGAGCCGTGCGCGAACAGGATGACGCAGTACATGGACGCTACCTTCGCAACACCAGCCAGCCGAAGGCCGCCAGCGACACCATGGAATAGATCAGCCCCGGCGCCGCAGCGGTCAGCCAGGGCCACCAGTTCTGCAGGTTGCCGATGTAGCCGAACACGTTGTTCAGCAGGAAGAAGCTGATGCCCACGAGCACGCCGCCGAACACGTAGGTGGTGATGCTGCCGCTGCGAAAGTGCAGGTAGGCAAACGGCAGTGCCAGCGCCACCATGACCAGGCAGCTGAGCGGGTAGAACACCTTGCGCCAGAACTCGATTTCGTAGCGCTGCGAGGTCTGACCATTGGCGCTGAGGTGCTGGATGTACTGGAACAGCGCGATCGTGCCCATGCGGTCAGGCTTGAGCAGTGCCACGGACACCATCTCGGGGCTGATGCCGGTGGGCCAGCGCAAGCTGGGAATGCTGCGCCGCTCGACCTTCATGCCGGCGTCGGCACCCGTACCCGTGGCCCGCGGTGTGAACTCGCTGCGCTCAACCTGCTCCAGCGCCCACGACTCGTCCGTGCCAAAGCTGGCGCGTGCTGCCTGGGTTTGCGACACCAGCGCACCGCGGGCGTCAAACTCAAAAATGCGCACACCCAGCATGTCACCGTCGGGCGACAGCGCGCCAACATTGACCGTGTAGGCGTGGTACAGCTGGCGCTCCTTGATCCAGGCGCCTGTCTGGCCGATGGTGATGCGGCCCTGGTAGCGGGTCTTGAGCAGCTGTGCCGTGCGATCGGCAACAGGCGCCAGGTAGTCGCCGGCGGCAAAGGTCAGCATCACAAACAGCAGCCCCAGGCTCATCAGCATGCGCAGCGCCTTCCAGGGCCCCAGGCCGCTGGTGCGCAGGATGGTGTATTCCGAGCTCTGGGCCAGGCGTGCCATCACAAAAATGGTGCCGATCAGCACCGCAATGGGCAGCAGCTCGTACAAATGGCTGGGCAGCAGCAACGCCACGTAAGCCAGTGCGTGTGTGATCTGGTAGCCATCGGGGCCGTTCTTGCCGACGTTGGGCAGTTCGTCCACAAAGTCGAAGAAGAAAAACAGTGCCAGAAACCCCAGCGCAACAAACAGCACAGAGGCCAGCACCTCGGTATAGATCAACCGGCGCAGGGTCTTCAAGGCGCGGTCTCCCCTGCAGGGGCGGGCTGTTGGCGGCGAAGCAGGGCGCGCCAGGTCCAGTTGTTGTGCTGCTTGCCCAGCCACAACAGGCCCATCACCATGACCCCACCATGCAGCGCCAGCAAAAAGCCGGTGAAGCTGGCGCGGCCTGAGCCGATCCAGCTTTGGCCCAGGTTCAGCAGGTTGTAGTAGACGACAAACGCAAACAGCGCGAACACCAGGTTGCCGCTGCGTCCGGCGCGCGGGTTGACGCTGGACACCGTGACCGCAATCACCACAAAGTTAAGTGCGGCCAGCGCCAGCCCGATGCGCCAGGCCAGCTCACCCAGGTGGATGCGCGTGGGCTCCAGCAGCAGCGCCAGTGTGGAGCGGGCCTTGGCAGGGGCGTCGCCGCTGTCGGCCAGGTCGGTGCCGCTGACGCGGTTGCCGTATTCCTCAAACTCGCTGATCTTCAATTCCGCACCGTTGCCACTGGACTCCAGCCGCTGGCCGTTGGAAAGCAGCAGGTACTGGCTGTCGTTGATGATGTCGATGCGCCCGCTGCGCGCCGAGGTCACGGTCTCGCGACCGCGCTCATTGGTGGAAATGAAAATGTTGCGTCCTGACCGGTTGTCCGGCGTGTCCTTGTCCAGGAAGAAAACGCGGTTGCCGCTGGCCGATTCCTGGAACTGCCCCGGCGTCACGCGCTCCAGGTCGCCGCGCTTGCCGTAGCGATCGCGCAGGTCCTGCGTCTGCTGGTTGGACCAGGGCCACACGCCCAGCGCCAGCACCGCAATGACCACCAGCACGGGCCAGGCAAAGCGGAACAGCGGCGGCAAAAAGCCCGACAACCCGCGGCCGCTGGAAAACCAGATGACCATTTCGCTGTCACGGTACATGCGCGAAATGGTGCCCACGATGGCGATGAACAGGCTGAGGGTCAGGATGGGGGGGAGGTAGCCCAGCACGGTGTAGCCCATGACCATCATGACTTCCGACGGGTTCACACTGCCGCGCGTGGCCTGGCCCAGCGTGCGGATCAGTGTCATGGTCATCACGATCGTGACCAGCACCACCAGCGTCGCGCCGAAACTGCGGGCCAGCTCCTTGCGCAAAGAGGAATGGAATAACATCGGTCGGAATCTGCGCAGAGGTCTGCGCGGTACGCAACAAACCCCGGATTATGGACTTCGAACTCAAGACCCTGGACCTGGATGGCGCCTGCGCCGACAAGTGTGATGCATTGGTGGTACTGGTGGCCGATGGCTTCAAGCCCGGGCGCGGGGCGCTGTCCCGGCTGGCGGCGGCGGCGCTGAAGGCTGGCGACCTGGAGACCAAGGCCGGCAAGCAGCTGCAGCTTTACAAACCGGATGGCGTGGCGGCCGCCCGCGTGATCCTGGCCGGATGCGGCGATGGCGCGGCCAAATCCGTGCGTACAGCGGTGCAGGGCGCCGTGGGCTCGCTGAAGGCCGCTGCGGTCAAGCGCGTGGTCCTGTGTTTTGCGGGCGCGGCCAGCGGCGCTGCCGTGCGCTGCGCCGTGCAGGCTGTGGCCGATGCCAGCTATGTCTACACCACCACCAAACCCAAGGCAGACGCCCGCAAACTGCGCCAGGTGCTGCTGGCCGTGCCGGATGCCCCGGCGGTGCGCGATGCGTTTGCGCATGGGGTGGCGGCTGTGAAAGGAATTGAAACCGCCAAGGAATGGGGTAACCGCCCGCCCAACCATGCGACGCCCACCCACCTGGGCGACGCGGCCAAGGCGCTGGCCAAGGCG
>CALRZF020000178.1:0-7762 GCA_943372585.1 Ramlibacter sp. 2FC | reverse complement strand
GCGGGCCCGCATGAAGACCGTGTCGGGCGCAAAGGGGCCGCTGACATCCAGGCCCTGGGCACGCGCCGCCTCTACAGCGGGAATGATGACGTCCAGCTCTTCGCGGCCGAACAGACCACCCTCGCCCGCGTGCGGGTTCAGCCCAGCCGCCGCCAGGCGCGGCGCCCTGCCCAGCGCCTGACGCAGCGCCCTGTTGGTGATCTGCAGCGTCTGCAGCACGTTGTCAAAAGTCACCGCATCAATGGCTTCGCGCAGCGACATGTGAATGCTCACCAGCACCGTGCGCAGCTCGTGGTTGGCCAGCATCATGCGCACCGGCACCTGGCTGACGGGCAGCCCCAGGTGGGCAGCGGCTTCTGCCTGTAGCAGCTCGGTGTGGCCCGGATACCGCACACCGGCCGCGGCCAGCGCTTCCTTGTGCACGGGCGCCGTCACCAACGCAGCCACGTCACCGCGCAGGGCCGCGCGAGCCGCCCACACCACGCAGTCCGCGGCGAGGCGCCCGGCCACCCCGCTGATCTCGCCCCAGCGCGGTGGCTCGCCCGCCTGTCCCACCTGCAAAACGCCAATACAGCGTGGCGGCAGTGCCAGCGCATCCGCTGCCCGGGTGATAGGCGCCACCGGCACCAGTGTCTGCCCACTGCCGGTGACGGCCTGTACCGCACGCCGCATGACAGCCAGGTCACCGGCCACAAAACAGCCTGCTGTGGCGTCCGGTGCATCGCGAAATGCCTTGGCAATGATTTCCGGGCCTATGCCCGCCGGGTCACCCAGGGTGATGGCAATGGGTTTCATGCGGGGTTGTCGATGTCAATGAACTCGTGCTCAAGCCCGAGCTGCGCCGCCACATGGGCAGCCACCGCCGGGGCGCCGTAGCGCTCGCTCGCATGGTGGCCGCAGGCCAGGAACGCCACGCCGCACTCGCGCGCATAGTGCGCCTGGGGTTCGGAGATTTCCCCGGTGATGAAGGCATCCACGCCGGCAGCGATGGCGGCTTCGAAGTAGCCCTGAGCCCCGCCGGTGCACCAGGCAATCCGGCGCACGGGCCGCTGATGCGGTGCCACCAGCACAACCTGGCGTTTCAATGCCGCTTCCACATGCCGTGCCAGGGCCTGTGCGCTGGCAAAACCATCGCCGTCCGACAACGCACCGGCAAAGCCCAGGTCCTGCTCGCCGAAGCGGCTGGACGCCTGCAGGCCCAGCACACGGCCCAGCTGGGCGTTGTTGCCTAGTTCGGGGTGGGCGTCCAGTGGCAGGTGGTACGCAAAAAGGTTGATGTCATGTGCCAGCAACAGTGCCAGGCGCTGCTTGAGCCAGCCCGTCACGCGGCCGTCGTGGCCGCGCCAGAACAGGCCGTGGTGCACAAAGATGGCGTCGGCCTGCGCGGCAATGGCGGCCTCTATCAGAGCGCGGCTGGCCGTGACGCCAGAGATGACCCGGCGCACTTCCTGCTTGCCCTCCACTTGCAATCCATTGGGGCCGTAGTCGCGAAAGCGTTGCGGCTCAAGCAGGGTATCAAAAGCATTCAGAAGCTGGAGCTGGCTGGCCATGGGAGCAGAGGGTACAGAACACTGGAAGCCGCATTGTCGGTCAAGCAGACTGCGGGTCAGCCCGCATGGTCATGCACCGCGCGGCCACCCCATAATGATTTCGCCAAACGAAAGGGCCTGATGAGCGCGCTGGAGCTGGTGATCTGGAGCATGGCCCTGGGGGCCATCGGTGCCGTGGTCGCAGTCGGCCTGGCCGACCTGGCCATGGTGCGCAGCACAGGCGCCGCCCAGGGGCTGGCCTATCATCTGGGCACGCTGGTTTTTGTGCTGGCCCTCAGCGGCATTCCGCTGGCCATCGACCCGGAGCTGGACAGGCGCTGGCTGAGGGTGGTGCAGGTCCTGATTGGCCCGCTGTGCAGCGCGATGGGAAATTTCTGGATCCGCGGCTGGCTGTCGGCCCACCAGCGCGACCGTTTCATGTCGATCAGTTTGCAGATCTCTGCACTGGTGACGCCGGTGCTCGGGCTGGCCTGCCTGGCATTGCCGCCCGACCAGCAACTGCCTGCGGCCGCCGCCCTGTGCATGGCCAATACCGTGCTGGTGTTCTGGCTGGGGTTGCGCGGCTATCTGCTGGGCGACCGGCTGGCGCTGGGCATTGCCGTGGGCTGCTTGCTGATGATGCCGGCGCTGGGCGGCCTGTATGCCATGGCCATGGGATTGCCGGGCATCGGCCCCGGCCTGCAAGCCCTGTTTGCGCTGTCCGCGGCGCTGTGCGTGGCGGTCATCGGCATGATGCTGTGGCAACGCAACCGCCATGAGCGCCGGGTACGGCCCGAGGAAACCACGCCGTCACAATTCGACCCGGTCACCAAGCTGTACAGCGGCATCAGCCTGGTCAAGAAACTGATCAAGGCGCAGCGCCGGCGCCGCCGTACCCGGCGTGACGGCGCGGTGCTGGCCATCATGGTGTTCGACACCGAGCGGGTGCTGGCGCAGGCCGGCACCGGGGGGCTCAATGAAATGTTCATCCACCTGGCCACACGCATCCAGCGCCAGGTGGGCGTGGTCAACCCTGTGGGCCGCTATTACGACCGCTGCTTCATCACCTTGGTGGAGACCATCCACTCGCCAGCGTGGCTGCGCACGCTGGGCCTGCGTGTGGCCAGCAGCCTGCGCCGCCCAGTCGAGGTCAACGGGCATGACGGCCAGCGCATCGAGCTGCGCGCCGACATCGGCGTGGGTGTGGTGCACCTGACCAGCGACCATGCGGACGTGGAAGACATCCTGCACGACGCCCAGCGCATGGCCGAGGCTGCGCGCAGCATGCGCTCGCGCGCGGCCATGCTGGACCCGCAGACGGGCGAACTGGTGCCGGTGGAGCATGCCAATCTGGGCCCCCGCCGGCACGGCCACCCCGGCCTGGTGCCGCACGCGCACCCGATCAAGCCCACGACACGGCTGACCCAGCGCGCCTGAATCCCACTGAATGCACGCCGCGTCTACACTGCGGGCTGCTCCTAACAAGCCTTCTGCTTCCGTTCATCATGCGTCGATACTGGTTGATCTTTTCGCAGGCTGTCACCGTGCTGCTGGCCGCCTGGTTCGTTGTCGCCACCCTCAAGCCCGACTGGCTGAACCGCCGCCCCTCCACGGGCGGCGTGGTGTCGCTGGTGGAGGCCCCCGCGGCCAGCCCCGGCAGCATTCCCCCCGGCAGCTTCCGCGGTGCGGCCCAAAAAGCTTCTGCCGCGGTGGTGAGCATCAACACCAGCAAGGCCGCGCAGCGCAATCCGCATGAGGGCGACCCGTGGTTCCGCTTCTTTTTCGGGGAGCGCGGCAACCAGCCGCAGGCGGGCCTGGGCAGCGGCGTGATCGTGAGCGCCGACGGCTACATTCTGACCAACAACCATGTGGTGGAAGGCGCCGACGAGATCGAAGTCATCCTCAATGACGCCCGGCGAACCAAAGCCAAGGTGATCGGCACCGACCCCGACACCGACCTGGCCATCCTGAAAATCGGCCTGGACCGGCTGCCGCTGATTGTGCTGGGCAATTCCGATGCGCTTCAGGTGGGAGACCAGGTACTGGCCATCGGTAACCCGTTCGGCGTGGGCCAAACGGTCACCGGCGGCATTGTCAGCGCGCTGGGGCGCAACCAGTTGGGCATCAACACGTTCGAGAACTTCATCCAGACCGATGCGGCCATCAACCCAGGCAATTCAGGCGGCGCGCTGGTGGATGCCAACGGTCACCTCATGGGCATCAATACCGCCATTTACTCGCGTTCGGGCGGCAGCATGGGCATCGGTTTTGCCATCCCTGTGTCCACGGCCAGGCTGGTGATGGAGGGCATCGTCAAGGACGGCGTCGTCACCCGCGGCTGGATCGGTGTGGAGCCGGGCGAGCTGTCACCCGAGCTGGCCGAGACCTTTGGCGTCAAGGTGAAAGAGGGCGTGATCATCACCGGCGTGCTGCAAAACGGCCCGGCGGCGCAGGCTGGCATCCGGCCAGGCGACGTGATTGTTGAAGTGGCCGGCAAGCCGGTGACGAATGTGTCGGAGCTTTTGACGGCCGTGGCATCGCTCAAGCCAGGAACACCGTCGAAGTTTGATGTGCGCCGGGGTTCCGACAAGCTGGCGCTGGATGTCACGCCCGGTGTGCGGCCGAGGCCGCGGGCAGTGCAGCGCTAAGCTGCCCGGCAAGGCGCTCAGGGCGTCTTGGCTGCCTCGGCGTCGTCCTGGGTGTCATCAGGCGCCTTGGACGCCTTGACGAACCAGCGCGCCGCAACGATCCCGATCTCATAAAGAATGCACATCGGGATGGCCAGCGCCAGCTGCGAGATCACGTCCGGCGGCGTCACCACGGCGGCAACGACAAACGCCACCACGATGAAATAGCCGCGAAAGGACTTGAGTTGCTCGATGGTGACGATGTTGAAGCGCACCAGCAGCATCACCACGATGGGCACCTGGAAAGCCAGGCCAAAGGCAATGTACAGCGAAAGTATGGCCTCCACATACGATGAAATGTCGGGTGTGGCCGCCACGCTGTCGGGCGTGAACCCCTGGATGAAGCCGAACATCTTGTCCAGCACAAAAAACTGCACGAAAGCAATGCCCACATAGGCCAGCAGGCTGCCAAAGAAGATCAGCGGCAAGGCAAACCGCTTTTCGTGGCTGTACAAGCCGGGCGACACAAAGGCCCAGATCTGGTACATGAGCCAGGGCAGCACAGCCAGCACCGCCACCATCATCAGCACCTTCAGCGGCACAAAGAACGGCGAGAACACGCCCACCGCAATCAGCTTGGAATTGGGTGGCATGTGCGCCCGGATGGGCTGCGCGATGAAATCAATCAACCCGTTCGGGCCAGGCCAGATCGCCAGCAGGATCACGGCCACCGCAATGCCATACACGCAGTACAGCAGCCGGTCGCGCAACTCCATCAGGTGCTGCACGAAGGGCTGCTCGGTGCCTGCGAGTTCGTCTTCTTTTTTCTGCGGGTCGGACATGGTGGGGAAGGTGTTGGTCAGGCCCGCGAATGCCGCGCGATGCGCGAACAAGCGGCAGGCGCGCCGGTCAACTGAGTTTTTGCGGCCGGTAGCGCGCAACACGCGCCGCCCCGGACAGCGCCTTGGTACGGATACCGGCGCGGGCCTTGTACCAGTTGGGCGTGGCGCCCTGCTTGATGCGCCACTTCTTTTTGGGATGCCGGTATTCGGGGTAGGTAGTGGGCAGCTCGCCAGACAGCGCAGCCTGGGTTTCGCCTGCCGTGTCAGACCACTGCTTCTCGAAATCGCTGGCGCTGGTCTGGATGGAGCTTTCGACATCGCGTGCCGCCCCCTCGACCGTGTCCTTCATTTTCTTGAGCTCGTCCAGCTCCATGGAGCGGTTGACCTCGGCCTTGACGTCGGATACGTAACGCTGCGCCTTGCCCAGCAGCGTACCCACCGTGCGGGCGACGCGCGGCAGCTTTTCAGGCCCGATGACGATCAGCGCAACCGCACCGATCAATGCCATCTTGGAGATGCCGAGATCGATCACCGGTTACGACTTGGTCTTGGCTTCGACGTCGATCGTGGTCTTTTCGGCTTGTGCGGCCTGCGCATTGGCGACCTGGCCCGCCGGGGCGGGCGCCTTGTCGTCAGCGGCTGTACCGCCGTCCTTCATGCCGTCCTTGAAGCCCTTGACGGCACCGCCCAGGTCGCCGCCGATGTTCTTGAGCTTCTTGGTGCCGAACACCATGACAACGATCAGCAGCACGATCAACCAGTGCCAGATGGAAAATGAACCCATGGATTACTCCTGAAGAATTGAACTGATTTTAGTGCGCGGGGGCTGCGGCGAGGGATTAACCCTTTTACAGCTTCGTTTACCCCTTGAGCCAGGGCCGTGGCCCGCCCATCACATGCACGTGCAGATGGTGGACTTCCTGGCCGCCTTCGGCGCCGGTATTGATCACCACACGATACCCACCCTCAGGATAGGGCTTGCAGCCCTCCTGCAGCGCCAGCCGGGGCGCCAGCGCCAGCATGCGGCCCATGAGGCCCTCGTGCTCGGGGCCGATGTGCGCCATGGACGGGATGTGGGCCTTGGGGATCATGAGGAAATGCACCGGTGCCCAGGGCTGGATGTCGTGAAACACCAGCATCTCATCGTCCTCATGGACCTTGCGCGAAGGAATCCTGCCTTCAACAATCTTGCAGAAAATACAGTTGGGGTCGGCTGTCATGAGATTACGTGAAAAGTTTCAGACGGGCTTGCCATCCACAAAACGGAGCCAGCCGCGAATGTACCGGTAAAGGTACCAAAGCCCCACGACGCTGTAAGCCACCATGCCCGGCAGCACGAAGAACAGCCACAGCGGCGACAGCACCACCAGCCACAGCACGGCCCACCAGAAGGTGCGGATCATGTAGGCATGGTGCGCCAGGTACAGCGCATCGTTTTCATCGCCTTTGCGCAGGTAGTTGACGATCAGGGCCACCACCGACAGCGACAAAAGCGTGAATGGCGCCAGCGTATGCAGGCCGTACAGCACGTGCATGACGGTGCGGTCGCTTTGGGTCTTGCCCTCGAATGCAGCGAAGTCGGTTTCAGACATGCTCAACCTCCAGTTTGCTCACGCAAGACGGCCTTGCGCAGGGCCTTTTCCTCGATGCCGCTGGTGCCCTCGCGGCGCTCCAGCTCGGCGATCACGTCTGCGGGCTTCAGGCCGTAGTGCGCCAGCGCGATCATCGAATGGAACCACAGGTCGGCGACCTCGCCCACCAGCTTTTGCGGTTCACCGCCGTGGTCCAAGTCCTTGGCGGCCATGACGACTTCGGTCGCTTCTTCACCAATTTTCTTCAGGAAGGCGTCGGGGCCCTTGTGCAACAGGCGCGCAACGTAGCTGGCGTCAGCATCCCCACCATTGGCGGGCTTGCGGCTTTCAATGACGGCGGCCAGGCGGGCGAGGGAATCGTTAGCGCTCATCGGCTTTATTTGTAGATGGATTCAGGGTCTTTCAAGACCGGTTCGGCCGCGTGCCAGGTACCGTCCCTGTAAAGCTGGAAGAAACAGCTGTGGCGGCCGGTATGGCAGGCAATGGACGGGTCGTGGCCCTCCTGCGTGACCTTGAGCAGCAATACATCGTTGTCGCAGTCCATGCGGATTTCATGCACACGCTGTACATGGCCTGATTCCTCCCCCTTGAACCACAGTTTGCCGCGCGACCGGCTGAAATACACGGCGCGGCCGAGTTCAGCAGTCTTCTGGAGGGCGTCGCTGTTCATCCACGCGAACATCAGCACATCATTCGTGCTGCGTTCCTGGGCGATGACGGGGACCAGCCCCTGTGCATCCCATTTCACTTCGTTGAGCCATTGCATGGCCCGTATTGTCAGCGATCAGGCGCGGGCCGTGCGCCGCACCGGGATGCCGCGCTGCGCCATGCGGTCCTTGGCTTGGCTCACCGTGTATTCGCCGTAATGGAAGATGCTGGCGGCCAGCACCGCGTCAGCCCCACCCTTCTGGATGCCGTCGGCCAGATGGTCCAGGTTGCCCACGCCACCGGAGGCGATGACCGGGATGTCCAGCGCATCGCTGACCGCGCGGGTCAGCTCCAGGTCAAAACCCGCTTTGGTGCCGTCGCGGTCCATGCTGGTCAAAAGGATTTCGCCCGCGCCGCGCGCGGCCATGTTGCGCGCCCAAGCCACGGCGTCCAGGCCGGTGTTTTTGCGCCCGCCATGGCTGTACACGTCCCAGCCGGGGCCGCGGGTCGCCGCATCGTCAGCC
>CALRZF020000177.1:0-7823 GCA_943372585.1 Ramlibacter sp. 2FC | reverse complement strand
CACCGGATCTTCAATCTGCCGGTGCTGGGCGCGATGTTCAAGCTGGCCAAGGCTATCCCTGTGGCGCCGCAGAAAGAAGACCCGGCTGTCTACGAAGCTGCGTTTGAGCGCGCCGCGCAGGTGCTGCGCAACGGGGATCTGCTGGCGATCTTTCCTGAGGGCGGCATCACCAAAGACGGGCAGCTGCAGCCCTTCAAGGCCGGCATATTGAAGATCCTGGAGAGGGCTAAGGCCGATGGCGTGACTGCACCCGTGATTCCCATGGCGCTGACCAACCTGTGGGGCAGCTACTTCAGCCGGGTGGAGCAGGGCAATGCCATGGTGCGGCCGTTTCGCCGTGGGGTGTTCAGCCGGGTGGGGCTGAATGTAGGCGAGCCGGTGGCGCCGGAGCGGGTGGAGATGGAAGCTCTGAAGGCGCAGGTGTCGGTGCTGCTGACAGCACGTTAAACGAGCCTCTGCATGGGATGTAGATGGCGGTGTAAATGGCGATTGGTATTGAAAAATAATACTGACGGTCCAGGTTATCAGGCCAAGATCATTCAGACGCCTCGATTCTGAATCCGCCCGCCCACACTCCGCCGCATGTTCAACCACCTCCAAGAGGACAACATGCAAACCCTGATTCAACGCGACTCCAAGGCCTGGCAACTGCAGGTGTGGGTGTCTTTTGCCATTGCCGCCTTTCTGTGCGGCGTGGGGCTGGCCTGGCTGCCGGGCAAGGACCTGGACCGCGCGTTCATGGTGATGGGTTATTTCTTCTGTCTGTCGGCCGCCTTTGTGCTGGCCAAGTTTGTCCGCGACAACGAAAAGGCCCGGGACGAGCGCCGCCCGGCCGACACGCCGATGTTCAAGTTCGTGGTGTGGACCGCGTTCTTTCTGGCCATGGCCCTGACGGGCTGGGGTCTGCTGCGCATGGAGATCAACGACACCTACAAGGCCTTCCTGGGGGTGAGCTGGCTGTACCTCATCACCTGCACGTTCACGCTGGCCAAGACGCTGCGCGACCGTCACGAGGCTGACCTGAATGAAGCCCGTCTACAAGGCCGCACCGCCCGCAGCGCAAGCCCTGAAGCTGAGTAAGGAGCGCCCCCATGAAAAAGCAGATTGCGATCCTGGCGCTGGTGATGAGCGCCCTGTGTGCCGGGCCCGTGCGAGCCCAAAGCGAAGTGTCCATGGCGCTGTCCATGTTGCCGGTGGCGTCGGTGGTGGGTGTGGCGTCTGTTGCCGGCGCCGGTGTGGGCGCGGTCAGCGCCGCACCTCTGGTGCTCAGCGCGGCGGGCGCGGTGTTCACCATCAAGGTGGTGGAGGTGTCGGCACGCGGCGCGGTCTATGTACTGGAGCGAGCGTCTGACGGGACCCGCGTCAGTGTGGAGATGGTGGGCCGTGGCGTTGGCGCCGCTTCGCTGGCGGTGGGCACGGGCGTCACCGTCAGCGTGATCGGGGCGGGCCTGGTGCTCAGCGCGGCGGGCGAGGCGATTGCCTTCATTCCCAACGCCATCGGCCGCGCGCTGCTGCACAACGAACGTGTGACTTTCTGAGCGACACATCATGAAAATCCTTGGCATGACCCTGGCCGTTGTGGCCGCGCTGCTCGCTGCACCGGCCGCACAGGCCGGGCGCAACTGCGATGCGCAAAAGCCCACGGCCCAGACCATCACGCGCGGCCTCACGTTGGCCGAACGCAGCTTGAACGCACTGAACGCCAGCGGCGCGCAAGTGGTGGTGCTGGCCCGCGCGGGGCAAGACCTGGGCAAGTACGGTGTGCGCTATTCGCACCTGGGCTTTGCCTACAAGACGCCGCAGGGCTGGCGCGTGCTGCACAAGCTCAACCAGTGCGGCACGGCCGACGGCGCGCTGTACCGCCAGGGGCTGGGCGAGTTTTTTCTGGACGACCTGTGGCGTTACGAGGCGGCTTGGGTCGTGCCGTCGCCAGACGTTCAGGCCAAACTGATGACGTTGTTGCGTGACGAGCGCCGCGCGGTCAGCCTGCACCACAAGCCCTACAGCATCGTCAGCTACGCCTGGGGCCGGCAGTACCAGCAGTCCAACCAGTGGGCCATCGAAACCGTGGCCGCCGCCATGGAGCCCGGCGTGCAAACGCGCGACGCCGCCCAAGCCTGGCTGATGTTCAAGGGCTACCAGCCCACCACGCTGAAGCTGGGGCCGTTCACGCGGCTGGGCGGGCGCGTGGGCTCGGCCAACGTGGCGTTTGACGACCACCCACCGGACAAGCGTTTCAGCGACCGCATCGAGACCGTCACGGTGGACTCGGTGTTTGCCTGGCTGCAGCGCGCCGGTTTGGGCGGTGCGCCTGTTACGCTGCATTGAAGTGAATGGAGGTTGCCCATGAGCAAAGCACTGCGCCTGTCTGAAAAATGGTTTCGCCGCGGCCTGTGGCTGGTGGCTTTTGTGTTTGCCGGTTTCCTCATCGGCCTGGGCGGTACGGTGGTGGGCGACCTGCCCAAGGTGGAGCAGCGGCTGGAAATAGACGACTTCCTGGACCGCCCCGCCGCCAACAAGCTGCGAAGCGATATCCAGGCCGCCCAGCGCGCCAGCGAAGCCGCGCAGGCAGAGCTGGACCAGGCGCGGCTGAGGCTGCAGGCGGCGCGCAGCGATTCAAACACCGCGCGTGAGACCTTCAACAACTGGCTGGCCACCCGCAGCGTCACCCAGCGCTCTGACCAGGACCCGGAGCTGATCGCCCGCACCCGCGCGCTGGACGGCCTGAAGCAGGCCGAACGCACCGCGCAGGCGGCCGTGGAGCAACAGCAGCAGGCCGCGCTGGATGCGCGCCAGGGCGAAACCCGCGCCCGCCGGGAGCTGACCGTACTGGAAAGTGGCGCGCAGGAGCGGCTGAATGCACAAATGCGCAAGGTGGAGCTGCGCGTATTCCTGTACCGGCTGGCGCTGACGTTGCCGCTGCTGGTGGCCGCGGGCTGGCTTTTTGCCAAAAAACGCAAAGGCACCTACTGGCCGTTTGTATGGGGGTTCATCATCTTTGCGGTGTTTGCGTTCTTTGTGGAGCTGGTGCCTTACCTGCCCAGCTACGGCGGCTATGTGCGTTACATCGTGGGCATCATCGTCACGGTGCTGGTGGGCCGCTATGCCATCGTGGCGCTGAATCGCTACCTGGAAAAGCAGCGCGCGGTGGAGCAATTGCCCGATGCCCAGCGGCGTTAGGAGCTGAGCTACGACACGGCGCTGGCGCGCCTGTCCAAAGGCGTGTGCCCGGGCTGTGAACGCCCGGTGGACCTGAAGAACGACACCATCGACTTCTGCCCGCACTGCGGCATTGGCCTGCACGACCACTGTGGTGCCTGCAACACGCGCAAGAGCGCCTTTGCCAAGTTCTGCCACGCCTGCGGCGCAGGGGCGGCGCGGGCTGTTATCTGACGGTAAAACGGCGTAGCATCAAACCCGTTGTACCCAGGAGCCACCATGAGGAAAATCGCCGTCGCCCTGCTTGCCTGCCTTGCACTGGCAGGCGCTGCCACCGCCCAGACCCCGTGCGAAGGCGCCAGCTGCGACAAGAAGTGCACCAAGGATTGCGTGGATATCTGATTGGGCAGCTTCAGACGCCCCGCGCCCTGTCTGCCTTGAACCGTATCGCAAACCCCGCAAAATCCCCCGCGTCCAGTGCGTCGCGCACCTCCTGCATGAGGTTCAGGTAGTAGTGCAGGTTGTGGATGGTGGTGAGCATGGGCCCCAGCATTTCGCCGCAGCGGTCCAGGTGGTGCAGGTAGGCGCGGCTGAAGCCGCCCGACGCGGTACCGGCGGGCGTTGTCAGGCCCTTGCAGGTATAGCAGCTGCAGGTCTCGTCCAGCGGCCGCTCGTCACTCTTGTGGCGGGCGTTGCGGATCTTCAGGTCGCCAAAACGCGTGAACAGATGGCCGTTGCGCGCGTTGCGCGTAGGCATCACGCAGTCAAACATATCGACGCCCTGGGCCACGCCTTCCACCAGGTCTTCGGGCGTGCCCACGCCCATCAGGTAGCGCGGCTTGTCCGCCGGCAGGCGGTGCGGCGTGTGCGCCATGATGCGCAGCATTTCGTCCTTGGGCTCGCCCACGCTCACGCCGCCCACGGCGTAGCCGGGGAAGTCCATGGCCACCAGCTGGTCCAGCGACTCCTGGCGCAGGTTCTCGAACATGCCGCCCTGCACGATGCCAAACAGGGCGTTGGGGTTCTCAAGCCGTGCGAATTCGGCCTTGCAGCGCTGCGCCCAGCGCAGGCTCAGCTCCATGGAGCTGCGGGCCTCGCGCTCGGTGGTGATGTGGCCCTTCACGTCGTACGGCGTGCATTCGTCAAACTGCATGACGATGTCGCTGTTCAGCGTGGTCTGGATCTGCATGCTGATTTCGGGCGTAAGGAACAGCCGGTCGCCGTTGACGGGGCTGGCGAACTTGACGCCTTCTTCTGAAATCTTGCGCATTTCGCCCAGGCTCCACACCTGAAAGCCGCCGCTGTCGGTCAGGATGGGTTTGTGCCAGTTTTCAAACCGGTGCAAGCCGCCAAACTGCGCCATCACGTCCAGACCCGGGCGCATCCACAGGTGGAAGGTATTGCCCAGGATGATCTGGGCACCCATGTCTTCCAGGCTTTTGGGCATGACGCCCTTGACGGTGCCATAGGTGCCCACGGGCATGAAGATAGGCGTTTGCACCACGCCATGGTTCAGTGTGAGGGTGCCGCGCCGCGCGTGGCCTTCTGTCTTGTGCAGGTCGAACTTGAGCATGGCCGGGATTGTCCCAGATGGGCCGTTCCACCCAAGTTGAATCCAACGTGCAAAAATGAGCGTACATACAGTTACAAGGGTGGTGTCAGAGTGGCCGTAACGAGCCGCACTCCAAAGACTCAGGACGTCGAATGGAACGCAGACAGTTGTTGGCCGCCACCGCGGCCATTGCAGCTTGGGGCAGTGCTACCGCACAACCCGCGCAAGCCGCTAGCTCCCGCCCGGCCAAGGCCGGCATCACGGTTGAAGCAGTGCAGATGCCCGCCTGGACCACGCGTGACGGCAAGCGCCGCCCGCTGAGCCCCGGTGACACGATCAGCACCACGCAGGAAGTGGAAACGGCCGCCAGCGCTGGGCTGATCCTGCAGATGGCCGAAGGCAGCATCGTCCGTCTGGGCGAGAAGACCCGCCTGGGCGTGCAGCGCCTGGAAGTGAACGAAGCCGATGGCCGCACCGCGGTGCGCTCCGAGCTCAAGCTGTTTGACGGCTTCTTCCGATTTGCCACGTCGGCCGTGGCCAAGGTGGCGGGCCAGCGCGAGATTGACGTCAGCCTGCGCACGGCCACCATCGGCATTCGCGGCACCGATTTCTGGAGCATGACCGACGCCGAGCATGACGCGGCCTGCCTGTTTGAGGGCAACGTCGCACTGGCCACGCGCGACCAGGGTGCGCTGACGCTGGACAAGCCCACGGCGTTCTGGGCCCGCTTTTTCAACCAGCCGGTCAAGCCGGTGGGCAACGCCACGCCGGACGAGCTGGCCAAATTCCTGAAATCCACCGAACTGTCGCCCGGCAAGGGTGTGGCCGTGGTGGGTGGCCGCTGGCGCGTGGTGGCGGCTGCGGCCGGCACCGACAAGGCAGCTGATGCATTGGCCACGCGCCTGCGCGACGCCGGCTACCCGGCTTTGGTGCGTGCCAAGGATGCTGCGGGCAAAAAGGTGCACGAAGTGCGCATCAATGGCTTTGCCACCCGCGACGACGCCCAAGCCATCCTGGACAAGATTGCATCAGTGGACGGGGTACGCGGGCGCGTGGCGCTCAGCGCCTGAGCGCTGTGATGCGCCCGTTGCACTGGCGGCAGTCACTGGCCGTCAAGAGTTTTGCCGTCGCTTTTTTGGCTACGCACGTCCCGTTGCTCGTGCTGGTCGGCGTGGTCGTCCTGAAGCCGGGCTGGCTGTCGCCTGCGGGCGTGCTGGCTGTGGCGCTGGGTGCGACGGTGCTGGCCGCCACCCTGGTGATCGGCGGGCTGTGGCACCTGCTGCGTCCGCTGCGCCAGGCGGCAGATGGCCTGCGCGACTTCATGCTCCATGGACAGCCGCTGAGGCTGGACGCTGCGTCCGGCAATGAAGTGGGCCGGCTGGTGCAGGTGCTGGTGCTGGCGCTGGCCCACCTGGACCGGGGGCGCGCGCCCCTGTTGCATGCGGGTGCGCTGGCGCTGGAGAGAAAGGCCGGCCCCTCGCAGGGCGACCTGGGCCTGCAGTTTCTGGCGCTGGTGGAAGTGGACCAGTGGATGGCGCTGGATGCCGGCGCCCGGCTGGAGCGCATGCAGGAGGTACAGGCTGCGATGAGCCGCCTGCTGGGCAACGAATTGCGCCGCAGCGAGCTGATGTTGCCCTGGGGGCGGGGCCGGTTCCTGCTGGTGCTGCAAGGGCCGGGCGCCGACGTGGTGGAACGCCTGCAGCCCCTGTGCGAGGGTTTTCAGGCGGGTGCGGGGCCGGAACGCTTTACCTGCAGCGCCGCCATCGAGTCGCGTGCGCCCAACACAGGTGCGTGGCCCGCCACGCTGCAGCGGCTGGACCACCGGCTGTTTGCGATTCGCCTGGAAGGCCGCAGCGCGTTCGTGGGCTGACGCCGCAGGCTAGGCCGTGGTGGGCCTGCGGTCCAGCAGCATGGCATCGCCATAGCTGAAAAACCGGTAGCGCTGCGCAATCGCGTGGCGATACAACGCCATCACGTGGCCGTGGCCGGCCAGCGCACTCACCAGCATCATCAGCGTACTTTTGGGCAGGTGGAAGTTGGTGATCAGCCGGTCCACCACTTTCCATTCGAACCCCGGCGTGATGAAGATCGCCGTGTCGCCTGCGGCCTGACCAGTCGCCGCCCATGACTCCAGCGTACGCACGGTGGTGGTGCCTACGGCTACGACACGGCCGCCGCGCTCTCGGCACGCCGCAATGGCTTCCATGGTGGCCTGTGGCACGGCATAACGTTCGCTGTGCATGCGGTGCTCGGCAATGGTGTCTACCTTGACGGGCTGGAACGTGCCCGCGCCCACATGCAGCGTCACGCTGGCGCGCTCCACGCCTCGCGCGTCCAGGGCGCCCAGCAAGGCCTCGTCAAAATGCAGCGCGGCCGTGGGCGCGGCCACCGCGCCGGGATGGCGCGCAAACACCGTCTGGTAGCGCTGCTCGTCGTCGGCGGAGTCGGTGTGGGTGATGTAGGGCGGCAGCGGCACGTGGCCGTGCTGCTCCATCAGCATGTAGGGATCGTCACTGAGTGCATAGCGAAACAACGCGCCATCTTCATCAGGCCAGCGGCCCAGCAGCGTGGCGGTAAAGCCGCCTGCCATCTGCAGCGCCGTGCCCACGGGCGGCTTCTTGCTGACCTTCACGTGGGCCACCACTTCATTGCCCTGCAGCACCCGTTCAATCAGCAGCTCCACCTTGCCGCCGGTGGGCTTTTCGCCATACAGACGGGCCTTGACGACCTTGGTGTCGTTGAACACCAGCAGGTCCCCGGGCGACAGCAGGCCGGGCAGGTCACGAAAGGTCCGGTCCACCGGCTGCGCACCGGTGCCGTCCAGCAGGCGCGACGCGCTGCGCTCGGCGGCGGGGTGCTGGGCGATCAGCTCGGGGGGAAGGGCGAAGTCAAAATCGCCAAGGGTGAAGGTGTGCATGCTGCTTGAGGACCGTGCCGATCCGTGCCAAGAGGTTGAGACAGTGCAGAATTGTCCCATGACCGACAGGAAGGAGATGACCGCACCCCAGAAAGCCTTGCTCAAGCTCGGCCTGGCGCGCGACATCGACCTGGCCTTGCACCTGCCGTTGCGCTATGAGGACGAGACCCGGATCGTCAGGCTGCGCGACGCGCG
>CALRZF020000176.1:0-7867 GCA_943372585.1 Ramlibacter sp. 2FC | reverse complement strand
GGTACCGGTCAGCGGCGGCCGCTTCTGGGTGGACGAAGAAGCCGGCCCCAAGGCGCTGCACGGCGGCTTGCCCTGGTTTTTGTCGGACATGCGGCCGCAGGGTTTTATTGGGCGCACCTTCGCCCATACGCACCCCGAGTTGGGCCTGGCCCCCAACCCGGACCATTGGAGCGATGACGAC
The DNA here is from genome assembly GCA_943372585.1 of Ramlibacter sp. 2FC. Taxonomy (GTDB): domain Bacteria; phylum Pseudomonadota; class Gammaproteobacteria; order Burkholderiales; family Burkholderiaceae_C; genus RAM1. The sequence goes on along the minus strand of CALRZF020000176.1, from coordinate 7,686 downwards.
GTGCTCAAAGCGCTTTGCATGGCGGGTGACGAGCTGCCGGGCAACCTGATCGTCGGGCATCAGTCGTTTGAAAAGTTCCAGCGCCTGCAGCCGCACCACGCCAAGGTGCACGATTACCCACAGCTGGCCGACGCCGCGCTTCAGGACGGCCAGCCCGGTTCTTCCGCCGGGGGCGAGCAGCCGAAGTTTTGTACCGTGACCGACGGCCGGCCCGTCATCGTCAAGTTCAGCCCTGCCGGTGACGCACCGGCCGACCAGCGCTGGCGCGATCTGCTGGTGTGTGAGCACCTGGCGCTGCAGACGCTGGCGGGCCACGGTGTGCCTGCTGCGCCATCGCGCATCGTCAGCGGGGGTGGCCGTGTGTTTCTGGAGGTTGTGCGCTTTGACCGTACGGCGCAGGGCCGCGTGGGCATGGTGTCGCTCATGGCCTACGACACCGAATACGTGGGCAAGATCGACAACTGGGCCAACACGGCCGAGCGCATGGCCGCGCGCAACCTGCTGACCGACCGCGATGCGGACCGCCTGCGCTTCCTGGAGGCCTTCGGCATCCTGATCGGCAACACCGACCGGCATTACGGCAACATCTCTCTGCTGATCGAGGGCGACGACTGGGCCCTGGCGCCGGCCTACGATGTGCTGCCCATGATCTATGCGCCCACGGCGGGCGAACTGGTGGAGCGCGATTTCAACCCTGCGGCCCTGAACGCGCCCGTGCAGACCTTGCGGCAATGGGCAGATGCACGGCTGCTGGCGCGCAGCTATTGGGGCACCGTGGCTGCGGACGATCGCATTTCAGAAGCCTTTCGCCAGCGTGCCGCTGCGCACGCGCAGGCGCTCGCTTAGCCCGCCAGCCCCACAAACACGTTCTGCACATCGTCGTTGCCGTCAATGGCGGCCAGGAAGGTTTCCACTTCTTCCAGCTGCTCGGCGCTCAGGTTGGCCGGGTCCACGGGGTTCTTGGGTTTGTAGCCCAGCTTGGCCGACAGCACGGTAAAGCCGTGGGTGGGCAGGGCGCGGCTGACCAGGTCCAGGTCGGTCGGCGCGGTGATGAACAGCGTGGTGCCTTCCGCCTCGCCGGGCTCCAGGTCCTGCGCACCGGCTTCAATCGCAGCCATGTCAGGGTCTGCGCCGGCGGCAGCAGGCTCGGCCTCGATCATGCCCACGTGGTCAAAGTCCCAGCTCACCGAGCCGGAAGCGCCCAGCTGGCCTTTGCGGAACAGCACGCGCATCTCGGGCGCAGTGCGCTTGACGTTGTCGGTCAGGCATTCGACCATCACCGGCACCTGGTGTGGCGCGAAGCCTTCGTAGATCACGTGTTCAAAGTTGACGGCCTCACCCGTCAGGCCCGCGCCCTTCTTGATGGCGCGGTCCAGCGTGTCCTTGGGCATGGACACCTTGCGGGCCTGTTCCACCACCAGCCGCAGGCGTGAATTGAGGGCAGGGTCCGCGCCGCTGCGCGCAGCGACCATGATGTCCTTGGCCAGACGGCCCAAGAGTTTGCCCCGTGCGTCTGCCGCTGCCGCCTTGCCTTTTGCTTTCCACTGCGCGCCCATGGTGTGTGTTCCTTGTGTTTGGGGCATCAATCGTAAACTGCCGGATGACCCAACCGAGCCCACGCATGACAGAAACTGACAACACGCAAGAAAAGATCACCGAAGCCCGCCTGTGGCGCGACAACGGCTGGACCGCCCAGGTCATCAAGAACGAAGACGACGACGGCTGGGCCGTCGCCATGACGCCCGACGGCCAGGTTGAGCCCGCACTGGTCGGCCCCTGGACCATGGGCCGCGACAAAAAGAACCCCAAGCCGCTGGACACCTCGGCCTTCAACACGCTGGTGAAGACCGCCGCCGAATTTGTGCGCCGGCACGAGCAGCAACTGCACGCCACGCTGCACCAAGCCATAGAGATTACGCACGGCACAGCGCGCGTCACCGTCAGCCTGGACATTGAGCCGGACGAAGACAACCCCAGCGCCATGCTGCGTGCCACGGATGCCGGCGGTGATGTGCTGGCCGAGGCGCGGGTGGCGCCGTCGTTCAAGCTCACACGGGCCAGCGCAGCCGCCTGGGCAGACAAGGGTTTCGACCCCGCTGCGGTGCGCGGACGCTAGGGTCTTTCTAGAATCTGCTGCATGATCCAACACCTCAAAGTCGCCGTCATGGGCGCAGGCGCCGTGGGCTGCTATTACGGCGGCATGCTGGCGCGTGCCGGCCACAGCGTGACGCTGATCGCCCGGCCCCAGCATGTGCAGGCCATTGAACGCGACGGCCTGCGCATGCAGACGCGAACGTTTGACGAGCAGGTGCGTGTGCTGGCGACCAGCGACGCCGCCGGTGTTCAGGGTGCGGACCTGGTGATGTTCTGCGTGAAGTCCAACGACACCGAAGCCGCAGGCGCACAGATCGGCGCCCACCTGGCGTCCCACACGATGGTGCTGACCCTGCAAAACGGCGTGGACAATGCCGACCGGCTGCGCACCGTGATCCCCGCGCAGCAGGTGGCGGCTTCCGTGGTCTACGTGGGCACCGAGATGGCCGGGCCGGGCCATGTGCGCCACCACGGCCGCGGTGAACTCATCATCGAGCCCGGCACCCGCAGTGCCGAGGTAGCGCAGGCGCTGGCCGCCGCTGGCGTGCCCACCGAGATTTCAGACAACGTGCGCGGTGCGCTGTGGGGCAAGTTCATCCTCAATTGCGCCTACAACGCAGTGTCGGCCATCGCCCAGCGGCCCTATGGCGAGAATGTGCAAAGCCCCGGCATCACCGACCTGATGGCCGACGTGCTGGACGAATGCCTGGCTGTGGCGCAGGCCGAGGGCGTGAAGGTGCAGCCCGACATCCGCGACGTGGTGTTCAAGTTGGCGTCCACCATGCCCAGCCAGTCGTCGTCCACCGCGCAAGACCTGGCGCGCGGCAAACCCACTGAGATCGATTACCTCAACGGTCTGGTGGTACGGCTGGGCGCGGTGCATGGCATCGCGACACCAGCCAACCGCGCGCTGTGGGCGCTGGTCAGGCTGATCGAAAGCAAGCCGCCGCTCAGTCGGCCTTGAAGCCGGTGGCGGCCACGGCCTTGCCCCATTTCACGGTGTCGGCCGCGATGATGCGTGCGAACTCATCGGCGCCGGTGCCTGTGACGCGAAATCCCGCGTCTTCCAGCTTGCTGCGGCCATCGGGGGACTTCAACACGCGCTGAATGTCGGCGCTGATCCGCGTCACGATGTCGGGCGGCGTGCGCGCCGGCGCGACGATGCCGAACCACGAGCTGAACTCCAGGTCGGCCAGGCCCTGTTCCTTGAAAGTGGGCACGTCGGGCAGGGCGGCTGCGCGTGCCGGGCCGGTGGTGGCCAGCGCCAACAGCTTGCCTGCCTTCACATTGGGCGCGGCCAGCCCCACGCTGGCAAAAACGCCTTGCACGTCGCCGCTGAACAGGCCGCCCAGTGCGTCGGCTGTCGATTTGTAGTGCACGGCCTCGGGCTTGATGCGGATCGCCTCGCCAAACATGAACGCACCAAAATGCCCCGGCGTGCCCGCGCCGAAGGTGGCCATGAACAACCCCTTTTGCTGGCGTGTCCACTCCACAAATTCCTTGGCATTGCGTGAGGGCACCTTCTGCGGATTGACCAGCAACGCAAAATCGGCGCTCACCACATGGGCCACGGGCGCGAAATCCTTTTTGGGGTCGTAGGGCAGGCGGTTGTAGGTGCTGGGCGCAATGCTGAGCTGGCCCGTTTCACCCAGCATCAGCGTGTGGCCGTCGGGCGTGGCGCGGGCAGCCTCGCTGGCGGCGATCAGGCCCGCGGCGCCGGGCTTGTTGTCCACGATCACGCCCGCATTGCCCCAGCCCTCTGACAGCTTCTGGGCCAGCAGGCGCGCCACGATGTCCGGGCCCGTACCCGCCGGAAATCCCACGATGATGCGCACCGGCTTGCCACCCGGAAAGGCCTCTGCCGTCTGGGCCTGTACACCGGGCACGGTGGCGGCCAGCACGGCAGCGGCCGCCACGGCCAGGGCCGCGCGGCGGCGCAGAAAAGATGTCGTCATGGTGTTGTCTCCTTAGTTGACTTCAAAAATGTGCAGGTGCACGTTGTCCGGGTGGCGCACGCCGGTGCCGATGAACAGGCGCTCGCTGATCCATGCGAGCGCGGGCGACGCAGTCTCAAAGCGCGGGCAGCAGCGGAAGTACACCTGCCCGGGCGGCACCGGCTCGCCGCGCGCCAGCCGCGCCATGACCTCGGGCGGGCCACTGCGCACGGCGCTGTTCTGCACGTAAATCAGGTCGCCGCCATCGGCCTCTATGACGTAGCGGGCATCCAGCTCGGACAGCGTGGCGCTGACCAGCAGCTGGAAGTCAGCGCCGCCAGGCAGGATGCGGCCACGCCAGCCCTTGCCGGTCACATCGCCGCCCAGGATGGGAATGACGCGGCGGCGGCCATGCACGCCCGCACCCACGTCCTGGGGTGCTGCAACGCTCACGCGCAGCTCGGCAAATAAATCAAGGGTGGGGATCGGGTGCAGTGCGCTCATGCGTGTAGGGTAAATTCAGGCGCAGTGCAGCACTGTCATCCCTGAAGACGACAGGCCCAACCCAGGAGACAAGCCATGAGGAAATGGAACGCAGCCAGCAACCCGCGCGCGTCAGCGCTGCCGGCCCAGGTACTGGCCGGCATGATCATGCCGCTGGGGCAGCCGCAGTTTGAACAGACGCTGCTGGAGCAGCTGCACCCCGTGCTGCCCGCCGCGTCCTGGTCGGTCTACCAGACGGGCGCCGGCTGCGAGCCGCGCCTGTTCATGTCTGCCAGCCGTGGTGTGCCCGACACCACGCGCGCGTGCTGGCAGGCTTACCTGTCGGGCCCGTACCTGAGCGACCGCACCCTGGTGCGCGATGGCGCGCAGGAGCCTGCGCAGGTGGCCCGGGCAAGCGAGACCCTTCTGTGCCACATGGTGGCGCGGGACATTCCGCTGGAACACCGGTCGCGCGTGTATGACGCGCACGGTGTGGCCGAGCGGATATCGGTTGTGCGCCAGCATTCGTCCAGCGTGCTGTTCGCCGTCAACTTCTACCGCCACCAGCATCAGCGGCCGTTCAGCGACGCCCAGATTTCGGAATTTGAATCACTCGCCCCGGCGCTGCTGGCCCTGGTGCAAAAGCACGTCGCGCTGTCGGCGCCCGCGTCTGGCGAGCAACCATTGGCACTGTGGCGCCAACGGCTGCAGCAACTGGGCGCGGGGCTGACGCTGCGGGAGCTGGATGTGTGCGCGCGGCTTCTGTGTGGCATGACGCAAGACGGCATTGCCGCCGACCTGGCGCTTACGGTGCCCACCGTCAAGACCTACCGCAACCGCGCGTTCTCGCGCCTGGGCATCCACTTTCGCAGCGAGCTGTTCGCGCTGATGGTCGCGCCGCAGGCGCTGCACTGAGCTCAACCGCCGGCGCGCAGGCGCACGGCCAGGGCTGCGGCGCTGGCAGCCGTCGCCAGCGCCACCACCCCCGGCCAGCCCCACAACGCCAGTGCCTGGCTGCCCAGGGCCGCGCCTGCAGCCATGCCGATGAACATGCCGGTGAACAGCAGCGCATTCAGCCGGCTGCGCGCGCCCGGGTCCAGCCCGTACACGATGGTCTGGTGCGCAATCAGCGTGGCCTGCACGCCAAAGTCAAAACCGATGGCGCTGACCACAATCAGCACCAGCTGGCCCTGCGGCGACAAGGCGGGCGCAAAGGCCATCACAGCGAATGAAACCGCCGCCAGCCCGGCACCCAGGCGCGTGACCAGCGCCGGCCCGCGCCGGTCGGCCAGCCGGCCGGCCAGGGGCGCTGCCAGCGCCCCTGCCGCACCCGCCAGGCCAAACGCCCCCGCGGCCGAACTGCCCAGCTGAAAACTGCCGTGCAGCATGACCGCCAGCGTGGACCAGAACGCGCCAAAGCCCACCGCCAGCAGCCCCTGCGCCCAGGCCGCGCGGCGCAGCCGGGGGTGCGCGCGCCACAGCGTCGCCATGGACGCCATCAAGGCCCGGTAGGGCAGCTGCGTGGTGGGCGCAAAGCGCGGCAGCCCGCGCCAGGCGGCCAGCCCCACCAACGCCACGCTGACCGCCGCCGCCAGGTACACCGTGCGCCAACCCCAATGCTCGGCCACAAAGCCACTGACCACGCGCGACAGCAAAATGCCCAGCAGCAGCCCTGTCATGACCGTGCCCACCGCTTTGCCACGGTGCGCCTCGGGCGCCAGCGTGGCGGCCGCAGGCACGATGTCTTGGGCCATCGTGGCCATCAGGCCGATGCACAGGCTGGCCGCCAGCAGCGGTGCAATGCCCGGCGCCCACGCACTGGCCAGCAGCGCAGCCACCAGCGCGGCCGCCTTGGCCAGGATGATGCGCTTGCGGTCGTAGCGGTCGGACAGCGGCGCCAGCAGCAAAATGCCCAGCCCGTAGCCCAGCTGCGTGAACGTGGGCAGCAGGCCCACGGCCCGGTCGCTGGCCTGCAGCTCGGCACCCACCGTACCCAGAATGGGCTGGCTGTAATAAATGGACGCTACGGCCAGCCCTGCACCGGTGGCCAGCAACAGGGTGAGTGCGGGCGACATGCCCGTGGAGGCATTGGGCTTGGTGTTATGCGTTGCTTGAATGGAAGACATCTCGTTAAACCCGTTTTTTGCGTTGAATCGGATTTTCAAGCCAGCCGGAATGCAGCGGAAGACGCTTGACTGGCAGAACGGTTATACGATCGACGTATGAACGACGCATTCACCACTCCCTCGGGCACCGACCGCATCGAGCTGATGCAGACCTTCATCCGCATCGTGGACGCAGGCAGCCTGTCGGCCGCCGCGGCGCAGCTGGGCACCACCCAGCCCACGGTCAGCCGGCGCCTGCAGGCACTGGAGCGCACGCTGGGCCTGCGGCTGATCAAGCGGTCCACCCACGGCCTGGGCCTGACGGACGACGGCAAGCGTTGCTACGCCCATGCCCGGGACCTGCTGGACAGCTGGCGCGCCATGGAGGCCGACCTGCGCGGCGCGCAGGCCGCACCGCAAGGCGTGCTGCGCGTGCTGGTGCCTCATGCCTTCGGGCAGGACCAGCTGATGGCACCGCTGGCGCGCTTTCTGCGCCAATACCCCGGGGTGTCGGTTGAATGGCTGCTACAAGACAGGCGCCCCGACTTCGTGGCCGAAGGCATTGACTGCGCCATCCAGGTCGGAGCGGTGGACGACCCCGCTGTGGTGGCGCAGCGCCTGGCCGAGGTGCCGCGCATCGTGGTGGCCGCGCCGCAGTTGCTGGCGGGCGGCGGGGTGCCGCAAGACGCGCAGGCGCTGGCGGCGCTGCCCTGGCTGGCACTGCGCACGTATTACCGCGACGAAGTGACGCTGACCGGCCCGGGCGGCGCCGTCAGCCGTTTTGCGATCAACCCGCGCATGGCCACCGACAGCCTGTACGCGCTGCGCAACGCCGCGATGGGCGGGCTGGGCGCGGCCATCGTGTCGGCGTGGCTGGTAGAGGCCGACATTGCGCAAGGCCGGCTGGTACACCTGGCGCCCGACTGGCAGGCGGCGCCGTTGCCGGTGCACCTGGTCTACCCGCACGCGCGGTTTTACCCGGCGCGGCTAACGCGTTTCCTGGAGGTGATGCGCGAGGCGATGCCGGGCTTGGCCGGGATGCGCAGCGGGGCTGGTTAGCGGGGCTATTT
>CALRZF020000175.1:0-7867 GCA_943372585.1 Ramlibacter sp. 2FC | reverse complement strand
TACGTCCCCCCCACCCACCCCTGAACACCCTTCTGACGGTCCGCCGCTGCGCGGTCATCGGCGGCGGCATCGCGGGCGCGTCCGTGGCGGCCAGCCTGGCGCGCCGCGGCTGGCAGGTGCAGGTGCTGGACGCCGCAGCGCAGCCCGCTGCCGGCGCATCGGGCCTGCCCGTGGGGCTGTTTGCGCCCCATGTATCGCCTGATGACGCCATCCTGTCGCGCCTGACGCGCGCGGGCGTGCAGGCCACATTGCAGCAAGCCCGCGCACTGCTGGTTCAGGGTGAAGACTGGGACGCCACTGGCGTGCTGGAACTTGGCGTGAAAGGCGTACGCCGGCTGCCCGCCCTGGAGAGCGGCTCACGGCCTGCCACTGCGCAGGAACGCGCAGACGCCTTGCTTGGGGCCGAGGCACCGGCCTTGTGGCACACACAGGCGGGCTGGCTCAAACCCGCGCAGCTGGTGCGGGCGCTGCTGACCCACCCGCTGATTGAATGGCGCGGACACTGCGCCACAGACAGCCTGCAGCAGCAGGCGCAGGGCTGGCGCGTGCTGGATGCCACTGGCCAATGCCTGGCTGAGGCGCCCATGGTGGTGCTGGCCGCCGGCCCGCACAGCGCCGCTTTGCTGGGCGGGCGCCTGCCGCTGCAGCCGCTGCGCGGCCAGATCACCTGGGGCCCCAGCACAGATGTGCGGCTACCGCCCTTTCCCGTCAACGGCCATGGCAGCCTGGTGCCGGGCATACCCCATGAAGGCGCCCTCGCCTGGTTTGTGGGCTCCACCTTTGAACGGGCCAGCACCGACACCCGGGTGCGGGCCGACGAACACGCAGCCAACCTCGCACGGCTGCAGCTTTTGTTGCCGGCCGCAGCGCACGCACTGGCACCGCAGTTCAGCGCAGACGCAGGCGCGCGAGCCGTGCAGGGTTGGGCCGGGGTACGAGCCACGCTGCCCGACCGGCTGCCCGCGGTGGGGCCGGTGGATGAGGTTGGCGCGCCCGGCCTGTGGGCCTGCACCGGCATGGGCTCACGCGGGCTGACGCTGGCGGTGCTGTGTGGTGAGGTGTTGGCCGCGCGCGCCGCCGGCGAGCCCGCGCCGGTGGCCGCACAGCTGGCGGCGGCCCTGGCTGCGCAACGCTACACGCGCTGAAACAGCGCGTGTAGTTGGGCCGGGTCGTACGGCTTGACCCAGGTCGCGGCACGGTGCAGCCGCGCACGCAAACGCCACACGATGGACGGTGCGGCAAACACCAGGTGCGGCACTGGCGGCTGGGCCGCGCGCAGCTCACGCAGCACCCACCACACGTCGGCCAGCGCCGCGTCGGCAATGATCAGGTGGTAGTGCGCCTTGCTCACACAGGCCAGGCCCTCGGCGCCCGTCACGGCTTCGTCCACGTCCATGAGCTTGTCCAGCGACAGACGGGCGCGCAGGTACAGGCGCTCTTCCAGGCTGGGATTGATGATGAGTACACGCCGCTGGGGCCTGGCCTCATCCGCGTCCTGCATCACCGGCGGCGCGGTATCGGGCCAGGCTGCATCGCCCAAATCCAGGTCCATGTCGGGCAACACGCCAAACAGGCTGTCCATGGCCTGCACCACATGAGGCCAGTGCAATGGCCGGCTGAAGGTGCGCAATGCGCCCGCCGGCGGGTTGTCGCCCACCCAGACCAGAGAGGGCGCGGCGTCCTGCTGCAGGCCCAGGACCAGTTGGGCTTCGTAGCTTTGCCCGTCCACCAGCGCCAGTTGGGGCGCGGCGGGTGCGCCGGGCGCCCACAGCAGGTAGTGCACGGGGCCGGTTTCAGACAGGCGAAACACGGTGTTGAGCGCATGACGCTCCGCATCGTCAAAACCCAGCACCTTCACAAATACCTGTTCAGCCATGTTGCGCCTTGCCCTCCTGGTGCACGCCGGGCGTGCCCGTCATTGTGTGGCCAGCATTATGGTTGCTGCCAACCCGGCCTTATCCGGCTTGGCGCCATAAACGCCCGCAAACCCGCGCCAGCATTGACGCATAAGCTTATCCGCATAAAGCGTGAACGAAAAAATCGTTTGGTTTCATAAGTGGCCCCCGTACAGTCGCGCCCATGCATGAAGTGGCATTCGTTTTCGCAGGTTTTTTTGTCGGCGTGGTCGTCGGGCTCACGGGTGTGGGCGGCGGCTCGCTCATGACGCCGATCCTGATTTTCGGCTTTGGCATCAAGCCGTACATGGCCATCGGCACCGATTTGCTGTTCGCCGCCTTCACCAAGGGCGGCGGTTCGCTGGCGCTGGCGCGTGCGCGCCTCATCGACTGGCCAGTGGTGGGCCTGCTGTCGCTGGGCAGCATCCCGGCGGCGCTGGCCACCATTTACGTGCTTCACCGCCTGGGCCCGGCCGACCCGGCCGTGCAACACATCATGACCACCACGCTGGGCGCGGCCCTGCTGCTCACAGCGGCGGCCACGCTGTACAAGGCCATCAAGGGCAAAACCACGCCACGCCACATTGAGCCCGCACAGCTGGCGCTGGCAGCACGCCCGCGTCATTGGGCACTGCCCGTGCTGTTTGGCGCCGCCATTGGCACGCTGGTGTCGCTCACCTCCGTGGGCGCCGGGGCCATTGGCGTCACCGCGCTCATGCTGCTATACCCCGCACTGCCACTGCCGCGCATTGTGGCCGCCGACATTGCCTACGCCGTACCGCTGACGCTGGTGGCGGGCCTGGGCCACGCGTCCATCGGCTCGGTCGACTGGCGCCTGCTGGGCCTGCTGCTCATGGGCTCGCTGCCGGGCATCTGGCTGGGTTCGCGCCTGGTGACGCGCACGCCGGACCGGGTCATCCGCTCATTGCTTTCCGTATTGCTGGCCTATGCCGGCGCCAAATTGATCTCCATTTAAGGGGACGGATCTCACGATGTACCAATACACCGACTTCGACAAAAATTTCGTCCAGCTGCGCGCCGCGCAATACCGCGAACAGCTGGGCCGCCACCTGGGCGGCACGCTCAGCAACGAAGAATTCCTGCCGCTGCGCCTGCAAAACGGCTGGTATGTGCAGCGCTACGCGCCCATGCTGCGTGTGGCCGTGCCGTATGGCGAGCTGTCCAGCACCCAGCTGCGCGTGCTGGCCAGAATCGCCCGCGAGTACGACCAGCCTTCTGACGAGCTGTTTGCCCAGGCCCGCGCCACGCAGGATTCGCTGGGCCCGGTGGCTTTGCCCGGCGGCGGCTCGGTGCACTCGAAGCTCACCACAGGCTACGGCCACTTCACCACGCGCCAGAACGTGCAGTTCAACTGGATCCCGCTGAGCAAAAGCGCCGACGTCATGGACCTTCTGGCCAGCGTCAACATGCACGGCATCCAGACCAGCGGCAATTGCATCCGCAACATCACCAGCGACGAGCGCGCCGGCATTGCCATTGACGAAATCGCCGATCCGCGGCCGTTTGCCGAGATCCTGCGCCAGTGGAGCACGCTGCACCCTGAATTCGCCTTCCTTCCGCGCAAATTCAAGATCGCCATCACTGGCGCCCTGGAAGACCGCGCCGCGGTGGCCTGGCACGACGTGGGCCTGCATGTCATTCGCTCCAGTGACGGTGACGTGGGCTTCAAGGTGCTGGTGGGCGGGGGCATGGGCCGCACGCCGGTCATTGCCACGACCATCCGCGAATTTTTGCCCTGGAACCAGATCCTGAACTACCTGGAAGCGGTGGTCCGCGTATACAACCGCTGGGGCCGGCGCGACAACAAGTACAAGGCCCGCATCAAGATCCTGGTCAAGGCCGAAGGCCAGCGTTACATCGACGAGGTGGAAGCCGAATACCGGAGCATTCTTGAGCACGACGGCGCCCCGCACACCATCAGCCAGGCCGAACTGAACCGCGTGAGCGCGTCGTTTGTGCCGCCTGCGCTGCAGTGCGACCGCAAGTCGGCCGACGCCAAGATCGCGCACATCCTGCGAGCCGCCGCCGAAGACGACGTGGAATTCGGCCGCTGGCTGCAGCAAAACGTGGCCCCGCACAAAAACCCGGACCTGCGCGCCGTGACGCTGTCATTCAAGCGCCTGGGCCAAGCCCCCGGCGACGCTACGGCCGACCAGCTGGATAAAGCCGCCGAACTGGCCGACCTGTTCAGCGCCGGCGAGGCCCGCGTGACGCACGACCAGAACCTGCTCTTGCCCTGGGTGCGTTGCGACGCCCTGCCCGAGCTGTGGCGTGCCGCCCGCAAGGCCGGCTTTGCCCGGCCCAACATCCGCCTGCTGACCGACATGATCGCCTGCCCCGGCGGTGACTTCTGCTCGCTGGCCAACGCGCGTTCACTGCCGTTGGCCGAGGCCATCACCGCGCGCTACCAGGACCTGGACGAGCTGCACGACCTGGGCGAGATTGACCTGCACATCAGCGGCTGCATCAACAGCTGCGGCCATCACCACAGCGGCCACATCGGCATTTTGGGTGTGGATAAAGATGGCAAGGAGTGGTACCAGATCACGCTGGGCGGCTCTGATGGCTCGGCCCTGAGCGGCGAGCCCGTGCCCGGCAAGGTGGTGGGCCCGTCGTTCAGTGCTGCCGAGGTGCCCGAGGTGATCGAGGCCGTGCTGGACACCTACCGCGAGCACCGTGAAGCCCGGGGCGACAAGGCAGAGACCTTTATTGACACGCTGCGCCGCGTGGGGCTGGAGCCTTTCAAGGCAGCCGCGAACGCTGCCCGCTTTGCCAACCTGCAAACCGCCTGAGGACCGCACCATGAAACTGATCAAGTCCCCTGAACAGGCCGCCGCCGGCAAGGTGATCACCCTGGCCAACGACGCCAGCCCGCTGGAGCTGTTGCTGGACGATGTGGATTGCATTGAGCTGCAGTTCCCCAAGTTCACCGACGGCCGCGCCTACAGCCAGGCTTTTTTGCTGCGCCGCCGCCTGGGTTTTGCCGGCGACATCCGCGCCACCGGCGACGTGCTGGTGGACCAGCTGGCGCAGATGCAGCGCACGGGCTTTTCCAGCGCGGTGCTGCGTGAAGACCAGGACCTGGCGCTCGGCGAAAAACTGCTCAAGCACTACCCGGCGTTCTATCAGGGCGATGCGGTCAATACCGCGCCTCATTTTGCGAAGGCGGCCTGATCATGGGCGCCATTGAACTGAACGCACGTCCGTCCAAAGACTTTGAGTTGAAGCTGGCCGAAACCAGGGCCCTGCTGCGCCGCGCCGCCACCGCCTACGCGCCCGTCAAGCAAGCGTCCAGCCTGGGCGCCGAAGACGTGGTGATCACCCACCTGATCAACAGCCTGGAACTGGACATCCCGGTGTTTGTGCTGGAAACGGGCATGTTGCACCCGCAGACGCTGGAGCTGCTGGAACGCACCCGCGCCACGTCGCGCGCGCCGGTGCAGGTGTACCAGCCCGTCAACGAATCCGTCATCCAGTTCGTCGGCCGCGAAGGCAAGGACGCGATGTACAAGAGCATTGAGCTGCGCAAGGCCTGCTGCCACATCCGCAAGATTGAGCCGCTGGAACGTGCACTGACGGGCCAGCGCGCCTGGATCACCGGCCTGCGCAAGGAGCAGTCGCAGGCCCGCGCTGAGGTGCCTCTGATTGACACCAGCGACGAGGGCAAAAACGGCCGAGTCAAGTTCAATCCGCTGTCGGCCTGGACCTGGGGCGACGTGTGGCACTACATCAGCGTCAACGGCGTGGACTACAACCCATTGCATGACGAGTTTTTCCCCAGCATCGGCTGCGCGCCCTGCACCCGCGCCATCAGCCTGGGCGAAGACTTCCGCGCCGGGCGCTGGTGGTGGGAAGACGAATCGGCCAAGGAATGCGGCCTGCACGTGAAAAACAACGACTCGCAAGAAAAGGTGGCCGCATGAACGCCCGCACAGAACCCCAACTGCTCACGCACCTGAGCAACCGCCATCTGAACGCGCTGGAAGAAGAAACCATCTTCATCCTGCGCGAGGTAGCCGCCACGTTCGAGCGGCCCACGCTGCTGTTCTCGGGCGGCAAGGATTCACTGGTGCTGCTCAAGTGTGCCGAAAAGGCGTTTGGCAAGGGCCGCATCCCCTACCCGCTGCTGATGATCGACACAGGCCACAACTTCCAGGAAGTGACGGACTTCCGTGACTTTCGCGCGCAGGAACTTGGCGCCGAGTTGATCGTGCGCAGTGTTGAAGATTCCATGAAGCGCGGCACGGTGCGCCTGGCCCACCCGGGCGAGAGCCGCAACGTGCACCAGTCGGTGACGCTGCTGGAGGCAATTGACGAATTCCGCTTTGACGCGCTGATCGGCGGCGCCCGCCGCGACGAGGAAAAGGCCCGCGCCAAGGAGCGCATCTTCAGCCACCGCGACAGTTTCGGCCAGTGGCAGCCCAAGGCCCAGCGCCCCGAGCTGTGGACACTGTTCAACACGCGGCTGCAGCCGGGCGAACACTTTCGTGTGTTCCCCATTTCCAACTGGACCGAGCTGGACGTGTGGCAGTACATCGAGCGCGAGCATGTGGCGCTGCCGTCCATCTATTACGCGCACCAGCGCCAGGTGGTGGAACGCAAAGGCCTGCTGGTGCCGGTGACGGACCTGACCCCGCCGCGCGACGGTGAAACCGTGCAGACGCGCACCGTGCGCTTTCGCACCGTGGGCGACATCACCTGCACCTGCCCGGTGGACAGCCCGGCGGCATCCGCTGCCGAAGTCGTGATTGAAACCCTGGCCGCCGACGTGAGCGAGCGCGGCGCCACCCGCATGGACGACAAGACGTCCGATGCCTCCATGGAAAAACGAAAGAAAGACGGGTACTTCTGATGGGCGCTGCACACATGGAACACCTGAGCACAGACACCAGCACGGCCCTGCGCTTCATCACCTGCGGGTCGGTGGATGATGGCAAGAGCACGCTGATCGGCCGCCTGCTGGTGGACAGCAAATCGGTCCTGCAGGACCAATTGGCCGGCGTGCAGCGCGCGGGGGAAACCGACCTGGCCCTGCTGACCGACGGCCTGAGCGCCGAGCGCGAGCAGGGCATCACCATTGACGTGGCGTACCGCTACTTCGCCACACCGGGTCGCAAATTCATCATCGGCGACGCGCCGGGCCACGAGCAGTACACCCGAAACATGGTCACGGCGGCATCGAGTGCCGACGCCGCCGTGGTGCTGGTTGACGCCACCAAGCTCGACTGGCAGAACCCGCAACTGGAACTGTTGCCGCAGACCCGCCGCCATTCGCTGCTGGTCAACCTGCTGCGCGTACCGTCCATCGTGTTCACGGTGAACAAGCTGGACGCCGTGGCCGATGCCGCACTGGCATTCAGGCACATCAGCGCCGCGCTGCAGGCCTTTGCCACCGCCGCCGGTATTGCTGTGCGCGCCATCGTGCCGATCTCGGCCCTGAAGGGCTTCAACGTCGTGAGCGCCGAGCCCGGCTGGGCCGGTTACCAGGGCCCCACCCTGCTGGCGCTGCTGGAGCAATTGCCCGCCACGCCCGCGGACACGACCGAAGCCTTTTCCTTTCCGGTGCAGTGGGTAGAGAAGTTTTCCTCGTCGTCTGACACCACCCAGGGCCGCCGTGTGTTCTGGGGCCGCGTGGCCACCGGTGGCGTTCAGCCCGGCCAGGCCGTGAAGGTCATGCCCAGCGGCCAGACCGCCCGCGTGGCCCAGGTGCTGGACCATGTACGCCAGCCGCACCCCGTGCTGGCCGGTCACAGCGCCGGCATCGTGCTGGACCGCGAGGTAGACGTATCACGCGGCGACTGGCTGCTGGCCGACGCCGCCGAGCCGGACGAATCATCCGTTCAGCCCACGCGCGACATCCAGGCCACCGTGGCCTGGATGGACGACGAGCCGCTGCTGGCGGGTCGCGTTTACTGGGCGCTGCACGGCCACCGCTGGGTCAAGGCCAAGGT
>CALRZF020000174.1:0-7914 GCA_943372585.1 Ramlibacter sp. 2FC | reverse complement strand
CAGGGCGGTCTGGCCGGCGGGCAGCACGGCCACGAAGAAACGGGTGTCAAAGCGGCTGTTCGCCATGTTGTTCATGGAAGGCACCACCGGCGTGATCCAGCGTGACCAGGGCGCCATGTCCAGCGTGGCCAGGCACAGCTGGTGGCTGGCCAACATGTCATTGAAGGGCAGGGCGCTGTCGCCCGGCTGCAGGCGTGGTGTGCCTTGCACCATCAGCACGCCGCATTCCTCAAAAGCCTCGCGCACGGCGGCCACATACAGGGCGCAGGCGGCAGGTACATCCAGCCCGGGCTCGCCCAGGCTGGCGTGCAGCGCGGCGGGCGGCTGGTCCAGGTGCTGGGCAGGGTCCAGGGCGGCGTCGGCTGCGTCCACCTTGCCGCCGGGGAACACATGGGCGCCGCCCAGCACGGCAGCTTTGCCGTGGCGGCGCAGCAGCAGCACTTGCAGACCTGCGGGCGTGTCGCGCAGCAGCACCACGGTGGCCGCTGAGCGGGGTAGCGCAGGGGGCAGGGCGGGGGTGGCGACGGGATCGTTGGGCATGGGGTGCAGGAGTCACCTTCGCTTCAGCATCGGACGGCGCCGTCCAGTACAGTTGCGCGGGCTGCCGCCAGCGTACCAGCTTGCGCGCGGTGGCCCCATCACCCACATGACACAACAGGACGAGACAGATGAGCATTGATTTCAAGGGCCGTGTGGCCATCGTCACGGGCGCAGGCGGCGGCCTGGGCAAGCAGCATGCACTGGCGCTGGCGCGCAGCGGCGCCAGGGTGCTGGTCAATGACCTGGGCGGCGCGGTAGATGGCTCCGGCGGCTCCGTCAGCGCCGCACAGGCCGTGGTGGAAGAGATTCGCGCCGCGGGTGGCGAGGCGCTGGCCAACGGCGCGTCCGTCACCGACTTTGCCGCCGTGCAGGCCATGGTGCAGCAGGCGGTGGACGCCTGGGGCCGGGTGGACATTCTGGTCAACAACGCCGGCATCCTGCGCGACAAGAGCTTTGCCAAGATGGACATGGCCGATTTCCGCCTGGTGATGGACGTGCACGTGATGGGCGCGGTGCATTGCACCAAGGCTGTGTGGGCCGTGATGACGGCGCAGAAGTACGGACGCATCGTCATGACCACCTCGTCCAGCGGCCTGTACGGTAATTTCGGCCAGGCCAATTACGGCGCGGCCAAGATGGCGCTGGTGGGCCTGATGCAGACGCTGTCGATTGAAGGCGAGAAGAACAACATCCGCGTCAACTGCCTGGCGCCCACCGCCGCCACGCGCATGACCGAAGGCCTGATGTCCGAAGACGTGTTGCGCGCGCTGGACCCGGCCGCTGTGGTGCCCGCCATGCTGGTCATGGCCAGCGAGGCCGCGCCCACGCGCACCGTGCTGTGCGCAGGCGCCGGCACGTTTGAGGCCGCCCACATCACGCTCACGCAGGGCGTGCACATCGGCACCGGCGACCATGTGCCGGGCGAGCTGGCCGCACGCCTGGCTGAAGTGACCGACCGTGCTGGTGAAGTGGTGCCCCAAAGCGGCAGCGCCCAGGGCGCCAACGAAGTGGGCAAGGCGCTGGCAGCGGCCAGCGCTGCTTAACCCTGCAGGGCCTGCGACACGCGGGCCATGAACGCACTGGCGCGCGGCGGGTTCAGCCAGCGCACCACCGCCACGGCGTCGTGCTCGGGCAGCGTCCAGATGTAGTGGCCGCCGGCCCCCACCATGAACACGCCCTGGGTGGAGGCACCGGGGAAAGTGGTGCCGTCACGGTTCAGCCAGGTCAGCCAGCCGTAAAACGGCGCCAGTGCGCAGGGCTCATGCATGCGCTGCACCCAGGCCTTGGGCACCAGCTGTGCGCCGTCCCAGGCGCCACCTTGCAGCACCAGCTGGGCCAGCCGCGCCTGGTCGCGCGCGCTGATGGACAGTCCCGCGCCCCAGTGCGTGCCGCCGGGCACGGATTGCACACGCCGGCCGTCCAGCTCAATCCACGCATCGTCATAGCCCACCCATTGCCAGCCGTCGCTGGCACCAATGGGCCGCATGATGGCGTCGCGCAGCACCTCGGGCAGCGGACGGCCAAACAGGTGCAGCAGCGCCAGCGACAGCTGGTTGATGCGCACGTCGTTGTATTCCCACCAGGTACCGGGCGCGCCCAGCACACGGGCATCGCCCTTGCGTCCCGTGGGCGGCTTGGGGTCATGCGACACGTGACGGTGGTGTTCCACCTGGTCGGGCATGCCAAAACACGTGCCGCTCCATTCGCTGGTCTGCTCCAGCAGGTGCGCCCATGTCACGCGGGCGTTGTGCGCATCGTCAAAGCCGATGCCGCTCAGCCGTTTGGCCACCGGCTCGTTGGCATCGGGCAGAAGGCCGCGCGCATGGGCCACGCCGGCCAGCAGCGACAGGCATGTTTTGGCGACGCTGAAGGTCAGGTCGGCGCGGTCGGGCTCGCCCCAGGCGATCAGCTCTTTGCCGCCTTGCCACACCACGCCTGACACAGGCCCGCGCTCATGCACAGGGCCACGCAGCCGGTTCCACGGGGGCGGGTCTTCATGGTGCACACCAAAAGGTACCTGGCCGGGGCCGGGCAGCGCAGCCGGGTCGCGCGGCCACGGCACCTCATGCGCCTGGGCAAATGCGGCCGCTTCGGCCAGCATGTCCAGCGTCGGCATCACGCCACCGCCGCTTCGCGCCGCGGCACCAGCCGCTCGGGCGACACGTACTGCTGGCGGTACAGCTCAAACGGCAGGCTGTCATTGGCCTCAATGGCCTGCTGGTCGCGCACGGATTGCGCGGCCATGGCTTCAAATTTCGCCTGCAGCGCGGGTGCAAACGGCAGGCCGCGCAGCACGTCACGCGCTTGCAGCGACTGCGCGCGTGTGAAGCTGATGAACGAGTTGGCGTGCTTGTCAGCCATGCTGGCCAGCACCCGGGCCGATGCCAGGCTGTCAGGGTTGCCCATGGCCGCGCGCGCGGCCTGCACGGCTTCGGTGTAGTCGTGCGTGCCATGCACATCGTCCAGCCGTTTCGCAATGGGGCCGAATGCGTCGATCAGCTCGATGCCCCAGTCAGTCAGCTTGACCTCGCGCCCATTGCGCAGCAGGGACAGCCCGGGCTCGCGCCCGCGCGCCGCCGTCAGATGCTGGTTGTTCTTGAGCTCGTCAATTTCGCCCGGCGTGTCGGGCGGGCTGTCGGCCAGCAGGCAGTGCAGCAGGAACACATCAATCAGGCGCAGGCTTTGCGCGGTGATGCCAATGGGCACAAACGGGTCCAGGTCCAGCAGGCGCACTTCCACATATTCCACACCGCGTTCGCGCAAGGCGTGCAGTGGCCGTTCGCCAGGGAAGATCACGCGCTTGGGGCGGATGGTGCCGTAGAACTCGTTTTCAATCTGCAGCAGCGTGGTGCCCAGCTGGTTGTAGTCGCCCCCGGGGTTCTGGATGCCCACCGCCTCGTAAGCCGGGTAGGGCTTTACCAGTGCTTCATGCAGCGACGCGGCGTAGCCCTCCAGCCCGTTGTAGCTCACCGCCAGAGAGGCCTGCGCATCGCTCTGGTAGCCCAGGCGGCCCATGCGCAGCGACGTGCCATGCGGCATGTACAGCGCATGCTCACCCAGCGTTTGCAGCTCATGTTGGCGCCCGGCCACAAAGGTCGGGCACACGGCGGGCGACGCACCCAGCAGGTACAGCAGCAAAAACGCGTGGCGGCGGAAGTTGCGGATCAGCGCGAAATACTGGCTGCTGGTCACGTCCGGCATGGACCAGTTGTAGTGGATGCCCGAGATGGTCTGCATGCGCCGCCCGTAGCGGTACGCCAGGCCCATTCGGTACACGCTCTTGGCCCGGCCCACGTTGGACGAACCGTAGCGACCGATGGGGATGGTCTCGTCCGGCGGCAGTCCGCAGGGCATGCTGGACACCCACAGCATCTCGTCGCCCGCATCGCGCAACGCGCGGTAGGTGAACTGATGGATCTGCGTGAGCTCGGCCAGGCATTCCTCGACGCCTGCGTGCACGCCCGTGATGAGTTCCAGCTGCGATTCGCTGTAGTCGGTGGTGACGTGCGGGTGCGTGAGCGCCGAGCCCAGCGCTGCCGGGTGTGGCGTCAGCGCCAGACCACCGTCAGCCAGTGCACGCAGGCTTTCCTTTTCGATCCCGCGGCGTATCCCCTGCAGCCGCCCTGCAGAGAGGACGTCCAGCCGTTGCTGTGAACCGCTCATGTCTTCCTCTGTTCAATATGTGTATTGGGGCGAAAGTTAACACGCCCGGGCGTGGCGTGCTGTCACCCGCCATAGGCCTGCCCGGCCCGGGGGCGTTGTTGGTTAGACTGACACGACCCCGAGGAATCCTGATATGACGCAAGCCCTGACCCCCGATCTGCAGCAATGGGTGGACGAGCAGATCAGCGCCGGCCATTCCCGGCCGGAGCTGCTGCAAACCATGATCATGAGTGGCTGGAACTCCGCCGTGGCCCGCCGCGCGCTGCAGGCGTCCACGGCCCAGCCACCTGCCCGCGTGGCCCGGCCCGCAGCCCCCGCTGCGGCCGGTGATGCCGGCAAACGGCCGCCCCGGCTCAAGGTGCCGCGCCTGGCGCTGGACGGCGCACCCCTGTTCCTGGACGCAGGCGACCGCCGGGTGGCCGTGCTGGGCAACGTCCAGAACCCCGCCATCACCATCCTGGGCGGATTGCTGAGTGACGAGGAATGCGACGCACTGATAGATGCCGCCCGCCCCGCCATGAAGCGCTCGGGCGTGCTGGACATGGCCACCGGCGCCACGCAGGTCACCGATGTACGCACCAGCAACGGCATGTTCTTCCAGCGGGGGCAAAACGAGGTGGTCGCGCGCGTGGAAGCGCGCCTAGCGCGCCTGTGCGGCTGGCCGGTGGAGAACGGCGAAGGCATCCAGGTGCTGCAATATGGCCCGGGGGCCGAATACCGCCCGCATTACGACTATTTCGATCCGCGCGAACCGGGCACGGCCACCATCCTCAAGCGCGGCGGCCACCGCGTTGCCACCATCGTCATGTACCTGAGCGAGCCCGCGCGCGGCGGCGGCACGGTGTTCCCCGATATCGGGCTGGAGGTGGGCCCGCGCCGCGGCAATGCGGTGTTCTTCAGCTATGACACGCCGCACCCCGACAGCAAGACGCTGCACGGGGGTTCACCCGTGCAAGAGGGCGAAAAGTGGATTGCGACCAAATGGCTGCGTGAAAACGAATTCAAAAGCCCCGCAGCCGCCTGAGCCAGCTTGCTTATTCGTCGTCCCCGCCCAGCACGCCGCCCAACAGCCCGCCGCCGGCAAAGCCACCCAGCACCGAGCCTTCTTCACGCGAGCCGCCGCGCTGGGGCGCCGCTGCAAACACGCGTGACGCCAGGCGCGAGAACGGCAGGCTTTGCAGCCAGATCGTGCCGGGGCCGGTCATCTTGGCAAAGAACATGCCTTCGCCGCCAAACAGGGCCGTCTTGATCTTGCCCACGTACTGGATTTCAAAGTTGACGTTGGGCGTGTAGGCCACCACGCAGCCTGTGTCCACCAGCAACGTCTGGCCAGGGGCCAGTTCGCGCTTGACCACCGTGCCGCCCGCATGCACAAAGGCCAGGCCGTCACCGTCGAGCTTTTGCATGATGAAACCCTCACCGCCAAAGAAGCCGGTGGACAGTTTTTGCTGCAGGGCAATGCCCAGCGACACGCCGCGTGCGGCGCACAAAAAGGCGTCTTTCTGGCAGATCAGCGTGCCACCCAGCTGGCGCAGGTCCATGGGCAGAATCTTGCCGGGATAGGGCGCAGCAAAGGCCACGCGCTGCTTGGTAGACACATTGTTGCTGTACACGGTGGTGAACAATGATTCACCTGTGACCAGACGCTTGCCAGCGCCCATGAGCTTGCCGAAAAAACCGCCCTGCTGCGCGCTGCCGTCGCCAAATACCGTGTCCATGGCAATGCCTGCGTCCATGAACATCATGCTGCCGGCTTCGCCGATAGCGGCCTCGCCCGGGTCCAGCTCCACCTCCACGAACTGCATTTCTGCGCCGCGGATCTCGTAGTCAATCACATCCATCGCCATGCCAAACCTCCGTCAGTTGCCGTGCTGACGGGGATGGTAGCGAATGTTCAGGGCTGTTCTGCGATGTCTATCTTGCGGATGGTTTCGCGGTCGCGCTTGTGGTCCAGCTTGCCCAGCGTGTGCTCCAGCAGGTGCAGCAGTTTGTCTGTGGCGCCGCGAAACGCCAGGTCCTGGTTTTCGGCGTGGTGTGTGGTGGCTACCGGCTTGTGGGCGGCCAGGCGGGCTTCCAGTGTGCAGCGCTTGTCGGCTGCGCCCTTGGTGCCATTGTTTTCGTCGCTCAGCTGCACTTCCACACGGGTGATGTCCTGGCTGTAGCGTTGTAGCGCAGACGCCAGGTGTTCAGATGCCCAGCGCTCCAGTGATTCGTTGTTGGTGATACCGTTGCTTGTGTTGATTTGAACCTGCATGCCGGTTTCCTTTCATGGATGATGGCTACCAGTGTGCACCCATCCGCCGCACGCAGGCGTAGGAAATTTCCGCCTAAGCTTGCGCCTGAGATCAGTGACGCCCTGTTGGAAAGGAAACCCATGAATGAGCCCCTGCCGGCGTTTGAAGTCCTGCCCCGTGACCTGTCGGCCTACCGCCGCGGCAACACGGGCGTGGACTACGTGCACCGTTTTGATTCAGGCCGCCCCGGCCCGCATGTGCTGGTCAATGCGCTGACCCACGGCAACGAGTTTTGCGGCATGACGGCGGCCACGCACCTGCTGGATACAGGGGTGCGTCCGACCGTGGGCGTGCTGACCATCAGCTTTGCCAACGTGGCCGCGTACGAGTCGTTTGACGCCACTCACCCCTTTGACAGCCGGCAGATCGTGCACAACCTCAACCGCATCTGGTCGCCCCAGTGGCTGGACGGTACTGAAGACAGCCCCGAGCTGCGCCGGGCGCGCGAACTGCGGCCCGTGGTGGACGCCGCCGACCATGTGCTGGACCTGCATTCCACCAACGCCGACGTGGTGCCGTTCTGGGTGTACCCGGCGTTTGAACGCAATGCGCGGGCTGCGCTGGCCATCGGCCGGCCTTCGGTTCACTTTGTCATGCCGGGCGGCCTGGGTTCAGGCACGCCGCTGATTGAATACGGCAGGTTCGCTCAGGCATCGGGTTCAGGTGTGGCACTGGTGGCCGAATGCGGCCAGCACTTCAGCCGCTCGGCCAGCGACCTGGCTGTGGCGGTGGCGCGCGACTTCATTGCGCATTTCGGACTGATGGAACGCGACGCCGGGCCGGCGCCCGCTGCGCAGCGGCGTTTTGAGCTGCTGCAAACCTGCATGATCAAGACGCCTGAATTCCGCTTCACGCGGCCGGTGCAGGGCTTTGAGGTGTTTGCCAAAGGGGAGCTGATCGCCACAGACGGCGCGGAAGAAATCCGCGCGCCGTGCGACGACTGCACCATCTTCATGCCCGCGCGGCGGGCGATTGTGGGGCGAGAGGCGGTTTACCTGACGCGGCCCATCGATTGAAGAGAAGGCTTATTCGACTTCGCCGCCGAACTTCTTGATGAGATTGGCGATGTATTTGTCCACCAGCTTCTCGAATTCGCCTTCGACCACCGGCGCCACCACCATCTTCATCAGGCCGGGCAGGGGCACTTCCACGGTGCCCTTGATCTTCAGCTCAATCGCGGTGGACTTGCCCTTGTTGTCGGTGACCTTCCAGCTGCCGCCGACCTGGGCGTTGCCGATGTTCTTCACCGGCGTCCACTTGACGGTGCCCTTGGCCTTGTCGTTCACGTACTTGCTGGCGTAAACGGTCTGGATGTTCACCTGCGCGGTGCCGACCTTTTCCATCTCCCACTTGTACACGCCGTCGCCCATGTCGGTGAGCTTTTCGACTTTGGGAAAATGGCTGACCGAGGTGGGCA
>CALRZF020000173.1:0-7948 GCA_943372585.1 Ramlibacter sp. 2FC | reverse complement strand
AGGGGCGCCAAAGTGAAGCGCCGACGGCCCCACCCACAGCCTTGCGCGCGGTGCCGCACTGCCCGCGCCCTGGTTTACTCAACACGCGTGGGCAATGCCGCCCGGTTCTGCTGCGCAAACTGCCCCAGCGAGATCGGCCCGGCAGATGCCGCCGCAGCCACCACTTCAGGCGCCACAGGCCGCACCGGCAGCACCGGCGGCTGCTCTACCGGCACAGCCACCTTGCGCACCGGCCGCGGCGGGATCGGCGGGGGCACGATGCGCCCGCCTGAGCGCTCCAGCCTGGGCGGGGGCGGGTTCTCGCTGCCAAAGCCGACGATGCGCGACTTGTCCACGGTCACGGTCGTGGCGGGCTTGTCGGACGACACGGCATCCACCAGGCCGTCGATCACGTGCTGCTTGAGGTTGGCCGCTTTTTCGGTGGCGGTCATCTTGTCCCAGGCCACCTGCTTGATGCCCTTCTGGTTTTCCATGCCCGCGATTTCCCAGGGCGATGCGCGCACGAACTCGGCCGACTTGGCCAGCACGGGGCGCGCGGCGGCCATCATGCGTTCCACATCCATCTTCCAGTTGGCCGTGCCGTAATCCGCCACGGCCATGTTGATGATGGTGCTGTGGTCCTGCACCACCAGGAAATAGCAACCCAGAATCGGGCAGGTCTGGAACAGGCCGATGCCGAAATCACCGCGGTCCAGCAGCGCGTTGCCCTTTTCCACCTCCAGGGCATCACGCACAAATTCCGTGATCTTCTGGATCGACTTGGCAATGGTCTCCGCCAGGCCGATGGCCGGGCCACTGGCCGCGCCCAGGTCCAGCGCGCCGCACAGCATCTTGGCCGAGAACGCCGCGCCGGCAATGGCGGTGGTGGCAATGGTGGAGTTGATCTCGCGGTCCAGCAATGTCTCCAGCGCATGGAATGCCGCCAGCGGGTCACCCGGCGCCAGCGTCCAGGTGGACGCCTCACGCATGCTGGACGCCGACCAGGTCTGGTAGGCGATCTTGCACAGCCCCACGGCCGTGTCGCTGGCCGACGCAATGATGCCCAGCGCGGGTGCCATGCTCTTGGCAAAGTCGGTCACGCTGCCCAGGCCCAGCTCGCGCATGACCATCTCGGGGTCCAGCGCGCCGCAGACGGTCTTGACCAGTTCCTTGAATTTGTCGGTGACGGCGGTGCCGGCCACCACGTTCACCGTGGTCGTGGCCTGCGCGCTGGACCGCGTGAGGCTCAGGTCGCGGATGTTGGCCGCCGTGCTCTGCGCGCCCAGCACCAGGTTTTTCACGCCGTCGGCATGGCGTTTCTTGTTCAGGCTGCGAAGGCTGAGCCGCTTGCCCTGGAACATGGTCTTTAGGGCCGCCTGCTGCAGCTCCACCGCCGCGTTGATGGCGGCCAGGTCGGCCTCAGTCAGGGCGCGCGCGTCCAGGTCGTTGACGGCGCGGTACAGGTTGGTGACCGCGCCCTTCTTGTTGCGCACGCTCTTGGTCCAGTCTTTGCCGCGGCGCTTGTGGTCAAAGATGTAGGCGTCCAGCGCCTGCTTGATCCGCTGGCGCGCTTCTTCAGACCGGTCGCTGTCGTGGATGAAGATGGCCAGGTCCACGGCCTTGAACTTGTCGCTTCGGGCATCCGCGAACGAATACGTGTCGCGCATCCATGTCTCGTGCCAGGGAATGGTTGCCATGTGGGGTGCTCCTGCTGCGTACAGCGCATATCGCAAAAATTTTGCAACAGACTGAAGTATAGGTAGGTCGGTACGGCCTGGCACCGTTCCTGCTAGGCGGCTCGCAGTCCCTTAGCAACCACTGGAGCAGACATCCCATGAAACGTCGTGACCTTCTCGCCGCCGGCGCGGCCGCCCTCACCGCCCCGATCACCGCCCCCTGGGTCCATGCGCAAAGCGCCTGGCCCTCGCGCCAGCCGATCAAGCTGTACGTGCAGTACCCGCCGGGCGGGCTGGTCGATACGGTCGCGCGGCTGATGGCGCCGCACCTGGGGCAGGCGCTGGGCCAGTCTGTGGTGGTGGACAACAAGGCCGGCGCGGGCGGGCTGATCGGCACCGAGTTTGTGTCGCGCCAGGCGGCCGACGGCTATTCGCTGCTGGTCAGCCACGCCTCGGTGCATGTCTATGCCACGGCCACCCGCAAGACCATGCCGTTTGACCCGGTGAACGACTTCACCCATCTGGGGCTGCTGGTGGAAGCACCCATGCTGCTGCTGGTGCGCCCGCAGTCGCCCTACCAGACACTGGCGCAATACGTGGCCGCCGCCAAGACCAAGCCGGTGCGCTACGGCACCTCGGGCATCGGCTCGGCCAACCACCTGTACGGCGAGCTGCTGAAGATCGAAGGCCCCGCGCCCGAGCATGACCACGTGCCCTACCAGGGCAGTGCCCCCGCCATGCAGGACCTGTACGGCGGCCAGATCGACAGCGTGTTTGACCCGGTGACCACCAACGTCGCGCAGCTCAAGGGCGGCACGGTGCGGGCGCTGGCGGTGTCCACCCCCAGCCGGCTGCCGGCCCTGCCGAACATTCCCACCTTTGCCGAGCTGGGTTACCCGTCGCTCACCGGGTCGCAGTGGCTGGGCCTGTCGGCGCCCAAGGGCCTGCCTGCGCCCATCGCCCAGAAGCTCACCGCGCTGATCCCCGAGATCCTGGCCAAACCCGACATTGCGTCGCGTCTGGACGACCTGCAGACGTTTGCGCGCAAGACCCCGGTGGTGGGCGATGAATTCACGGGTCTGATCAAGTCGCAGATCACGTCGTGGACGGCCGTGGCCAAGCGCGCCAAGGTGGAGGTGATCGCCTGACCCGGATTGGTGCGTTCTGCCCCAGAATGCCCCACCATGACCGAAGTTGATTTCCAGGCCATCACCACCTACCAGCGCTACAAGCTCATGGCCAGCCTGATCGTGCCCCGGCCGATCGCGCTGGCGACCACGCTGGGCCCGACCGGGGTGGCCAACGCCGCCCCGTTTTCCATGTTCAACATGATCGGCGAGGACCCACCGATCCTCATGCTCAGCATCAACCGCCTGCAGGACGGCCAGCTGAAAGACACGGCCGCCAACATCCTGGCCAACGGCGAGTTCGTGGTGCACATCCCGGATGAGTCGATGGCCGCCAGGATGCACGCCTGCGGCGAGCGCTTTCCGTCGGATGTGAGCGAGCTGGCGCAGGTGGGGCTCACGCCCGTGGCCTCGCACACCGTCAAGCCGCCCCGCATTCAGGAGGCACCGGTGGCCTTTGAATGCGTGCTGCACGAAAAGCTGGAAACACCCAGCCGCTACGTCTTCATCGGCCGCATCCAGTGGCTGGCGGCGCGCGACGGCCTGATTGACACCCAGGCGTGGCGCGTGAACCTGCGCGACTACCACCCGGTGGGACGCTTTGGCGCCAGTTTTTACACGCGTACTAACGAGCGGTTTTCGATGGCGGACGCGCCGGGGGATGTGGCCGCCAGCTCAACGCCGATCGACCAGATGTGACCCTGGCCGAGGGGCGCTTAGACCCCAAACGCCTTCAGCACCGCGTCGCTTGCGCCCTCCAGCCCACGCCCGGCGATGCCGGTCCTGCGCTGGGGCGAGACCATCTCCTCGTACACGCACACGCCTGATTCCCCCGCGAACCGGTCGTTGAACAGCGCCTGCTGGCCCAGCCAGTAGGCGGCGAAGGTTTCGCAGCGCGTGGTGGCGTAGTGCAGGTGGGCGCTGAAGCCCACGGTCAGGTCCTGGTTGATGGCGCGCCCGGCATCGGGCGGCTCCACGCGCACGCCGCGGCAGCCCTTGACCAGGAGCCGGCACGGCCCGTGAAACACCACATAGCGCAGCTGCAGCGTGAGCCAGGCATGCAGATGGCCCAGCATCCAGTGACGCGTGATGCGCAGCGGCTGCCCGTGCGGCTTGACCACCCCGACCAGGTTGCGCGGCTGCAGCACCAGCGCGGCGCCTGCGGGCAGATCCAGCACGCCCACCTCGCTCAGCGGGTCGGTGGTGGACGAGACCACCAGCGGCTGCGCGCCGTGGGGCAGCACGCGCGTCAGCGCATACAGGCCGGCGCCCACGCTGGTCAAGGGCATGGACCAGTCCAGCAGCCAGCGGGTGGATTTGGCCGCGGCCAACGGCGCGCTTTGCAGGTAGTCGGGGTGGACCAGCAGCTCTTCGCCAGGCTGCAGCACCAGCGACTGCGACACCGCCGATATGCGCGCGCCGGGCGCCGCCACCACACCGCCCGCGCCGGCGGGCAGCACGCAGATGGGCGGGCGGCGCGCGGCCAGAGGCGCCAGCACAAAGTAAAACAGCAGCTTGATCGCTATGGGCAACGCGATGGCAGCCAGCAGGATGCCGGCCGCCACAGGCATCACCTGCCGAGCCGTGCCCATGGCTTTGTAGAGCCAGCTGTCCTGCCGGCGCGCCTGCAGCCGCTCGCGTTCGTCGGCCAGCTCGCGCACAGCCCGGTCGGCCGGGTTCGTGGATGGGTCAAACGGCGCAATGAAAGCGGCCACGCGCGCTTTTTCGCGCACCACCAGCTTCAGCACTTCGCAGCGTTGCTGCGCTGTGGCGGCTTCAGCGCCCAGTTGCGTTTGCGCCTGCTCCAGCGCCTTCATCTGGCGGTACGCCGCCATCCCAGGGATTTGCCAGGCCAGCGGTGCGTCCTGGGACAACTGCCATTGCTCGCGCCGGTTTTCATACAGGCGTTGCCCGGCTGCGGCGGCGTCGCGCTCACAGGCGGCCACTTCTTGCCGGGCGGCTTCTTCACCGGCCAGCACGCCGCGCAGTGTTGCCAGCACAGCGCCGGCATAGGCGCGACCTTGTTCGAGCAGGCCGATTTCCAGCTCCAGGATTTTCAGCTGCTGGTAGGCGTCGCTGCCCGGTACGCGCGACTGCAGCGGGTGCTGCTGTTGCAGCTGGTCGCGCGCCTGTTGCCTGAGTTGCAGGTCGCGGTCCAGGCCGTCGGCCAGCTGCTGCCAGCTGGCGGGTTGCTGGTCTTTTGGCAGCCGCGCGTCCAGTCGCTGGCGCGCGGCCACACCGCTTTGCACGATAGCTTCGGCGCTGCGCGCCAGGTCGCCTGCCTGGCTGCCCGCAACAGCCAGCGCGCGCCACTGGCCCAGCACCACGGTGCCGGCCACCAGCAAGGCCACGATCAACGCAAACATCAACAGATGCCGCGTGACCCAACCCACCACCGCAACCAGCAAACGTGCCATCGGCCTATTGTGGTGGACGCTCCCTGTTTGCGGGGGCCATTACAACGAAGGATTGAATGTCGCCACGCGCCCGCGCGCTATGCTCCACGGGTGAAAATTTTCTATGGCTGGCGCATCGTCGGCGCCGGCCTTGGCCTCCAGTTTCTGTATGCCGGCCTGTTCATGCAGGCCTTTGGCGCTTATGTGGCCGTGCTGTCTGAAGAGCGCGGCTGGAGCAAGACCACCCTGTCGGGCGCGGCAGCCCTGCAGTCAGTTGAGGGCGCCTTGCTGGGCCCGGCCATGGGCTGGCTGGTGGACCGGTTTGGCGCGCGCGCGCTGGTGCACATCGGCGTGGTGCTGATGGGCCTGGGGTTTCTGGCGCTGAGCCAGATCGACAGCGTGGGCGGCTTCTACGGTGCCATCGTCCTCATTGCGCTGGGCACCACCTGCGCGGGCTACTTTCCCCTGACGATCACGCTGGTGCACTGGTTCCAGCGCCGCCGGGCGCGCGCGCTGTCGCTCATGGGGCTGGGCCTGGCATTGGGCGGGCTGGCCGTGCCCGCCGTGGGCTGGATGATGCAAACCTATGGCTGGCGCAACGCGGCCATTGCCTCGGGCATTTTGATGCTGGCCGGCGGCCTGCCGCTGGCGCGGGTGATCCGCCGCCACCCCGGCGAGGTGGGCGAACTGGTGGACGGTGCAGCCCACCCTGCCCCCACGGCCTTGCCCACCGCCACGGGGGATCACGCCCCCGCCGTGGCATTGCCGGTGCAGCGCCAGTTCACCGCCCGCGAGGCCATGCGCACTCGTGCGTTCTGGTACCTGGCGCTGGGCCATGGTTTTGCGCTGCTGACGGTTACGGCCGTGAACGTGCACGCCATCTCGCACATGAAAGAAGGCCTGGGCTACACGCTGGCGCAGGCGTCGCTGGTCATCATGCTCATGACGGTGGCGCAGGCCGGCGGCCTGCTGCTGGGCGCCCTGGTGGGCGACCGCTGGGAAAAGCGCTACATGGCCGCCGCCTGCATGGTGGCGCATATGGCGGGCCTGCTGATGCTGACCTATGCCGTGCACCCGGTCATGCTGGGCGCGTTTGCGGTGCTGCACGGCGTGGCCTGGGGCCTGCGCGGGCCGTTCATGCAGGCCATGCGGGCAGATTATTTCGGGCTGCAGGCCATCGGCATGATCATGGGCCTGTCGGCCTTTGTCATTGCCATCGGCCAGGTGCTGGGCCCCATGGTGGCCGGCATGTTCGCCGACGCCACGGGCAATTACCGCATGGGCTTCACGCTGCTGGCGCTGGTGGCGGGGTCAGGCTCGCTGCTGTTCCTGCTGGCCAAAAAGCCCGACTGAGCCTGCCGCCCGGCCTGCTTCAGTCCAGCGTGGCCAGGTAGGCCGCAATATCGCGCGCATCCTGCTCCACCACGCCCAGCTGCGGCATGGTGGTGCCGGGCTTGATCTCTTGTGTATGGCTCAGCCACCGCGCCATGTTGTCGGGCGTGTTGGCCAGCGTGCCCGCAATCAATGAACGCCCCGCCATGCCGGCCAGTGGCGGGCCTACATGCGGGTTCGGGCCGGTGATGCCGGGGATGGTGTGGCAGGCGTTGCAGGCATATTGGTACAGCGCGCGCTGGCCGCGGTCGGCGCTGGCAGGCATGAGCGGCGCAGGGGCCAACTCGCGCCCGCAAGCGGGGGCCGGCGCCCGCGCCACCAGGGCGGCGTACTGCGGCGCCGTCAGGTCGGGCAGGCGCTGCATGAAAGCCACCACGTCCCACAGCTCGGTCTCTGTCAGGCGAAATTCCCACGCGGGCATTCCGCTCATCTTGATGCCGTGGCGCGTCAGCCAGTACAGCTCACGCGGCTGCCAATGCCGGCGCGCGTCCACCAGCGGGCCGGGGACAGGCTGCATGGCCTTGCCGATGTCGTTTTGCGCGACGCCGGGCGCGCCGTGGCATTGCACGCATTTGTCGCGAAAGCAGCCCGCACCCTGCAGCACACGGCGCTCGTCCATCAGCGGCGGTGTTTCGATGTTGCGCGCGCGCAGCCGCACGGACTGACGCATGGCCGTCTCCAGCACCGTGTAGGTGGGCTGCAGGTGCTGGCCGGTGGAGGCCACGTCGTACAGGCCGCCGTATACGACGGCGGCGGCCACAAGGGCCCCGGTCACGGCTGTGCCCGCCAGCGTTGCGGCCACGGTCAGGAGCACGGTGCGGCGTGTCATGTTGCGGTCCATTCTTACGCAGCGCCCGCCCACGGCGCGTAAGAATAGGCCGATGAAATCGCCCTGCACCCTTGGCTGGTGGCTCGCCTGCGCGCTGCTGGCGGGGTGCGGCGCAAGTGAAAGACCGGTTGAAACAACATCGCCAGCCTCCCCATCGAGCGCCAGCGTGGAACGGGGCCGCGTGCTGTTGACGCAATACCAGTGCGGCAGCTGCCATGCCATCCCCGGGGTGGCGGGGTCGCGGGGGCAGCTGGCGTCATCGCTCGCCGGCTATGGCCGGCGCAGCTACATTGCGGGGCGCTTTCCCAACCAGACTGCACTGTTGGTGCAATGGATCGTCCAGCCGCAGGCGATGGCGCCGGGCACGCTGATGCCGGCCATGGGCGTGCAGCCGGCTGAAGCGGCTGACATGGCGGCCTACCTGATGGATCAGCGATGAACGCGGACCTGACCGGCGGCCATGTGCTGCGCGCTGCCGGGGATGCGGCGCTAGCCATTGCACAGGTCGGCTGGGTGTTGATCATCGGTGGTGCCGTGGTGTTTGCGGGC
>CALRZF020000172.1:0-7964 GCA_943372585.1 Ramlibacter sp. 2FC | reverse complement strand
CTCGGAACCGCAGCCGGGGAAATAGAACACCGCTTCGGTTTCGGCATTGGTGGCACCGGGGTTGCGGATGATCGGGACGTAGTCCTTGTCCTCGATGTCCAGCAGCGCACGCGCGGTCTTCTTGGGCAGGCCGGCCGGCATTTTCTTGTTGATGAAGTGGATCACCTGCTCCTTGATGGGAGCCGTGCCCACGGTCGCCGGCGGCTTGGCGGTCTGCTTCCTGGCGGCCACACGCAGCACCTTGTTGGCCAGGCGTTGCGCCTTGAAGCCCACGTCCACCATGGCGCCGCGCATGAGCTTGATGGTCTGCGGGTTGGTCGCGTTCAGGAAGAACATGGCCACTGCGTTGCCGGGGCGGAACGACTTCTGCCCCATCTTGCGCAACAGGTTGCGCATGTTCATGGACACGTCGCCAAAGTCGATGTCCACCGGGCAGGGCGACAGGCACTTGTGGCACACCGTACAGTGGTCGGCCACGTCTTCAAATTCTTCCCAGTGCTTGATGGACACACCGCGGCGGGTCTGTTCCTCGTACAGGAAAGCCTCCACCAGCAGGGACGTGGCCAGGATCTTGTTGCGCGGGCTGTACAGCAGGTTGGCGCGCGGCACATGGGTGGCGCACACCGGTTTGCACTTGCCGCAGCGCAGGCAGTCCTTCACGCTGTCGGCAATGGCGCCGATGTCTGACTGCTGCATGATCAATGACTCATGCCCCATCAGGCCGAAGCTGGGCGTGTAGGCATTGGTCAGGTCGGCGTGCACGTCGGGGCTGGCGTCACGCAGCAGCTTGCCTTTATTGAAGCGGCCCTCGGGGTCCACGCGTTTCTTGTAGTCGGTGAATGGCTGCAGCTCTGCGTCGGTCAGAAATTCCAGCTTGGTGATGCCGATGCCGTGCTCGCCAGAGATCACGCCGTCCAGCGAACGGGCCAGCACCATGATGCGTTTGACCGCCTCATGCGCGGTCTGCAGCATTTCATAGTCGTCGCTGTTGACCGGGATGTTGGTGTGCACGTTGCCGTCGCCCGCGTGCATGTGCAGCGCAACCCACACGCGGCCCTTGAGCACGCGCTTGTGGATGGCGTTGCATTCCTCCAGGATCGGCTTGAAGGCGTCGCCCGCAAAAATGTTGGCCAGCGGCGCGCGGATCTGCGTCTTCCAGCTGGCGCGCAGGGTGTGGTCCTGCAGTTGCGAAAACAGCGGGTCCACCTGGTCCAGCCAGCCCTGCCACTGCCCGCGCACTTCGCGTATCAGTGCCACGGCCTGGGCCACGCGGTCTTCCAGCAGCTCGGCCGACGGGATTTCGCTCGCGTCGTCGCTCTTGCCCAGGGGCAGTTCACCGCGCGTGAAGAACAATTCCAGCGTGTCAGCCAGGCGGATCTTGTTGCGCAAGCTGAGTTCGATATTGATGCGCTCGATGCCGTCGGTGTATTCGGCCATGCGCGGCAGCGGGATCACCACGTCTTCGTTGATCTTGAAGGCGTTGGTGTGCTTGCTGATGGCGGCCGTGCGCTTGCGGTCCAGCCAGAACTTCTTGCGCGCCTCGGGGCTCACGGCCACAAAGCCTTCGCCGCTGCGCGAATTGGCCATGCGCACCACTTCCGATGTGACGCGCGCCACGGCGTCGGCGTCGTCACCCGCAATGTCACCGATCAGCACCATCTTGGGCAGGCCGCCGCGCTTGCTCTTGGTGGCGTAGCCCACGGCCTTCAGGTAGCGGTCGTCCAGGTGTTCCAGGCCCGCCAGCACCACACCGGAGCGCTTCTGCTCGGCGAACATGAAGTCCTTGATCTCCACGATGCTGGGCACCGCGTCGCGCGCGTTGCCAAAGAACTCCATGCACACCGTGCGGGTGTGGGCTGGCATGCGGTGCACGATCCAGCGACCGCTGGTGATCAGGCCGTCGCAGCCTTCTTTCTGGATGCCGGGCAGGCCGCTCAGAAACTTGTCGGTCACGTCCTTGCCCAGGCCCTCCTTGCGGAAGGTCTTGCCGGGGATGTCCAGGCGCTCCGTGCGCACCGGGGTGCGGCCGTCGGCCTCAAAGTACTTGAGCTCAAAGCTCGCCATTTCGGCGTCGTGGATTTTGCCCAGGTTGTGGTCCAGGCGCGTGACCTCAAGCCATTGCGCCTGTGGCGTCACCATGCGCCACGACACCAGGTTGTCCAGTGCCGTGCCCCACAGCACGGCCTTTTTGCCGCCGGCGTTCATGGCGATGTTGCCGCCAATGCACGACGCCTCGGCCGAGGTCGGGTCCACCGCAAACACAAAGCCGCCGCGCTCTGCGGCATCGGCCACGCGCTGCGTGACCACGCCGGCTTCCGTCCAGACGGTGGGCACGGGATGGCTCACACCGGGGATGGAGATCATCTCGACCTCGGTCATGGCTTCGAGCTTTTCGGTGTTGATGACCACGCTCTTCCAGGTCAGCGGGATGGCGCCGCCGGTGTAACCCGTGCCGCCCCCGCGCGGGATGATGGTCAGGCCCAGCTCGATACAGCAGCGCACCAGCACGGCCATCTCGGCTTCGGTATCAGGCGTCAGCACCACAAACGGATATTCCACGCGCCAGTCGGTCGCGTCGGTCACGTGCGACACGCGGCTCAGGCCGTCAAACTTGATGTTGTCGCGCGCGGTGAATTTGCCCAGCAGGCGCTGGGCGCGTCGGCGCAGCTCGGCCGTTTCGGTGAATGCGGCGTCAAACGCGCGTATGGCGGCATTGGCGGCCTGGAGCAGTTCACCCACCAGCGCGTCGCGCCCGGGGTCGGTGCCGGGTGTGCGGCGCTTGTCCACTTCGGACAGGCGGTGGTGCAGGGCGTCCACCAGCTGGCGGCGGCGTTTGGGGTTGTCCAGCAGGTCGTCCTGCAGGTAGGGGTTGCGCTGCACCACCCAGATGTCGCCCAGCACCTCATACAGCATGCGGGCCGAGCGGCCCGTGTGGCGCTCCTCGCGCAGCTGGTTCAGTACGTCCCACGCACGGGAGCCCAGCAACCGGATCACGATCTCGCGGTCCGAGAACGAGGTGTAGTTGTAGGGGATCTCTCGCAGGCGCGGCGCGTCGTCGACCGCGGCCATGAGGTGTTGGAGCGTGGTGGGAGCGTTCATCGGGCTTCTGGTTGTGCTCAGCCAGAAAGCACCCCGGCTGAAGGAGGATGTTACCGCAGTGCACCAATTGACGGTCGCCCCGGGGACATGACCGGACAAGGGCTTATGGAAATCCCGCTTGTCGGGGGCTTTGACCGTGGATTAAATCGTCTGTCACAAATCCATCGTAATCTCGCGCATCCAATTCAGGAGAACTCATGAAACTGCAACTTTCCGCTGCCGCACTGGCCGCTGTACTCGCCTTCCCCGCGCAGGCCCAGACTGAAGTCCAGTGGTGGCACTCGATGGGCGGCGCCCTGGGCGAATGGGTCAATGACCTCGCCAAGGAATTCAACGCAAGCCAAAAGGATTACAAGGTAACGCCCACGTTCAAGGGCAGCTACGCTGAATCCATGACTGCAGGCATCGCCGCCTACCGCGCCGGCAACGCCCCGCACATGATCCAGGTGTTTGAAGTGGGTACCGCCACCATGATGGCGTCCAAGGGTGCGATCGTTCCCGTGGCCAAGGTCATGACCGATGCCGGCCTGAAATTCGACCCCAGCATTTACGTGCCGGCTGTCGCGGGCTACTACACCGCCCCCAACGGCCAGATGCTGAGCTACCCGTTCAACAGTTCCACGCCGGTGTTCCACTACAACAAGGACGCGTTCAAGGCCGCCGGCCTGGACCCGGAAAAGCCGCCCACGACCTGGCCTGAAGTGGCCCTGGCCGCCGCCAAGCTGAAGGCCTCGGGCCACAAGTGCCCGTTCACCACCAGCTGGATCAGCTGGACGCAGCTGGAGTCCTTCTCGGCCTGGCACAACGTGCTGTACTCGACCAAGAACAACGGCTTTGGCGGCACCGACACCCGCCTGGCGGTCAACACCCCGCTGCACGTGCGCCACATTGAAAACCTGGCCAACATGGCCAAGAGCGGCCTGTTCGTCTACAAGGGCCGTGAAAACAAGGCTGATGCCACCTTCGTGTCCGGCGAATGCGCCATGGCCACGGGTTCGTCGGCTCTGGCCGGCAACGTCAAGCGCAACGGCAAGTTCGGCTACGGCACGGGCACCCTGCCCTATTACCCGGACGTTCAGGGCGCGCCCCAGAACACCGTGATCGGCGGCGCCAGCATCTGGGTGATGTCGGGCAAGAAGCCT
Source organism: Ramlibacter sp. 2FC (assembly GCA_943372585.1). Classification (GTDB taxonomy): domain Bacteria; phylum Pseudomonadota; class Gammaproteobacteria; order Burkholderiales; family Burkholderiaceae_C; genus RAM1. Next base: position 3,723 of record CALRZF020000172.1, on the reverse strand, counting down.
GAGGAATACAAGGCCGTGGCCGCATTCCTGAACTACCTGTCCAAGCCTGAGGTAGCCGCAGCCAGCCACCAGCGCACCGGCTACCTGCCCGTGACCAAGGCTTCGTTCGACCTGACCGAAAAGTCCGGCTTCTACAAGCAGAACCCCGGTGCCGACGTGTCGGTCAACCAGATGATCCGCAAGACCACCGACAAGTCGCGCGGCGTGCGCCTGGGCAATTTTGTCCAGATCCGCACCATCATTGACGAGGAACTGGAAGGCGTGTGGCAGGGCAGCAAGGAGCCCAAGGCAGCGCTGGACAACATCGTCAAGCGTGGCAATGAGCAGCTGGAGCGGTTTGAGAAGGCCAACAAGTCGTAAACTGCGCCCCTGTCAAAAAAATGAAACAAGGCCCCACGAGGGCCTTGTTCTTATAGGCTCCCATGGAAAAACGAGTCACTTTCAAATCCAACTGGCTGCCCTGGGCGCTGATCGCACCCCAGATGCTGGTCATCCTGGTGTTCTTTTTCTGGCCTGCCGGCCAGGCGCTGTACCAGAGCGTGCTGCAGGAAGACGCCTTTGGCGCCACCCGCGAATTCGTCGGTCTGGACAATTTCAAGCGGCTTTTCGCCGACCCGTCCTACCTGGATTCGTTTCGCATCACCGCGATCTTCTCGGCCCTGGTGGCCGTAGGGGGCCTGACGCTGGCCTTGTTGCTGGCGGTGATGGCCAACCGCGTGGTTCGCGCAGCCGGCCTGTACAAGACCTTGCTGATCTGGCCCTACGCCGTCGCGCCGGTCGTGGCAGGTGTGCTGTGGCTCATGATGTTTGCCTCGCCTTACGGCGTGATCCGATATGCGCTGCATGCCGTGGGCCTTGAATGGGATCACGTGCTCAACGGCAACCACGCCATGGCGCTGATCGTGATGGCGTCCATCTGGAAATACATCTCCTACAACTTCCTGTTCTTCCTGGCCGGCCTGCAGTCGATCCCGCACTCGCTGATCGAAGCGGCCACCATTGACGGCGCCACGCCCTGGAAGCGCTTCTGGAGCATCGTGTTCCCGCTGCTGTCGCCCACCACGTTCTTCCTGCTGGTCATCAACGTCGTGCATGCCTTCTTTGAAACCTTTGCCATCGTGGACGCAGCCACCAACGGCGGCCCCGGCAAGGACACCTCCATCCTGGTCTACAAGGTGTATTACGACGGGTTCAAGGCCATGGACATCAACGGCTCGGCCGCGCAGTCCGTGGTGCTGATGGTGATCGTGATCGCACTGACCGTCATCCAGTTCAAGTTTGTCGAGAAGAAGGTGCACTACTAGGCGGCCACCATGATCCAGCGCAACCCCATTCTTGATTTCATCTCGCACGCGGTCCTCATCCTGGGGGTCGTCGTGGTTTTCTTTCCGATCTACGTGACCTTTATCGGCTCGACGCAGACGGCCCAGCAGATCCTGTCCAGCAACCCCATCTCGCTGATGCCGGGCAACAACATCGTCGAGAGCTACCGCTTTGCGCTGTTCGGCGGCAAGACCGAGGCCGGCGCTACGGTCGCACCGGCGCTGCCGATGATGGGCATCAGCCTGGCCAGCGCGCTGATCATTGCCATCGGCAAGATCGCGATTTCCCTGCTGTCTGCGTTTGCCATCGTGTACTTCCGCTTCCCGTTCAAGAACATCGTGTTCTGGATGATCTTTGTCACGCTGATGTTGCCGGTAGAGGTGCGCATTGGCCCGACCTATGAGGTGATCTCCGACCTGCGCATGCTCAACAGCATGGCGTGCCTGACGGTTCCGCTGATCGCGTCGGCCACGGCCACTTTCCTGTTCAGGCAGTTCTTCATGACGGTGCCCGACGAGCTGGTGGAGGCCGCGCGCATGGACGGCGCCGGGCCCATGCGCTTTTTCAAGGACGTGCTGCTGCCGCTGTCCAAGACCTCCATGGCCGCGCTGTTCGTCATCCAGTTCATCTATGGCTGGAACCAGTACCTGTGGCCGCTGCTGGTCACGACCGACGAATCCATGTACCCCATCGTCATGGGCATCAAGCGCCTGATCTTCGGCGAGGCCTACATCGAATGGAACGTGGTCATGGCCACCGCCATCCTGGCCATGCTGCCGCCCGCCATCGTGGTGATGCTCATGCAAAAGTGGTTCGTCAAGGGCCTGGTTGATACGGAAAAATAAATGGCTTCAATCCAACTCAAGAACGTCGTCAAGAAGTACGGCAAAGGCAAGACGGAACTGCAGGTGATCCACGGCGTGAACGCCGACATCGCCGACCGCGAGTTCATCGTGATCGTGGGCCCCTCGGGCTGTGGCAAATCCACGCTGCTGCGCATGGTGGCAGGCTTGGAGGAAATCTCTGGCGGTGAAATCTCCATCGGTAATCGCGTGGTCAATGACCTGGAACCGGCCGAGCGCGACATCGCCATGGTGTTCCAGAACTACGCGCTGTACCCGCACATGAGCGTCTTTGAGAACATGGCCTACGGCCTGAAGATCAAGAAGATGCCCATCGACGAGATCAAGCAGCGCGTGGACAAGGCCGCCAAGATCCTGGAGCTGGGCCACCTGCTGGCCCGCAAGCCGCGCGAACTGTCAGGCGGCCAGCGCCAGCGCGTGGCCATGGGCCGTGCCATCGTGCGCCAGCCCCAGGTGTTCCTGTTTGACGAGCCCCTGAGCAACCTGGACGCCAAGCTGCGCGCGCAAACCCGGCTTGAGATCCAGAAGCTGCACCGTGAGCTGGGCATCACCAGCCTGTTCGTCACGCACGACCAGGTCGAGGCCATGACGCTGGCCCAGCGCATGATCGTCATGAACGCCGGCGTGATGGAGCAGTTCGGCACGCCCGAAGAGGTGTATCACACCCCGGCGTCCACCTTCGTGGCCAGCTTCATCGGCTCGCCGCCCATGAACCTGCTGAAAAACGCCCCCGGCGGCCGTGCAGGCACCATCCTGGGCGTGCGCCCCGAGCACCTGGACATCGGCCCCACCGGCTGGGAGCTGCGTGTAGAGACGACGGAACTGCTGGGCGCTGAACGCCTGATCTACACCCGCCTGGGCGATGAGCAGGTCATTGTGCGAAGCGAAGAAGGCACCGCCATCCCGGCGCCGGACAGCATCATCTACGCTGCGCCGCGCGAGGGCCGCGTGCACTGGTTTGACGCGGCCAGCGGCAAACGGATCTGACCTTCGCCCGGCAGGGGTTTGCTAGGATGATGCTTCGCTGACATCCAGCCGGAGCGCCACCATGCAAACCACCGACTACGCCCGCCTGCCATTGCCCGAGAGGCTCGCCGCCATGGAAGCCCTGTGGGACTCACTCAGCCATGACCCCAACCATGACCCAAGCCCCGCCTGGCATGCCCAGGTGCTGGCTCAACGGCGCCGCGAGATGACCCAGGGCCAAGGCGTCCCCTGGGAGCAAGCGAAGCGCCAGCTTCGCGCGCTTGCAAACGGCAACCAGCACTGAGTTTGTGTTCGATCCGGCGGTTTCGACCAGTCGGTGACAACAATGTCGCCCTTCTCCTGCATGACTTCTTCCCACATCTCTTCTCCCCTGAATCCCTGGCCCTACCCGCGCTGGATCGCCCACCGCGGCGCCGGCAAGCTGGCGCCTGAGAACACGCTGGCGGCGTTTCGCCTGGGTGCGGCGCATGGCTACCGCATGTTTGAGTGCGACGCCAAGCTGTCGGCGGACGGTGTGGTGTTTCTCATGCACGACGCGACGCTGGAACGC
>CALRZF020000171.1:0-7995 GCA_943372585.1 Ramlibacter sp. 2FC | reverse complement strand
CTGGTCGTACGCCTTGGCTTCGCCGCCGAACTTGCTCGACAGCACCGTCGTGATCGCCGCCGTCAGCGTCGTCTTGCCATGGTCAACGTGGCCAATCGTGCCCACGTTCACGTGCGGCTTGGTACGTTCGAATTTTCCTTTTGCCATTTCAAAATCTCCAAAGAGCATTGCCCGTGACTGTTTAACGTCTCCAGCAAAGGCCTCGCCACGGGAAGCGGGCCAACCCCAAAAAGGGCGCCAAAGACAGAACTATTTTCCAGCAATCACCGCGGAACCGGCTTTGCCGGGCCGCTGGTGATGCCCCCTTGAGGGGGAGGCGGCAACGCCGCCTCGGGGGTGTTTCGTTTACTTCGCGCGCGCTGCAACGATGGCTTCCGCCACGTTGCGCGGAGCTTCAGCGTAGTGCTTGAACTCCATCGTGTACGTGGCGCGGCCTTGCGACATCGAGCGCAGCGTGGTCGAGTAGCCGAACATTTCAGACAGGGGCACTTCTGCCTTGATGGCCTTGCCGCCACCGACCATGTCGTCCATGCCCTGCACCATGCCGCGGCGTGACGACAGGTCGCCCATCACGTTGCCGGCGTAGTCTTCAGGCGTTTCCACCTCGACGGACATCATCGGCTCCAGAATGACCGGACCGGCCTTCTTGGCGCCTTCCTTGAAACCAAAGATGGCGGCCATCTTGAAGGCCAGTTCGTTCGAGTCCACGTCGTGGTACGAACCGAAGTGCAGCGTGACCTTGACGTCCACGACCGGGTAACCGGCCAGCACACCCTGCGTCACAGCTTCGTTGATGCCCTTTTCCACGGCCGGGATGAATTCACGGGGAACCACACCGCCCTTGATGGCGTCGACGAATTCGATGCCCTTGCCGGGTTCATTGGGCTCAAGCTTGAGAACGACGTGGCCATATTGGCCCTTGCCGCCGGACTGGCGCACGAACTTGCCTTCGGCTTCTTCCACCGTCTTGCGGATGGTTTCGCGGTAAGCCACTTGCGGCTTGCCCACGTTGGCTTCCACGCCAAATTCACGCTTCATGCGATCCACGATGATTTCAAGGTGGAGCTCGCCCATGCCGGCGATGATGGTCTGGCCGGACTCCTCGTCGGTGCGCACGCGGAACGACGGATCTTCCTGGGCCAGGCGGTTCAGGGCGATGCCCATCTTTTCCTGGTCAGCCTTGGTCTTGGGCTCAACAGCCTGGGCAATCACGGGCTCAGGGAACACCATGCGCTCCAGCATCACGATGGAGGCCGGGTCGCACAGGGTTTCACCCGTGGTCACGTCCTTCAGACCTACGCAGGCAGCGATGTCGCCGGCGCGGATTTCGTCCACTTCCAGGCGGTTGTTCGCGTGCATCTGCACGATACGGCCGATGCGCTCCTTCTTGCCGCGGATCGGGTTGTAGACGCTGTCGCCCTTGGTCAGCACGCCGGAATAGACGCGCACAAAGGTCAGTTGACCCACGAACGGGTCGGTCATCAGCTTGAAGGCCAGCGCCGAGAACTTCTCGTTGTCGTCGGCCTTGCGGCTGGTTTCCTGCTCGTCTTCGTCCGTGCCCTTGACGGGGGGAATGTCCACCGGAGAAGGCATGAGTTCGATCACGGCGTCCAGCATGCGCTGCACACCCTTGTTCTTGAACGCAGTGCCACACAGCATCGGCTGGATCTCACCAGCGATGGTGCGGGTGCGCAGACCCAGCGTGATTTCCTCTTCGGTCAGGTCACCTTCTTCAAGGTACTTGTTCATGAGGGTTTCAGAGGCTTCGGCAGCGGCTTCAACCATCTTCTCGCGCCATTCCTTGGCGGATTCCACCAGGTCGGCCGGGATTTCCTCGAAGGTGAACTTCATGCCCTGGGAGGCTTCGTCCCAGATGATGGCCTTCATCTTGCGCAGGTCCACCACGCCGGTGAAGTTTTCCTCGGCGCCGATCGGGATCACGATAGGCACGGGGTTGGCCTTCAGGCGCAGACGCATCTGGTCATAGACCTTGAAGAAGTTGGCGCCGGTACGGTCCATCTTGTTGACGAATGCCAGACGCGGCACCTTGTACTTGTTGGCCTGGCGCCAGACGGTTTCCGACTGGGGCTGAACGCCGCCCACGGCGCAGTACACCATGCAGGCGCCGTCGAGCACGCGCATGGAACGCTCCACCTCGATGGTGAAGTCAACGTGGCCCGGGGTGTCAATGATGTTGATGCGGTGCTCGGGGAACGACAGGTCCATGCCCTTCCAGAAACAGGTCGTGGCGGCGGACGTGATCGTGATGCCACGCTCTTGCTCCTGCTCCATCCAGTCCATGGTGGCAGCGCCATCGTGCACTTCGCCGATCTTGTGGTTCACACCGGTGTAAAAAAGGATGCGCTCGGTGGTCGTGGTTTTACCGGCGTCGATGTGAGCCGAGATACCAATGTTGCGATAGCGCTCGATAGGCGTTTTGCGGGCCATGATGATCTTTCGTTAAAACAGTACGGCCCGCTCGTGGCGGGCTCGCACTTCAGATGGGGACGATTCTTAGAAGCGGAAGTGGCTGAAGGCCTTGTTGGCCTCGGCCATGCGGTGCACTTCGTCACGCTTCTTCATGGCACCGCCACGGCCTTCCGTGGCTTCCATCAACTCGTTGGCCAGGCGCAGGGCCATCGACTTTTCGCCGCGCTTGCGGGCGGCTTCCTTGATCCAGCGCATGGACAGGGCCAGGCGGCGGACCGGGCGCACTTCAACGGGCACCTGGTAGTTGGCACCGCCGACACGGCGGGACTTCACTTCAACCATGGGCTTCACGTTGTTGATGGCCATGGTGAAGGCTTCCACCGGGTCTTTGCCGGGGTTCTTCTTCTCGATGAAGTCGAGGGCACCGTAAATGATGCGCTCGGCAACAGCTTTCTTGCCGCCTTCCATGATCACGTTCATGAACTTGGAGAGCTCGACATTGCCGAACTTGGGATCCGGCAGGATTTCACGTTTAGGGACTTCGCGACGACGTGGCATTTTTCACCTCTTTGCTTCAGTTGGCACCGCTTTGGCAGGTGCCGCGAGAGCCATTCAGAACTCTCACTTACTCGACCCAACAGCGGGTCACTACGCTTGCATTCGCCTGCCAGGGCGATTCAAGCACCTTTGAACGACAGTTTGATTAAGCCTTTTTCGGGCGCTTTGCACCGTACTTGGAGCGTGACTGCTTGCGGTCTTTCACGCCTTGCAGATCCAGCGAACCGCGGACGATGTGGTAACGCACACCGGGCAAGTCCTTGACACGACCGCCACGAACCAGCACCACGCTGTGTTCCTGCAGGTTGTGGCCTTCGCCGCCGATGTAGGAGATGACTTCAAAGCCATTGGTCAGACGGACCTTGGCGACTTTACGCAGAGCCGAGTTCGGCTTCTTCGGCGTCGTGGTGTACACACGGGTACACACACCGCGACGCTGCGGTGAATTTTGCATCGCAGGGCTTTTGGACTTGGTCTTTTCGACCTCGCGCCCCTGACGCACCAGTTGATTGATGGTTGGCATTGAAAAACGTCCCTAAAACGTCAAAAATTTGAGAAACTTCCCCGCCCCAAAAGCGGAAAAGCCTTCCAGTATAGCCTTCTGCGGGATATCCCGCAATCCAGGCGGCTAAAAGTCAGTATTCGCTTACTTCGGGCTACTTGATCCAGAGGCGGATTCCGTCCCAGGCGCGACCCAGCAAACCGGCTTGATCGACCGCTTCCAGCGCGACCAAAGGCACGTCCAGCAAGGGCTGCTCATTGGCAAGTACCTTCAGCGTGCCCACGGCCTGGCCCTTGGCAAAAGGAGCCACCAGCGGGTCGGGCCGGGCTACCTGGGTCTTGATGCGCCCCGCCGTTCCAGCCGGCACGGCCACGACGATGGCAGTCGGGCGCCCCAGCTTGACCGTGCTTGCCGCGCCCTTCCAGACTGCTGGCGTGGCGACTGGCTGGTTGGCATCGAACAGTTTGACAGCCTCAAAAGCGGTGTAGCCCCAGTTCAGCAGCTTCTGGGACTCATTGGCCCGGGCATTTTCGCTGGCTGTACCCAGCACGATGGACAGCAGGCGGCGCCCGCCCGGGGCCAGGTTGGGGTAGTCGCGCCGCGCGGTGGCCACCAGGCAGTAACCCGCCGCCTCGGTGTGCCCGGTTTTCAGGCCGTCCACCGAGGGGTCGCGAAACAGCAGCAGGTTGCGGTTGGTGTCGTTGGCAGCCGGGGTGCCTTCGTAGCGGTATTTCCTGATCGCGTAGTAGCTCATGTACTCAGGGAAGTCCTGCATGAGCCGCGTGGCCAGGATGGACAGGTCACGCGCGGTGGTCGTGTGGCCGGCTTCGGTCAGGCCCTCGGGGTTCCTGTAAGTGGTGGACTTCATGCCCAACACCTTGGCCTGCTCGTTCATGAGTTGCACGAACCGCTCTACCGTACCGCCCACGCCTTCGGCCAAGGCCACGGTGGCATCGTTGCCCGATTGCACCACCATGCCCTTGATCAGGTCGTCCACCGGCACTTTCATCTTGGGATCGATGAACATGCGTGAGCCCGGCATGCGCCATGCGCGCTCGCTCACCGGCAGGGCCTGCTTGAGGTCGATCTTCTTTGCCTTGAGCGCATCAAACACCAGGTACTGGGTCATCAGCTTGGTCAGCGACGCGGGCTCGACAGGCGAATCGATTTCTTTCGCGGCCAGCAGCTGGTTGGCGGTCAGGTCCATCAGCAAATAGCTGCGGGCGGCAATTTCGGGAGGCTGGGGCGACTGGGCGAAAGCGGCGAAGCATAGCGTTGCCAGAAGGGGCGCGCACAGCGCCTGCAGTAGACGTTTCATTCGGGAAGGTTCAGGAGCGAAGGTGGCGGACCACCAGATTTTTCAGAAGCGGCAATTGTCCGTGAAAGAAGTGCCCGCCACCCGGTACAACCGTAACAGGTAGCGACTGCGGGCGCGCCCAGTCCATGACCGACGCCAGTGCCACGGTATCGTCCTGCTCGCCGTGAACGACAAGGGCACGCTCGTGCGCCTCGCCAGGCAGGGGTTGCACGTCAAAACGCGAGGCTGCGGTACCGACCAGCACGATTTTTTCCATGGCGCGTTGCGGCCACAGCGCCGCAATGGCGCCGCAGGTCACATAGGCACCGAATGAAAATCCCGCCAGTGCAATGGGCCCCTGCGGCGCCACGGCCTGCACCACCTGCAACAGGTCGGTACATTCACCACGCCCTTCGTCATGAACGCCCGCGCTGGCGCCCACACCACGAAAGTTGAAGCGCACCGCGGCCCAACCGCACTGCGTAAACGCCCGTGCCAGTGTTTGCACGACCTTGTTGTCCATGGTGCCGCCAAACAAGGGGTGCGGATGGGCAATCACGGCCACGCCCTTTGCCGGCGTGCCGTCAGCTGGTTCGTCGCGCAACGCCTCTACAGCGCCAGCGCCGCCTTGCAGCGTGAGCTTTTGCGTCTGGGAATTCACGGCTTCAGCGGCCCAGGTGCGCGGGCGTCAGCAGTCGCTCAACGACTTTGCCGTTTTTCAGGTGCGACTCGACGATTTCGTCGATGTCGTTGCCATCCACAAAGGTGTACCAGACAGCCTCGGGGTACACCACGGCCACGGGGCCGCCCGCGCAGCGGTCCAGGCACCCCGCCTTGTTGACGCGAACCTGGCCCGGCCCGGCAAGGCCGGCCGCCTTGACCTGGGCCTTGCAGCGGTCAAAGGCTTCCTTGGCATGGTGGTTGGCACAGCAGTCTTCGCCGTTCTGGCGCTCGTTCAGGCAGAAGAAGATGTGGCGCTCGTAGTAGGAATGCGGCTCGGTCATGGAGTGATTCTAGTTTTTGGGCTCACGGCGCGACAGGCGCAGCAGCACATAGGCCGTCGCGGCGTAGGGCCAGAGCCAACCCAGCCATTGCGCCAAGCCGTTGAAGCGGATGAAGCGCCCCTGCTCCCAGGTTTGCAGCGTCTGCGTGAAGTACGCACTGGCAGGCGCCTGGTTCAGCAGGCTCAGGTGCACGGCCAGCGCCAGCAGCAGCACGGCGGCGCAGCCCCGGCGCGGCAGCGGCAGCGCCAGCAGGGCCAGCACCAGGCCGGCCACCAGCCCCGCGCGCACCGGTGCACTCAGCCAGGCCCAGGCATGCACCGGACCCCAGCTCAACGCGGCCGACAGGGCCGTGGCCAGTACCCCCACAGCCAGCGCCGACAGCATGACCAGCAGGCGCCGCCCCGCGGTGCGCACCACGCAGTACGCCAGCAGGCAGGGAATGAGGGCGCCCAGCATCACGCACAACAGTTCGACGCCCGGTACCAGGGGCTGCAGTTCGATCTCGCGCACCGGCATCCAGTCCAGGAACGGCGTGTCCGCCAGCCACTCGGCCAGCGCAGCCTCCAGCCGTTCAAGCACCTGCCCGAGGCCGAATGGCACGGACGCCGGAAACAACAACGCCACGGGCCACAGCGCCAGCAGCACCAGGGCGCCACGGGCGTCTTCGACAAACCAGCGTTCACGAAAGCGGCTCCAGCGGTCAATCGCGCCCATGCGCTCCAGCACCCAGGCTGCCAGCGCGCCCAGCCAGGCGCCCGCCACATTCAACGCCAGGTCAACGTTGGACGCCACCCGTACCGGCAAGTAGCTTTGCAGCGTTTCCATCGCCAGTGACAGCGCCAGCGCCGCACTGGTCGCCAGCAATACGGCACGAACCTGGGTGCCGCCGCCCCGGCGCATCGCGCTCAGCGCAAGCAGCACCCCCAATGGCACATAACCCGCCACATTGGCCGCTACATCAAAGCCAGTCCAGTACTTGGGCAGCGGGCTGGCCAGGAAGGCCCAGGGCGCAATGCCCTGGTTGCGCCAGCCGTCAAACGGGTAAAGGCTGGCATACACCACCAGCACCGCATAAATAAGCGCCAGGGGCCAGGCGGATGTTTTGTGTTGCACGGGCCCGGTGTCCGGCTCAGAAGGGCTTGACGACCACCAGCACCACGGCTGCCAGCAGCAGCAGCACGGGGGCCTCGTTGAACCAGCGGTACCACCGGTGACTATGCCGGTTGGCGCCCGCCGCGAACTTGCGCAGCAACACGCCACAGGCATGGTGGTAGCCAATCACCAGCAACACCACGCCCAGCTTGGCATGCATCCAGCCATTGCCCGGGCCGCGCCCGATGCCGTACGCCAGCCAGAGCCACAGCCCGAGCGCCAGGGCCGGCACGGCCAGCAAGGTGGTAAAGCGCAGCAGCTTGCGCGCCATGAGCAGCAGCCGTTCGCGCTCGGCAATGGACTCAGGCGCGACCATGGCCAGGTTCACAAAGATGCGCGGCAGGTAAAACAGGCCGGCGAACCAGCTCGCGACAAAAACAATGTGGAGGGCTTTGATCCAGAGCATGCGTCCGAGTGTAGTGGGGGCATTCTGGTGCGGCCAAAAAAAACCCCAGCACTGGGCTGGGGTGGGAAGCCTTTTTGCTGTCACACATTAAGGCACCCGCTCAGGGAGGAAAAGCGGGGAGCGGCGAACCGCCCACGGCTAATTTAACAAACCGGGCGGTCGGTTTCAAGGGGGAAAGCGTCCTTTACCTGTCTGGACTGTGACAGTTTTGGCAACGGCGTGCCATCAGACAGAACGGTGGTGAGAAGCGCTGCGCGCAGTGCAGATGTCCCTGAGCGCATCAATCAGGCACAATTTTCCCCATGAGCCTGCACGCCCCCTTCCCCCATGGCCGTCCCCGGCGCCTGCGCCGCGACGATTTCACACGCAACCTGGTTCGCGAACATGCGCTCACGCCCCACGACCTGATCTACCCGGTGTTCGTGCTGGACGGCGAGCGCCGCCGCGAAGCGGTGGCGTCCATGCCGGGCGTTGAACGCCTGAGCCTGGACCTGCTGCTGCCCGTGGCAAGGGAATGCGTCGACCTGGGCATTCCGGTCATGGCACTGTTCCCGGTCATCGACCCGGCGCTGAAAACACCTGACGGCAAGGAGGCGCTGAATCCTGATGGCCTGGTACCCCGCGTGGTGCGAGCCCTCAAGAAGGA
>CALRZF020000170.1:0-8026 GCA_943372585.1 Ramlibacter sp. 2FC | reverse complement strand
CGCGCCTCGTAAGCCAGGTCCAGCACCACGCCGTCCTCCACCGCTTCGCTGAACTTGTAGGTGTGGATGTAGCCGCCAAACAGCTCCAGGCTGGTCGACTTGTCTTCTTTCAGCAGCGGCGTGCCCGTAAAACCGATGAACACCGCGTTGGGCATCAGTGCCTTCATGACCCGGTGCAGCCGGCCGCTCTGCGTGCGGTGGCATTCATCCACAAACACAAACAACTCGCCCAGCACCGGGCTGGGCGCGGCCTGCAGGTCCTGGATGAACTGCTCGAACTGGGCCTCATTGCGCCCGCGCGACTGCAGGCCAAATTTGTGCACCAGCGAACACATGAGCCGCGGTGCGGGTTGGCCCAGCTGGTGCATCAGGTCGCGCCCGCTGGTGGTACGGTGAATGGGGTCGCCCGCGTCGGTGAACACTCGGTGGATCTGATCGTCCAGCTCGTCGCGGTCGGTGATGATGGCCACGCGGGCGTGGGGCAGGTTCTCCAGAATCCAGCGCGCCAGCAGCACCATCAGAATGCTTTTGCCCGCCCCCTGCGTGTGCCAGATGATGCCGCCCTGGCGCCGCTGCACATGGGCCTGCGCGGCCTTCAGGCCAAAGTACTGGTGCACGCGCGGCAGCTTCTTGATGCCGCCGTCAAACAGCACAAAGTCAAACAGCAGCTCCAGCAGGCGCTGTTTGTTGCACAGCTTTTGCAGGTATTTGTCCAGCTTGTACTGGCTGTTGTCGGCCTCGTCTTCTTTCCAGGCCAGAAACATTTTCTCTGGCGTACCGGTGGTGCCGTACCGCAGCCCTTCGGAATCATTGCCCGCCATCACCAGTTGCACTGTGGCAAAAAAGCCGGCGTTGAATTCAGGCAACTGGTTGGACAGGTTCTGGCGGATGCCGTCGCCCATGCTCACGCGGCTGTTCTTCAGCTCCAGCACGCCCACGGCCAGGCCGTTGAGGTACAGCACCACGTCGGGCCGGCGTTCGTGGCCGCCGCGCAGCGTCACCTCTTCGGCCACGGCAAAGTCATTGGCCTCGGGGTTTTGCCAATCGATCAGGTGCACGGTCTGGGTGTCTTCACCCGCGCCCACCTTCACCTGCACGCCGTAGCGCAGCAGGCGGTACACCGCCTTGTTGTTGTCGTACAGGTCGCGGTTGGGGTTGCCGGCCTCGCTGCGAAGCAGGTTGAGCGCGCGTGCCGTCAGCTCCGGCGGCGTGCCGCGCTGCTGCTGGAATTGCGTGAACAGGTCTTCTTCGATGGGGCTGTTGTTGGCCCGCTCGGACCAGTCGCCCAGGTACCGGTAGTGCAGAGCGTTGCGAAACAGCGCAACCACGCGGTCTTGCGTGGTGCGTTCGGATTTGCCCATCGGGTTGATCGTCATATCTGTGCCCCCCTGTGGGCCGGTGGTGCCGCCAGCGCGGGCGAAATGAAGCCTTCGTCCGTCAGCGCGCGCACCACGCCGCGCAGCAGCATGTTGTGGCTGAAGCCGATGCTGTACTGCCGCGCGCCGGCCTTGGTGGGCTGCAACATGCCGCCGTCCACCAGCTTGCGGATCTGGTAGGTGCGCTGGTTGGCATTGAGGGCGGGCATGGCGGCCTCCAGGTCGCCGGCCTTGACCGTGCCGGCCTTGATGGTGGTGACCAGCACCGCCTGCTCCAGCGCGGTGATCTGCTGGCGCTCACGCGCGTGGTGCACTGCGGGCAGCAGCACCCGGGTTTTCAGCTGTTCGTAGTCGGCCAGGCGGTCCACCTTGGTCAGCTCGTCGCGCACGCCGGTCAGCACATACACGCACCAGCGTTCCAGCGCATCGTCTGTGCCGGCGTCAGCGGCGCCCAGGTGGGTGTAATAGGCATTGCGGTCGGCGCAGAACACGGCGGCCGGGTTCAGCAGGCGGCCCGCCGCGTTGACGCGGAAGCCGTACTTGACCAGCAGCGCATAGGTCAGCAGCCGCACCACGCGCCCGTTGCCATTGCCAAACGGGTGGACCCAGGCAAACCGGTGGTGGGCCAGGGCCACTTTCATCAGGTCGTACTTTGGCGCATCAGCGGCGTTGATAAAGGCCATCAGCTGCGTCATGTAGCCGGGCACCTGCGGTGCCTCGGGCGGCAGGTGGTCAGCCTGGGCGATCCTGACGGGGCCGAGCCGGTAGGCGCCGGGGTTGGCGTCGCCTTCGCGCTGCAGGCCCGCCACCGTGGTGGCGTGCAGGCCGCGCAGCCAATGCTCGGTCAGCGGGGCGCCGGGCTCCACGCTGTCCTCGACCTGCTGCATGGCGCGTTCGATGTTGTCGATCTCCTGCAGCTGTTCGCTGCGGTGGGGGCCGTCCAGCACTTTGGCCTCTACATAATCGGCCAGCGTGGTGTGGTTGCCCTCGATACGGGCCGAGGCCAGGCTCTCCAGCACATGGAAAACCTCCTTAAGCTGCATGAACACGGGCAGCGGTGTGGTGCCCTGCATCTGCAGCCGGCGCAGGTGCTCCAGGTCGGTCAGCACGTCGAGCAGGGGGGAGTCAAACCGCGGGTTCAGCAGCCGCAAAGGGTGGTCAACAAACTGAACCATGGGGCGGGTTTTCTTGAGAAGTGGCAAATAATATCTGCACTTTATGGCAAAAACCTGTTGATTGACAAGCTACTTACGGCAGATTGCCGATTCTGTCATCTGTAAATCTGCCGGTACCGTAACTGAAAAGGCCCGCCCTGGCGACTGGAACCGGCGCAGGGTGGGCCCGGCAGCGAAGCCAAGCCGGCCTCAGGCGCTGCCGGGGGGCACCAGCCGGATGCGCCCGGTCAGCAGGGCCTGGGCCATGCCCTGCTTGAGGTGGCGCGCCTGGGTCAGGCGGGCCTCCAGCGCGGTGATTTCGGTGTCCATGTCGGACAGGAGGGTGGCGATGGCAGTTTGTTCGGCTTTCGTCGGCGGCACAAGAACCTCGTACGGCCTGAGCTGAGCCTTTCCAATTTCCAGAAAGGTGCTACCGCCACACAAGCTGATGAATCCAGCCTTTTGGGTTGTGAGCAGGTAAAAAAGGAAGTTCACGTCGACATGGTCGAACGGAACAAAGTTCTTGAACCCCTGATTGGTACTGACCGGCACAACGTTAATTGCGCACTCCCCAATCGTTGCTCTGGACGTCATGACAATCGAGTTGGGCGGTATCAGGTCAGCCGAACATGCCTTCAGACCCAGTGGAGTGATTTTTCTTTGAGTGTCGGCCAAGTACTTTGAGCCGTTCAACGCAGTGATGTCGGTGGGAGTACACCACAAAACGTCCCCATCCCAGAATTCGCGGTTCTGGGTGCTAGGCGTTCCGCCGCTTCGGATGTCAGCCAATTTTTCCAACTTTGCTGATTGCCAACGATCTGAAAACGCCGGTAAACGCCGCTGGCCGGTGAGCAGCTCCTGCATTGCGCCTTGTTTGATCTGACGCTTCTTGGTCAGCAGGTGCTCCAGCGATTCGATCAGGGCATCCGCGTCTGTGAGAGTCTCTGCTATTGAAACTTGCTCTAACGGCTTAGGCAAGGGAACGCGCAACTCTTTGAACGCGGTATTCGTGATGTGCACCTGCGTACTACCTACCATGATCGAGTTGACACGCGTTCTGTACCAACTTGTGTTCGACAAATGGACGAGGTAGGGGGCCGCAACATCATTCTTCACTTTGAACCCATACGTTCCTTGTGCAAGGATGAATTCCTCGGTCTCGCGAATGAGGACCATGAGACCAATATTTGGTCCACTTGGTACCAAATCTCGAAGGACCACGATTGTGAAATGGTGGTCTACGCAATGACGCCGATTTGCTAGCGCATATTCGGGCATGCAGTACTGCAACTGGGCGTCTGGAATGTCAAGCCAGCCTTTGCGCCCTACCCCTCCTTTGGGTAGCACCTTTACGCCCAGAGGGCTGAAGTCCGACGGTTTGAGCGGCGCGCCGCCCCGAAACTCTGAAATCAGACTACCTATTGGCACAACATCCCAATCAATGGGAGTCCGACCGGCATCAGTCTGCTTGTAACCGGTATCTGCCAAGTACTTCGCAGTCGGCCCCTTCAATTCCATTTGAACCCCATGCGTAGCAGGTGCGCGTCCACCTTGGCTTGTAGATCGTCCACCTGTGAACGTACGGCAGGCAAGGACACTCCATACCGATCTGCCAGCTCTTTGACGCGCTGGGTCAACCGCTGGGTGATGCGGGCCAGCTCGGCGTGTACGGCGGCTTCCAGTGCGGCCAGCCATTTGTCGTCCACCACCAGCGTTTTCACTTCGTCTTCACTCAGGCGCGGGTAGTGGTTATAGGCCAGCTGGTCCACCTGCGCTTCCAGTTCTTTCAGGGCCTTCTTGATCCGCGTTTCATCGTCATTCAGCTTTAGCCACTGCTGGAGCACGGCGACTTCGTCCTTGACTTCGGTGTCGTGCTGGATTTCTTTCAGGCGCGCGTTCACATGGGCCTTGTTCACCTTGTCTAGCTCGGCAAAGGCACCTTCGTCACCACCGTGCTCTTCTTCCAGCTCGGCTTGCTGGGCAGCCAGCGCGTCCTGCTGGGTGGCGAGCTCGGCCATGCGCTTCAGTTCCTTGGCGTAATAGCGCGCCACCAGCGTGGCCTTGGGCACCAGGTCGCAGGCCCAGCCTTTGTCCACGGGCTTGCCGGGTTTGCCGTCCTTGCCCTTCTTGATCTCGATCACGCGGTAGGTTGCGGCCTTCCATCCGTCGGTGGTCAGCAGGTAGGCGTCGTCTTGCCAGGTGGCGGCCCACAGGTCCATCAGGCGCTGATACACGTCGTACGCATCCATCAGCGGCTGGCTCTGGTAATGCGCCAGCAAGTCCTCGGCCAGCGCCACGATCAGTGCCTTGGGCTTGAAGCCGGGTTGCAGCTGCTTCAAGCGCTTGCCTGTACGTTTGCGCCAGGTGCCAAAGTGTTGCGCCATGCGCGCGGTGTAGGCCACAAACTCGGGGTGCTGATGAATGGTGGGCTTTATGTCACCCTTGCGCACTGCCAGCGCCAGGTAGCCGGGGCGCAGCGGGCTGAACAGGGCGGTGCGCAGCTGCGGGCAGGTGGCCCAGTAGCCTTGCAGCGCATCCACGTCGGCCTGGGGGATGCCACCGCGCAGGTGGCCTTCTATGTCCTGGCGGTCTTCGGTCTGGCGGCTTTCCAGGTAGCGCGGCAGGTTCAGATTGAAGTCGTTCTTTTCTATGTCGGCCAGCGGCACCAGGCGGGCATAGGTCGGGTCGCTGCCGTCCTGCTTGCCAAAGGTGTCCACGATGCGGTGGATGTCCTGTTCGCGCAGGCGGTTCTTGGGGCCGTCTTTCAGGTAGCCCTGGCTGGCGTCCACCATGAAGATGCCGCGCCGGGCCTGAGCGCCCTGCTTGTCAATAACGACGATGCACGCCGGTATGCCGGTGCCGTAAAACAGGTTGGCCGGCAGGCCGATGATGCCCTTGATGTAGCCGCGGCGCACCAGGTTGCGGCGGATGTCGGCCTCTGCATTGCCGCGAAACAGCACGCCGTGCGGCAGGATGCAGGCCGCTTTGCCGTCGGGCTTGAGCGAACGGATGATGTGCAGCAGATAGGCGTAATCGCCCTGCTTGGCGGGCGGCGTGCCAAAGCCTTCAAAGCGGCCAAACGGGTCGTTGTCGGTGTTCAGGCCGGTGCTCCAGCGTTTGTCCGAGAACGGTGGATTGGCGACGACGAAATTGAAGGTTCTGAGCCCGGCGCCGTCCAGAAACTTGGGGTCAGCCAGCGTGTTGCCCTGCTGGATCAGGGCGCCCGCATTGTTGTGCAGCACCATGTTCATCTGCGCCAGGCCGCTGGTGGCTTCGTCTTTTTCCTGCCCATACAGCGTCACGGGGGTGGGGGCGGCGTCGGCTACCTTCAGCAGCAGCGAGCCGGAGCCGCAGGTGGGGTCGTACACCGTGGTGTCAGGCGAGGTTCTGGCTTCATGGATGCCAATGACGTGCGCCATGATGCGGCTGACCTCCGCCGGCGTATAAAACTGCCCCTTGCTTTTGCCGCTTTCGGTGGCGAAATGGCGCATCAGGTATTCATAGGCATCGCCCAGGATGTCGTCGCCGTCTGCCCGGTTTTTGGAGAAGTCCAGCGCCGGGTTTTCAAAGATGGCGATCAGGTTGCCCAGCTTTTCCACCATCTCCTTGCCTTGGCCGAGCAGGGCGGCGTCGTTGAAGTCGGCCTTGAAGCGGATGCGGTTGGCTTCTTCCAGCGGGCGCAAGACATGCTTGTTGATCTGGTCGCCGATGTCGGGCTTGCCCTTCATGGCCACCATGTCGGCAAAGCTGGCACCGGCGGGAATCTGGATGGGGGCAAACGGCTGACCGGCGAATTTGTCGCTGATGTACTTGATGAACAGCAGCACCAGTACGTAGTCCTTGTACTGGCTGGCGTCCATGCCGCCGCGCAGTTCGTCGCACGATGCCCAAAGGGATGAATACAGCTCGGATTTTTTGATGGCCATGGGCTCGGAAAGCAGGGGTTAGCGCTCGCTCGCGCGCAAGGGCCGAATCGTACGGCATACGCCACACGGCGTATTCCCGCCACCGCGGGTAATCCCCAGAATCAAACCGTCCGCATCAGAGGCGCTTCGAAAGAGGCGGAGGTGGGGCGATTTTCAGGTTTCGACTCGGGTTTTCCTTTCAATTTTCAGGAGCATTCACATGCAACGTCGTTTTACGCTCAAGGCCATCACTGCCGCCGTCGCACTGGCCGGCGCGGGTGCCGCATTCGCCCAGGCGGGCGGCACCATCAAGGTTGGCGTGCTGCACAGCCTGTCGGGCACCATGGCCATTTCGGAAACCGTCCTCAAGGACACGGTGCTGATGGCCATTGAAGAAATCAACGCCAAGGGTGGCGTGATGGGCAAGAAGCTGGAGCCGGTCATTGTCGACCCCGCTTCCAACTGGCCCCTGTTTGCTGAAAAGACCAAGCAGCTGCTGACGCAGGACAAGGTCGCCGTCATCTTCGGCTGCTGGACCTCGGTGTCGCGCAAGTCGGTTCTGCCGGTCGTGGAAGAACTGAACGGCCTGCTGTTCTACCCCGTGCAGTACGAGGGTGAAGAGCTGTCCAAGAACGTGTTCTACACGGGTGCAGCCCCCAACCAGCAAGCCATCCCCGCCGTGGACTACCTGATGTCCAAGGACGGCGGTGCCGCCAAACGCTGGGTCCTGCTGGGTACCGACTATGTGTACCCCCGCACCACCAACAAGATCCTGCGCGCCTACCTCAAGAGCAAGGGCGTGAAGGACGCCGACATCGACGAGAAGTACACCCCGTTCGGCCACAGCGACTACCAGACCATCGTGGCCGACATCAAGAAATTCTCGGCCGGTGGCAAGACGGCCGTGGTGTCCACCATCAACGGTGACTCCAACGTGCCTTTCTACAAGGAACTGGGCAACGCCGGCCTGAAGGCCAAGGACGTGCCGGTCGTTGCATTCAGCGTGGGCGAAGAAGAGCTGCGCGGCGTGGACACCAAGCCGCTGGTGGGCCACCTGGCCGCCTGGAACTACTTCCAGTCCATCAAGAGCCCGGCCAACACCGAGTTCATCAAGAAGTGGTCTGACTACGCCAAGGCCAAGGGCATTGCCGGCCACAAGGACAAGCCGCTGACCAACGACCCGATGGAAGCCACCTACATCGGCATCAACATGTGGAAGCAGGCTGTTGAGAAGGCCAAGTCCACCGACGTGGACAAGGTCATCGCCGCCATGGCCGGCCAGACCTTCAAGGCACCGTCGGGCATCGTGAGCAAGATGGACGAAAAGAACCACCACCTGCACAAGTCGGTGTTCATCGGCGAAATCAAGGCCGACGGCCAGTTCAACGTGGTGTGGAAGACGCCTGGTCCCGTGAAGGCCAAGCCGTGGAGCCCGTACATCGAAGGCAACGACAAGAAGCCTGACGAACCCGCTAAAAAGTAAGCCCCCCTGAGTCGGCCTGGCGGCCGCCTTCCCCCGAGGGGGACGGCGCGGCCGCTTGGGGCGGCCCGGCGCGGCGCGCCCCCGAATGGGGCGCAAGGGCATCCATTT
>CALRZF020000169.1:0-8068 GCA_943372585.1 Ramlibacter sp. 2FC | reverse complement strand
GGCCAGAAGGAAAAAAGTCCGCCAGAAAAGACTCAGGCCCACACGCGGCCGCATTTCAAGCGGCGCGGGTGCGGTTTCCAGTGGGGCGGGCCCCGTGGCGTCGATGCTGGTCGTGACTGCGCGAATCAAAGTGTCTTACCCCGGCTGTGATTGTGCGTTGCGTGCCGGGGCGAGGCAATGGCTGTCACTGATCAGCCGGCACCATCGGGTACGAACACATAGCCCACACCCCAGACGGTTTGAATATAGCGCGGTGCGGCCGCGTCCACCTCCACCAGCTTGCGCAGGCGGGAGACCTGCACGTCCAGGCTCCGGTCAAACGGCTCGAACTCGCGGCCGCGGGCCAGTTGGGCGAGCTTCTCGCGCGAAAGCGGCTGGCGCGGGTGACGCACCAGCGCCTTGAGCATGGCGAATTCGCCGGTGGTCAGGGGCAGTTCCTCGCCGTTCTTGTGCAGGGTGCGGGCGCCCAGGTCAAAGGCAAACGGGCCGAAAGTCACGACTTCGTTGTCGCTGGACGGTGCGCCAGGCGCTTCCTGCGCAGGACGGCGGCGCAGCACGGCGTGCACGCGCGCCAGCAGCTCACGGGGGTTGAAGGGCTTGCCCAGGTAGTCGTCTGCGCCGACTTCCAGGCCCACGATGCGGTCTACGTCCTCGCCCTTGGCGGTCAGCATGATGATGGGGGTGCGGTCGTTGGCCGCGCGCAGGCGGCGGCAGATCGACAAGCCATCCTCGCCCGGCATCATCAGATCCAGCACGATCAGGTCAGCCGTTTCGCGCAGCATCAGGCGGTTCAGGGCCTTGCCGTCTTCCGCCAGGATGACTTCAAATCCTTCCTGGGTCAGGTAGCGGCGAAGCAGGTCGCGGATGCGGGCGTCGTCATCCACCACCATGATCTTGTCGGTACGGGCTGCTGCTTGGTTCATGTTGCTCCAACGAAATATGTAACAGAGCCGATTCTGAAGGCCTTGGCAGAGGCTGTGCGGGATTTCCCGAGTGCCTTGACATAGTGTTACAAATGTTGCCCCACGCAGCAAGCACTTCACTTGGCGGAAGTGAACCCTCGTTTGAGCCAGGTCGTTTCATGTGCAGCCAGTCGTTGACTTGCCCCACAACCGGCGTACGCGCCAGTACCATGCCTTTTCAAATCAAACGGGAGAACCCATGAACGCTAGAAAATTGATAGCAACCTGCGTCTTGCTGGCAGCGTCTACAGGCCTCATGGCGCAGACCGCGCCGTGGGCGCCGCCGCAAAACGTGCTGCAGCTGTCAGTCAGCGGTGCGGTGGACGTGCAGCAGGACTTGCTGGTCATGACGCTGAACACCACGCGCGAAGGCGCCGACGCCACCATCGTGCAAAACCAGCTCAAGGTGGTGCTTGACGCCGCGCTGGCCGAGGCCCGCAAGACGGCTGCGCCGGGGCAGATGGATGTGCGCACGGGCAACTTCAGCCTGTACCCGCGCCATAGCAAGGATGGCAAGATCAACGGCTGGCAGGGCTCGGCCGAGCTGGTGCTGGAAGGCCGTGATTTCCAGCGCATCACCAGTGCCGCGGGCAAGATACAGGGGCTGACGCTGGGCAACGTCGGCTTCGGCCTGAGCCGCGAGCGCCGCGCCACAGTGGAGGCTGACGCCCAAAAGCAGGCCATTGACCGTTTCAAGGCCAAGGCCGCCGAGCTGGCTACCGGCTTCGGCTTTACGGGCTACACGCTGCGCGAGGTGTCGGTCAACGCCAATGACCCCGGCTTCCCGCGCCCGCGGATGATGGCCATGGAAGCCAAATCAGCCGCCGCCGACATGCCCGTGCCGGTGGAGGCGGGCAAGAGCACCGTGATGGTCACGGTGTCTGGCTCGGTGCAGCTGAAATAGTTTTGTAGTTTGCTTGGTCGTCGTAACTGGGCATCGAGCCCAGTTACGACGAGCAGCTCAATCGCTGGTCGATCCCGCTTCGCGGGGCCCTCGCCCTTCGCTATTGAGCTGCCCAGCCACCGTCCATGTTCCACGCCACGCCGCGCACGTTATTGCCGGCTGGGGAGCAGAAGAACACCGCCAGTTCGCCCAGCTCTTCAGGCGTGGTGAATTGCAGCGAAGGTTCTTTTTCGCGCAGCAGTTCGGTGGTGGCCTGCTCGTTGGTCCAGCCGTTGGCGGTCGCGCGGGCATCCACCTGCTTTTGCACCAGCGGGGTCAGCACCCAACCAGGGCAGATGGCGTTGCAGGTCACACCGGTGGTGGCGTTTTCCAGCGCCGTCACCTTGGTCAGACCGACGATGCCATGCTTGGCGGCCACATAGGCTGATTTCTGGGCTGATGCCACCAGGCCATGCACCGACGCCACGTTGATGATGCGGCCCCAGTTGGCCGCCTTCATGGCCGGCAGTGCCAGACGCGTGGCGTGAAAGGCGCTGGACAGGTTGATGGCGATGACGGCGTCCCATTTCTCGACGGGGAAATCCTCCACATTGGCCACATGCTGGATGCCGGCGTTGTTGACCAGGATGTCGACCCGGCCGAACTGCGCAGCGGCGAACTTCATCATGTCTTCGATGTCGGCGGGCTTGCTCATGTCCGCGCCGTGGTAGGCCACCTTGGCGCCCAGTGCAGCCACTTCGGCTTTGGGGCCATCGACGTCGCCAAAGCCGTTGAGCACGATGTTGGCGCCCTGGCGGGCCAGGGACTTGGCGATACCCAGGCCGATGCCGCTGGTGGAGCCGGTGACGAGGGCGGTTTTTCCTTGAAGCATTTAAGGGTCTCCAGATGAATTACAGTGCCTTGGAACGATGGACGTGCCCAGCAATTATCGAGCCGCAGCATCAGGAAAATACATTGCACGTCCGTTTGCACCGCTGATTGCACCATGACCCAACCTACGCTGAACTACGTACTGTGTCCCGACGCCGCCGGCGGCCACCGCATGGCCTGCTGGCAGTGGGGCGACCCGCGGGCGGGCCACGTGGTGATTTGCGTTCATGGGCTGTCGCGCCAGGGGCGCGACTTTGATGTGCTCGCCCAAGCTTTGGTGGCGCGTGCCGGCGGCGCTTTGCGCGTGGTGTGCCCCGATGTGGCGGGGCGTGGCCGCAGCGAGTGGCTCAAGGACCCCATGGGCTACCAGTTGCCCAACTATGCTGCGGACATGCTGGCCCTGCTGGCGCAGGTGCACCAGAATGCGCCCGTCAGTGCACTGGACTGGGTCGGCACCAGCATGGGCGGCCTGATCGGCATGGCCGTGTGCGGCACACCGGGCCTGCCGCTGCCGGCAGCCCCACGTCGCCTGGTACTCAATGACGTGGGGCCGGTCATCCAGTGGCAGGCGTTGCAGCGCATTGGCACTTATCTGGGGCACCCCACGCGCTTTGACAGCCTTCAGCAGGCGGCAGACGCCATGTGGGCCGTATCCACCAGCTTTGGGCCGCATACACCGCAGCAGTGGCTGGACCTGTCGCGCGCCATGGTTCGTTCGCTGCCGGACGGGGGCCTGACGCTTCACTACGACCCCGCCATTGCCGTGCCGTTTCGCACCGTGACGCAGGAAACTGCTGTGCAGGGTGAGGCCACACTGTGGAAACTGTTTGACGGTATCCAGGCGCAAACATTGGTGACGCGCGGTGCGCAATCCGACTTGCTGTCGCGCGAAACCGCCTTAGAGATGACCCTGCGCGGGCCGCGCGCGCGGCTGGTTGAGTTTGCGGGCGTCGGCCACGCGCCTACCCTGGTTGCTCCGGACCAAGTAGAGGCCGTGACCTCTTTCCTTCTCGACTGACATGGAATTGCCTGCCGGATGAAAAGCCTGCCCGCGGACCCCACAGACACCGTACCTGTCCCCGAATTGATTGCGGCCACCGAGCAGGGTCTGCCCGTGCAGGTGGACGCGCTGGCACGCGCACGCGCATTCGCCGAACCCTTGATCTCGGGCGAAACCCTGGATACCGGCGAAAACACACTGGCCCATGCGGATGCGGTGGCGGCGATCCTCAAATCCATGGGGGGCTCTGAAGCCATGCAGGCCGCCAGCTATCTGGTCTATGCCTGCCAGCACCTGAACAAGCCACAGGAAGTCATCTCCAAGGCATTTGGCGAAAGCTTTGCCGCGCTGGCGATGGAAACGACCAAGCTCGTGCGCGTCCAGCAGCTGTCCCGCGCGGCCGAATCGTCAGCCCAGCTGGTGGACGACCCCAAGGCGCAGAACGAGAACGTGCGCAAGATGCTGCTGGCGTTCTCTCGCGACCTGCGCGTGGTGATGCTGCGCCTGGCGTCGCGCCTGCAGACACTGCGCTACCACGCCGCCTGCAAAACCATTGCACCGCCGAGCGTGGCGCGCGAATCGCTGCAGGTGTTTGCGCCGCTGGCCAACCGGCTGGGCATCTGGCAGGTGAAGTGGGAAATGGAAGACCTGGCGTTTCGCTTCCTGGAGCCAGATACCTACAGGCAGGTGGCCAAGCTGCTGGACGAAAAGCGGGCCGAGCGGGAGGCCTATGTCGAGCAGCTTCGCCAGACCCTGGAGGCCGAACTGAAGTCGCAAGGCGTTGCCGCCACTGTGCATGGCCGCCCCAAGCATATCTACAGCATCGTACGCAAGATGCGCGGCAAGTCGCTGGACTTTGACCACGTGTTCGACGTGCGGGCCCTTCGTGTGGTGGTGCCTGCGGTCAAGGATTGCTACGCCGCCCTGAGCTGGGTGCACGACCGCTTCACGCCACTGGTGGAGGAGTTTGACGACTACATCGCCAAGCCCAAGGCCAATGGCTACCAGTCACTGCACACCGTGGTGCGCGACGCAGCGGGCCAGCCCATTGAAATCCAGATCCGCACGCAGGCCATGCACGACCATGCGGAGCATGGCGTGGCAGCGCACTGGGCCTACAAGGAGGCGGGCGCCAAGGGTTACGCCGGTGTGTCCGCCAGCAGCGACTACGACGCCAAGATCGCCGTGCTGCGGCAACTTCTGGCCTGGGAACGTGACCTGGCCGGCGCGAGCCAGGGCTTGTTTGACGACCGCATTTACGTGCTGACGCCCGATGCGGCGGTGGTTGAGCTGCCGCAGGGCGCGACGCCCGTGGACTTTGCCTACAGCGTGCACACCAGCCTGGGGCATCGCTGCCGCGGTGCGCGCGTGGACGGCGCCATGGTGCCACTGAACACACCTTTGCAAAACGGCCAGACGGTGGAAGTCACCACCGTCAAGGAAGGCGGGCCGTCGCGCGACTGGCTCAACGCCGACCTGGGGTTTCTGGCCAGCCACCGTGCCAAGGCCAAGGTGCGTGCGTGGTTCAACGAACAGGTACGCCACGAGACAGTGGCACGTGGCCGCGAGTCGGTTGAAAAGCTGCTGCAGCGCGAAGGCAAGACGGCCATGAAGCTGGACGACCTGGCGTCGCAGTTGGGCTTCAAGGCAGCGGACGATCTGTTTGAAGTGGTGGGCAAGGACGAGTTCTCGCTGCGCAACATCGAGACCGTACTTCGGCCCCCTGAGCCTGTGCTGGCGCCGGATGATTTCCTGCTGCTCAAGAAAGCACGCCAGCCTGACAAGACGCCCAAGGGTGGCGTGCTGGTGGTGGGCATTGATTCGTTGATGACGCAACTGGCCAAGTGCTGCAAGCCCGCACCGCCCGACGCGATCGGCGGCTTTGTCACGCGTGGCAAGGGCGTGAGCGTGCACCGCGCTGATTGCAGCAACTTCCGCGAGATGGCCGTGCGCAGCGCGGGCCGTGTGATCGAGGTGGAGTGGGGCCTGCCGAAATCAGAAAGCCAGTCTGTTTACCCGGTCGATGTATTCGTGGAAGCCACCGACCGTCAAGGCCTGCTGCGCGACATTTCCGAAGTCTTTGCCAAGGAAAAAATGAACGTCATTGGCGTGCAGACGCAGTCGGTCAAAGGCACGGCGTGGATGACGTTTACAGTGGAGATCAGCGACTCCGGGCGACTGGCGCGCGTGCTCGGTGTGGTGGCTGATGTGTCGGGCGTGCGATCGGCCCGTCGGCGCTGATGCTATAATCGTGGTCTCGAACGAATTCTCAGGCGCGTAGCTCAGCTGGTTAGAGCACCACCTTGACATGGTGGGGGTCGTTGGTTCGAGTCCAATCGCGCCTACCAATCTCCCGATACACAAGTGACACATCCTCAGGGTAAACCTTGGGGGGTCCTTGTGGCTCGCTCCCTAGAATGTGCTGCGGTGCACCAGGCACAACCAGGGCACGAGCCAGACCGAGGAGTTCTCCAGTGCAAAGCAAGAAAGCCGTCGCCGCCAAACCCGCGCAGCGCATTATCAAGAAGTACCCCAACAGGCGGCTTTACGACACCGACACGTCCACCTACATCACGCTGACCGAGGTCAAGCAACTGGTGATGGACAGCGAGTCATTTGTGGTGCGCGACGCCAAGTCGAATGAAGACCTGACGCGCAGCATCCTGCTGCAGATCATTTTGGAAGAAGAGGCGGGCGGCGCGCCCATGTTCACCGAGGCGGTGCTGGCGAACATCATCCGCTTCTATGGCCACGCCATGCAGGGCTTCATGGGTTCGTACCTTGAAAAGAACGTGCAGGCGTTCACCGACATCCAGACCAAGCTGACTGAGCAGTCCAAGGGCGTGACGCCCGAGATGTGGGCGCAGTTCATGAACATGCAGAACCCCATGGTGCAGGGGATGATGGGCACCTACGCCGAGCAGTCCAAGACCGTGCTCGACAAGATGCAGGAACAAATGCAGAAACAGACCGAGCAGATGCTCGGCGCCTTCGGGTTAAAACGCTGAATACAAAGATAACTGGGACAATACGGGGATGAGCGAAGTTCTTTCCCCCGAAGCCAGAATCCCCAAAGTCGGTTTCGTCAGCCTGGGTTGCCCCAAGGCGCTGACCGACTCCGAGTTGATCCTTACGCAACTGAGCGCCGAGGGCTACCAAACCTCCAAGACCTTTGAGGGCGCCGATCTGGTGATCGTCAACACCTGCGGGTTCATTGATGATGCGGTCCGCGAAAGCCTGGACACCATTGGTGAAGCGCTGGCAGAAAACGGCCGCGTCATCGTGACCGGCTGCCTGGGCGCCAGGGCGGGCGAGGGCGGTGGCAACCTGGTGCGGCAGATGCACCCCAGTGTGCTGGCTGTCACCGGCCCGCATGCGACGCAGGAGGTGATGGACGCGGTGCATGCCAATCTGCCCAAGCCGCACGACCCGTTTGTGGACCTGGTGCCGGCGGCGGGGGTGAAGCTAACGCCCAAGCATTACGCCTACCTCAAGATCAGCGAGGGCTGCAATCACCGCTGCACGTTCTGCATCATTCCCTCGATGCGTGGCGACCTGGTGTCGCGGCCCATCGGGGACGTGTTGAAGGAAGCTCACGCGCTGTTTGAAAGCGGTGTGAAGGAACTGCTGGTGATCAGCCAGGACACCTCGGCCTATGGCGTGGATGTGAAGTACCGCACCGGGTTCTGGGATGGCAAGCCGGTGAAGACGCGCATGCTGGAACTCGTGCAGACGCTGGGCGACATTGCGGCTGCCTACGGTGCCTGGGTGAGGTTGCACTATGTGTACCCGTATCCATCGGTAGACGAGGTGATCCCGCTCATGGCGACGGGCAAGGTACTGCCGTACCTGGATGTACCTTTCCAGCACAGCCACCCGGACGTGCTGCGCCGCATGAAACGTCCGGCCAGTGGCGAAAGAAACCTGGAGCGTATCCAGCGCTGGCGCGAGACCTGCCCCGAGATCGTGATCCGCAGCACGTTCATTGCCGGCTTTCCCGGCGAGACCGAAGAAGAATTCACGCACCTGCTGGACTTCATGCGCGAGGCGCAGATTGACCGCGCAGGGTGTTTTGCCTATAGCGCGGTGGAAGGGGCGGTCGCCAACGACATCCCCGGCATGCTGCCGCTGGAATTGCGCGAAGAGCGTCGAGCACGGTTCATGGCCGTGGCCGAAGAGGTGTCCGCCGCACGGCTGCAACGGCGCGTCGGCGCGAACATGCAGGTGCTGGTGGATTCGGCGCCGGGCTTGGGGCGCAAGGGCGGTGTCGGGCGTTCGTATGCGGATGCGCCCGAGATCGACGGGACGGTGAAATTGCTGCCGCCCGAGAAG
>CALRZF020000168.1:0-8154 GCA_943372585.1 Ramlibacter sp. 2FC | reverse complement strand
CGGCGGTGTCGATTACATGTTGAATCAGCGCACGGCCGGCCAATCGGTGCAACACTTTGGGCAGCCGGCTTTTCATGCGGGTGCCCTTGCCGGCGGCCATGATCACTACATCCACTGCTGTCATACGGAACCCCTGAACTATGGTGTTTTTCAAGAAACTGCTGCGGATTATCAGCCTGCTGACCTTGGCGGGTGCACTCACAGCCTGCAGCGCCATCAAGCTGGGCTACGGCGCGGCGCCCGAATTCCTGTTCTGGCGCATGGACGCCTACCTGGACTTTGACGACACGCAGTCTGCCCGCGTGCGCGACGACCTGGCCCAGCTGCAGCAATGGCACCGCAGCACCGAGCTGCCGCGTTATGTGGCGCTGCTGGCGCAGGCCGAGCGCCTGGCGTCCACCGACATCACCGCCGCCCAGGCCTGCGGCCTGGTGGCGCAGGCGCGTGAACGCATGGCCGCCGTGGCCGCACAGACCGAGGCGCCCATGGCCGCCACCGCGCAGACCCTGACGCCCGCGCAGCTGCAGCACCTGCAAAAGCACTATGCCCGCAAGGACGCCGAGTGGCGCAAGGAATGGCTGGACGCACCGCCGGCCACGCTGCTGGAGCGCCGCGTGAAGCAGATGACCGAGCGCAGCGAGATGATTTACGGCACGCTGGACGACGCCCAGCACGCGGTGCTGCAGCGGGTGGTGGAGCAAACCAGCTTTGATGCGCGCGGGTTTTTCAATGAACGCCAGCGCCGCCAGCGCGATGCTTTGCAGACGCTGCGCGAGGTGTCGTCCCAGCCCGGCATGCCGCCGGCGCAGGTGCGCGAAGCACTGCGCGGCTACATGGCGCGTGCCATTGATTCACCCGACCCGGTGTGGCGCCAAAAGCGGGATGCCTGGCTGCAGGAAACCTGCCGCAGCTTTGCCGCGCTGCATGCGGCCACGACCGCGGCCCAGCGTGAAACGGCGGTGCGCCGCCTGCGGGCCTACCAGCGCGACCTGCGGGAGCTGTCGGCCCAGCGCTGACATGCAGCTGTGGCGTGGGGCGCGGGCTTATTCGCCCGGTGCCTTGGTGTGCGACTTGCCTTCTTTTTCGGCCTGTTCCAGCTCGCGGGCTTCCTGCTCGCTGCGCGGGCGCGCGGCGCGGGCGTCTGCGGGGACGTCGGCCTTTTTCAGGTACGACTGGATGTTGTCCTGGTAGTCACGGGTGGCTTCGTAGCTGCCTTCGCCCATTTGCTGCTCGCGCTGGCCCTTGGGCGGCTGGAATTCCGTGGAGCCGCTTTGCTGCTGCTGTTGCTGCTCGCGGGCAAACCAGGCACGGGGCTGCTGCTGCAAAAGGCGGGGGATGGAATGCGGCATGGTGTCTCCTTCGGGTTCGGTTTTGAGATGAACCCCAAGCGTAGGCCCCAACCCGATGGCACACCGTCGGTGCGCCCTGTGGCAACGTGTAGGCGCAGGCCTACACCCCGCCCCGCCGCTCAGATCAACGGCACCATGCGCATGGGCCGCTCGAAATAGTCGGCCAGCCGCTCCAGCGAGCGCGGCGCCAGCAGGCGCAGCCAGCCGTCGTTCAGGCTGTGCAGGCCCATGGCCTGCAGGCGGCGCAGCGTCTTGTTGGTGTGCACCAGCGACAGGCCCAGCGCGTCGGCTATGTGCTGCTGGTTAAAGGGGAACGGCACCGCGCCGTCTTGCGCCATGCCCACGCGCTCGGCCCGGCGGTACAGGTGGATCAGCAGCATGGCCACGCGCTCCATGGCGTTGCGCCGCCCGGCCGACACCAGGTGGTGGTCTACCCATTGCTCTTCGCGCGCGGCCAGCCAGGTGATGTCGTAGCCCAGGCTGGGGTATTCACGGAACAGCGGCCACAGCCCGTCGCGCTCAAACACGCACAGGCGCACGGGCGTCACGGCCTCTACGCCCGGCGTGGCGCCGTCGGCAAATTCTTCCTGCAGGCCGATGAAGTCACCCGGCACCAGGAAGTTCAGGATCTGGCGGCGCCCGTCGCTCAGGGTCTTGAAGCGAAAGGCCCAGCCCGCATACAGCGTGAACAGCCGCGGGCTGGTGCGATGTTCCGGGATGATGGCCGCGCCCGCGGGCAGGTCGACCATCTCGCTGCGGTAGTTTTCAATGTATTCAAGCTCCCCCGGCTGCAGCGGCGAAAACGCCTTCATGGCGCGCAGCGCGCAGTCCTTGCAGGGGACGGGGGGGCAGACAGATTGGGCCGGGGAGTTCACGCGCGCAGTTTAACGTCAGGGTGGGGTGTCTTTTGACATGCTGCACACACCTACCCCGCCTCCCCAATTCGGGCGATGCGCGGCGCTTGCGGTGCTGGCAGGCTCTGTGTCACGATCCCGCCAGTCCAGAAAAGTCCCCGCATGCCCCCTCCCCGCGCCCCTGCTGCATCCCCGGCCCCCGTCACCGTGGCCCTGGTGGAAGACGACCCCGGCACGCGCAGCCGGTTTGAGGCGGTGATCCGCGCCGACCCGCACCTGGAGCTGGTGCATTCGGCCGCCTGGGCGCGTGACATGCTGGCCTGGCTGGCCGAACACCCCGTCAATGTGCTGCTGGTGGACCTGGGCCTGCCCGACGGATCGGGCATTGACGTGATCCGCGAATGCACGCGGCTGCAACCGGCCTGCGAGGTCATGGTCATCACCATGTTTGGCGACGAGGCCCACATGATGAAGGCCTTTGGCGCCGGGGCCAAGGGCTACCTGCTCAAAGACGGCACGGGCGAAGACCTGGCCGCGCACATCATGAACCTGCGCAACGGCGGCTCGCCCATGTCGCCCATCATCGCGCGCAAGCTGCTCGGCCAGCTGGGCGGCGGCCCGGTCCAGCCCGTGCCGCAAACCGCCGCCGGCCAGCCCCTGTCGCCCAAAGAGACCGAGGTGCTGGGCCTGGTAGCCCGCGGCTTCAGCTACGGCGAAACCGCCAACCTGCTGAACATTTCCGTGCACACCGTGCACAGCCATGTGCGCAACATCTACGGCAAGCTCAGCGTCAGCTCCAAGACCGAAGCCGTCTACGAAGCCCGCCAGCTTGGGCTGCTGGATCGTTGATGCGCTGCCGCCTTGCTGCGTGGCTGTGCCTGCTGGTGCTGTGGGCGGCGCCTGCGGCCCACGCACAGGCTGACGCGGGCGCCACACCACCGGGGCTGCTGGCGCTGCGCCAGGCGCAAGCCGTGCTGCAGCCCCAGGGGCTGCCATCCGTCACGCGCACCCAGACGCTCACGCAC
The DNA here is from genome assembly GCA_943372585.1 of Ramlibacter sp. 2FC. Classification (GTDB taxonomy): domain Bacteria; phylum Pseudomonadota; class Gammaproteobacteria; order Burkholderiales; family Burkholderiaceae_C; genus RAM1. Next base: position 4,926 of record CALRZF020000168.1, on the reverse strand, counting down.
CGCTGGGACGAAGACTTCCCCGGCCGGGGCGGCACGGCCACCTACCGCATCACGCTGCCGCCGCATGAGGGCCTGGGCACCATGGCGCTGCTGTTCACACGTGTGGGCAACCAGGTGGTGGCCACGGTCAATGGCGTGCGCGCGCTCACGCTGGGCACGCTGGGCGATCCGCGTTACGACGCGGCCAAGACCGCCCACATGGCCGTCGTGGACGCTGCCTGGCTGCGCGCCAGCAGCCCCAACGAGCTGGTCATCACCGTCACCACGCAGGACGCCCGCTGGGGCGGCCTGTCGTCGGTACGCTACGGCCCTGAGGCCCTGGTGCAGCGCGAGTACGACCGGGAGCGTCTGTGGCGCTACGTGTCGTCCATCGTGTTCTGTGTGGCGCTGGGCCTGCTGGGGGTGATGGCGCTGGCGCTGTGGGCGCGGCTGCGCGACGCGGTGTTCTCGTGCTTCGCCGCGGCGTCGTTCCTGGGCATCGTGCGCAACCTGGACCGGGTCTGGCCCGATGTGCCGGTGCCCTGGCCCGCGTGGGGAATGATCGGCGCGGTGACCTACGCCTGGCATCTGGCGCTGATGTGCCTGTTTGCGCTGCTGGTGGTGGGGCAGCCCAGCCGGCGGCTGCAGCAGCTGCTGCTGGCCTACCTGCCGCTGTCGCTGCTGATGGTGCTGGCGGCCTTTGGGCTGCACCTGCCCTGGCTGTGGACGGCGGCGCTGGTGCTGCTGGCGCCGCTGGGCCTGGCCAGCTGGCTGCTGGTGGCGCGCCAGGCGCTGACCGCGGGCGCGGGCCAGCGCATCACTGCGGCCGTGATGACGCTGGCAGGCGGGCTGGCGCTGCTGGCGGGCCTGCATGACCTGGGGCTGGTGCGCATCGGCCTGGTGGGCTCCAACCGCAACTCGCTCACGCCGCACACCATGTTCCTGTTTGTGGTGGTGATGGCCGGCATCATCGTGGACCGCTACACGCGCAGCGCCGCCGGCCTGAAGGCACTGAACCAGACATTGGAAGCACGCATCACCGCCAAAGAGACCGAACTGCAGGGCGCGTTCGAGCAGCTGCAGGCGCAGCAGGCGGCGCAGGCCACGGCCAGCGAACGCCAGCGCATCATGCGCGACCTGCACGACGGTGTGGGCGCGCAGCTGGTGGGGTTGCTGAACCTCGTCAAGCAGCCGGGTGCACGCACCGAGGTGCTGGAAGACCACGTGAAAGCCGCGCTGGACGAGATGCGCCTGGCGGTCGATTCCATGCAGCTGGCCGACGGCGACCTGACCACGGCCCTGGCCACGCTGCGCTACCGCGTGCAGCCGCGCCTGCAGGCTGCCGGCCTGGCCCTGCACTGGGACGTGCACGAGCTGCCCGCCCTCCCCGGCATGACGCCGCGCGCCGTGCTGCAGGTGCAGCGCATCGTGCTGGAGGCACTGACCAATGTGCTCAAGCACGCACGGGCGCAGGCAGTGTGGGTGAATTGCCGGGCCGGGCCTGACGGCCAGGCCATCGTGCTGGAGGTGGCCGACGACGGCGTGGGGTTGGCGGCGCAGCCCCAGGACCCCCCCGGCCAGGGTGTGGCCAGCATGCAGGCGCGTGCCGGCTCGATCGGCGCCACGCTGGTGCTGGCACCACGCGACGGCGGCGGCACCGTGGTGTGCCTGCGCTGGCCAGCCTGAGCCGGCTATCCGCTCAGGCCTGCAGGGCCGCCCACATTTCCTTGTCGCGCTCGGCGGTCCAGATGCGCGGGTTCTTGATGCCCTTGGCCTCGTCGTAGGCGCGGCTCACGTCAAACGGCAGGCAGTGCTCGTAGATGAACACATGGCCAAACACCGGGTCCATGCTCTTGCGGGTGTGGGCCATGGCGTTTTTCAGGTCCATGCCGGCGGCGGCGGCTTCCTTGCCCGCCTGGAACAGCGTGGTGACCCAGCGCTTGGTGTAATCCAGCGCCTTGTTCACATCGGCGTTGCCCTTCATGGCCTCACCGCGGCCAGGCACGATGTATTCAGCGTTCAGGGCGCGCAGCGCTTCCAGCGTGGCGGGCCATTCTTCCAGCTGGGCGTCGCCGGTGTACACGCCGGCTTCGTATTCGACCAAGTCGCCGCTGAACAGGACCTTTTCTTCTGCCACCCAGGCGATGGTGTCGCCGCGCGTGTGGCCGTAGCCGGGGCTCCACATCTGCACCTTCACGCCGCCCAGGTCCACCGTGAGCTTGCCGGGCACTTCGCCCTTGGTCGCATCACCGCCGCCAATGACCATGGTCGGCCAGGTCAGGCCCGGCACGCTGTCGGCACCGCGGAACAGGCGCGGAAAGCGCTCCATCTCGCTTTGCATGTCTTCCTTGCCGCGCTCGATGATCAGGTCCAGCGTGCCCTGGCTGGCGATGATTTCGGTCGCGCCCTCGGCGGCGTAGGCGCTGGCGCCCAGCACGCGTACCGCGTGGTAATGGGTGAGCAGCACGTATTTGATGGGCTTGTCGCTCACGGTGCGGATGCGCGCGATCAGGTCACGCGCCATGTCGGGCGTGGCCGTGGCGTCGCTGACCATGATGAACTTGTCGCCGATGATCACGCCCGAATTGGGGTCGCCTTCGGCCGTGTAGGCCCAGCAGTGTGCGCTGAGCTGCTCGAACGTGATCTTCTTGTCGGCCAGGTCGGCCTGCGATGCAAATGCCTTGCTCATCGGGGGTGTCTCCAGTTAATCCGGCGGATTTTACCTAATCGTAATCAATTACGCATAGGTAAATTAACCCAACCCACAGCCTGCAGGGCCAATGCGTCCAGTGCAGCGCTGGCGTCCAGGCTCAACACACCCTCTTCACCTGCCGGGTCCTGCAGCGCCTCAAACTGGCTGGCCACCAGGCTGGGCGGGTAAAAGTGGCCCGGGCGCGCGGCCACGCGGCGCAGCGATTCGGCCTCGGTGATGGCCAGGTGCACAAAGCGCAGGCCTGGCACGGCCGCGCGCAGGGTGTCGCGGTAAGCGCGCTTGAGCGCCGAGCAGGTCAGCACGGCGCCGGCCGGCTGCGCGGCCAGCTGTTCGCCCAGCAGGCGCAGCCAGTCGGCACGGTCGTCGTCGGTCAGGGCGATGCCCTGCTGCATCTTGTGGATGTTGCGCTTGGGGTGAAAGTCGTCGCCCTCGATCAGCGGCAGGTTCAGCTGCTGGGCCATGCGCTGGCCCACCGCAGATTTGCCGCAACCAGCCACGCCCATCACCACAACGTGAACTGGCGTCATGCGGCCAGCCCACGATCAACCATGGCAATGACTTCCTCGGCAAAGGCCGAATAGCTCATGGCGCCGCCCGGGCGCAGCCAGGTAAACGTCCAGTTGATCATGCCGAACAGCATCATGGTCACGGCGGTCTGGTTCACCGGGTTCAGCCGGTGCGGGTAGGCGCGGCGCAAAAAGCGCGTCACGGCAGACACCACATCGCGCTGGCGGTTCAGGATGAGCTCGCGCTGCTCATCACCCAGAAACTTGGTGTCGTTCAACAGCGCCACATGGCGCGTGGCCGAGGTTTCGTATTCCTCCAGAAAGCTGCGGATCAGCTCGTGCAGCGCGGCCCGGTCGTCCAGGTTGCGCCGCTGGGCCGTGGCCTCCGCCTGGGCGATGAGGGCCAACAGGCGCTGGGTGTAGCGGTCCAGCAGGTCAAACAGGATCGCTTCCTTGCTGCCGTAGTAGTGGTACAGCCGCGCCTTGCTGGTGCCGCCGGCCGCGGCGATGTCGTTCATGCTGGCCGCCGGGTAGCTCTGGTTGGCAAAACACTGGGCGGCTATGTCCAGGATCTCGTCGCGTTTGAGGTCGTGGTGCTGGGACTTGGGGCGGGCCATGGCGGGCATTATCCCGGCGGCGGTGATAAGGTTGACTCATGGCTTCCCCCCAGATCAAGCAACCCAAGCCCACCGCCTTTGCCGACTACTGCTGCGAGCTGCTGGCAAGCGTGGGCCCTTGTGAGCGCAAACGCATGTTCGGCGGCTTTGGCATCAGCACCGGCGGCCTGAGCATTGCGTGGGTGCTGGACCTGGGCGACGGCGAGACGCTGTGGCTCAAGGGCAATGAAGAAACCCGCGGCCTCTATGAGGCGGCGGGTTGCAAGCGGTTTACCTATACCGCCAAGGGCGTGGAGCGCAGCGTCAATTACTACAGCGCGCCGGATGACGCGATGGAGTCGCCTCAGCTCATGGCGCCGTGGGCGCGGCAGGCCTTGGCCTGTGCGTTGAAGGCGCAGGCCGCCAAGGCGGTGCGGTCGCGGCCCAAGGCCAAATCGCCAGCCAAGCCAAAGACGCCGGCCACCAAACGGCCCACGGCGCCCAAACCCATCAAGGCAGCGAGCCGCAAGTCAGCCAAAGGCTGAACCACCGCCATCTGCCAGCGGCCGGTGGCACGCAGGGGCTGCGCCACCAAGGCGGGCAACGGCTCCCAATTGAAATAGGCCGGTGCGCTGCGCTGGGGGCTCATGGATTCCAGCACCACGCGTTGCCCCGCCTGCACCGTGACCTGTTGCCCGACGTCCAGGAAATGGTCGCCGCTGTCGTCAGGTGCATTGCCGTGCACGCCTTCAAAGGTGAGCCACACACGGCCGTGGGCGACGCGCAGCACGGCGTCCTCCCGCGGGGCCAGCGTAATGGCACGGCCCGCGCCCAGCTTCCAGGTGCCGGGAAGGGCTGCGGAGGAAAGGGATTGTTGCGTTTGCGTGAGCATTTGAGCTGCCATGGTGTTCTCCAGTTGAGGCATTCGGGCATTGAATGATCAGCGACAGGGGCTTGGCCGTCCAATGAAAAGGACTTAAGCTATTGATTCCGGATTCGCATCAATGCCGCAGATCACTCCTGACACATTTGCCCCATGCAGCACTCCCAGACCCACCTGCGCACACGGCCCATTTCGGCCGGCCACCTGCGCGCCTTTGAGGCCGTGGCCCGGCACCTGAACTTTCGCGCG
>CALRZF020000167.1:0-8215 GCA_943372585.1 Ramlibacter sp. 2FC | reverse complement strand
TCTCACTTTTGCTGGCAGCGCACCCGTTTCAAACGGCGGGCTGAAGATTCAACCCGGGCTGTTTGCCTGAAGCGTCAGGCGGCGGCGGTTGCCAGGGCTTTCACCTTGGCGGACAGGCGGCTCTTGTCGCGAGACGCCTTGTTCTTGTGGAAAATGCCCTTGTCGGCCACGGTGTCCACAATGGATTGGGCTTTGGCAAACGCCTCGGTCGCCTTGGCCTTGTCGCCAGCGGCAACAGCCTTTTCGACGTTCTTGACGGCGGTGCGGTATTTGGAGCGCAGGGAGGTGTTCGCTGCGTTGAGTTTCACGTCCTGGCGGGCGCGTTTACGGCCCGACGCCAGGCGCGGGTTCTTCTTTTTGGGTTTGGCTGATGCCATGATTAGGTTCCTTGGTGTCTGAGGATGATGCCAGCAAAGCCCTCCATTATAGACCAGCTACACTGCCCCGGTGAGCCTGTTCAAAGCCGCTTCTACCGTCTCCCTGCTGACCCTGGCCTCGCGCGTCACGGGCCTGGCGCGTGAACTGCTCATGGCGTCGGCGTTTGGTGCCAGCGCCCTGACCGACGCTTTCAACGTCGCATTCCGCATTCCCAACCTGTTGCGCCGCCTGTTTGGCGAGGGCGCTTTCAGCCAGGCGTTTGTGCCCGTGCTGGCCGCAGCGCGCGAAAAAAACGGCGACGAAGCCACTCATCGCCTGATCAGCGCGGTGGCCACGGTGCTGGTCTGGGCGCTGCTTCTGACCTGCGTGGTGGGGGTGGCGGCCGCCCCGGTGCTGGTCTGGGCGCTGGCCAGCGGCCTGAAGCAGGATCCGCAGGGTTTTGAAGCCGCCGTGCTCATGACGCGCTGGATGTTCCCCTACATCCTGTGCATGTCGTTGGTGGCGCTGTCGGCCGGGGTGTTGAACACCTGGCGGCGCTTTGCCGTGCCGGCCGCCACGCCCGTGCTGCTGAACGTGTCCATGATTGCCGCTGCCTGGTGGGGTGCGCCGTGGTTTGCGTCACACGGCATCCCCTCGATTTACGCCATGGCGGGCGGCGTCATGGTGGGTGGGTTGCTGCAGCTGGGCGTCCAGATCCCGGCGCTGCGCCGACTGGGCTTGCTGCCGCGCATCGGCCTGGGCTGGGCCACGCTGCGCGCTGCCTGGGCGGACCCGGGCGTGCGCAACATCACGCGGCTCATGCTGCCGGCGCTGCTGGGGGTAGGCGTGGCGCAGATATCGCTGATGATCAACACGCAGATTGCGTCCTGGCTGGCCACGGGCAGCGTCACCTGGCTGGGCTATGCCGACCGCTTGATGGAATTCCCCACCGCGCTGCTGGGCGTGGCGCTGGGGGTGGTGCTGATGCCGCAGCTGGCGTCTGCCCGCGCCGCCGACGATCCGCAGCGCTATTCAGACCTGCTGGACTGGGGCCTGCGGCTGGTGGTGCTGCTGGCCGTGCCCACGTCGGTGGCGCTTCTGACCTTTTCAACGCCGCTGGTGGCAACGCTCTACCACTACGGTGCGTTCAAGGACAGTGACGTGGGCCAGGTGTCGCTCGCGCTGGCCGGTTACGGCGCCGGGCTGCTGGGGCTGGTCGCCATCAAGGTGCTGGCACCGGGCTTTTACGCGTCGCAAGACATCCGCACGCCGGTGCGCATTGCCATTGCCGTGCTGGTGATCACACAGCTGCTGAACATCGCGCTGGTGCCGCTGCTCAAGCATGCGGGGCTGGCGCTGTCCATCGGGCTGGGCGCCATGATCAACGCGGCCTGGCTGCTGGTGGGTTTGCTGCGCCGGGGTAGCTACCGGCCCGCGCCCGGCTGGTGGGTGTTTGGCCTGCAGGTGGTGGCCGCCAGCGCGCTGCTTGCGGTGTTTTTGATGTGGGGCGCGCAGGCGTTCCCCTGGATCGAGCTGCGTGCACAGGGCTTCAAACGGGCTGGTTTGCTGGCGCTGATGATTGCCGGCGGCATGGCGCTTTACTTTGCCGCACTGCTGGCCGCAGGCCTGAAACTGCGGCAGTTGATACGCCGCTGAGCCCCGGGGAATACCCTGCGGGTTGACGCCCCCCGCGCAGTCCACTACAAATACCCATGAGCTTCAGCGTCAGCACGCCCACACCGCTTGAATACTTCGCATCGCTGGTGCAAAGCGACGACCACTTTCCCCTGCTGGAAGCAGCCGTCAGCCTGGCGCAGGACGAATACCCCGACCTGGACGTCCAGCAGGTGCTGGGCGATGTGGACCAGCTGCTGGCCCGCCTGAAGCGGCGCCTGCCGGCGGACGCGGCGCCACTGCACCGGCTGCGCACGCTCAACCAGTTTTTCTTTCGGGACCTGAGCTTTGGCGGCAACGTCAACGACTATTACGACCCCGACAACAGCTACCTGAACGCGGTGCTGCGCACGCGCCGGGGCATTCCCATTTCGCTGGCGGTGTTGTGGATCGAGCTGGCGCAAGGCCTGGGCCTGCATGCACGGGGCGTGGGCTTTCCGGGCCATTTCATGGTCAAGGTCAACCTGCCCAAGGGCCAGGTGGTGATTGACCCGTTCACCGGCCAGTCGTTGAGCCGCGAGGACCTGTCCGAGCGTCTGGAGCCTTTCAAGCGGCGCAGCGGCCTGGTGGACGAATTCGAGGTGCCGCTGGGTCTGTACCTGCAGGCGGCGCCGGCGCGCGACATCATTGCGCGCATGCTGCGCAACCTCAAGGAAATCCACCGCACGCAGGAAGACTGGCAGCGGCTGATTGCCGTGCAGGACCGCCTGGTTGTTCTGTTGCCCGATGCCTGGTCTGAATACCGCGACCGCGGCCTTGCCCATGCCGAGCAGGGCCATACGGGCCTGGCGGTGGTGGACCTGGAAACTTACCTGGTGCACGCGCAGGACGCGCTGGACATCGACAGCATGGCCGACCGTGTGGCGGCGCTGCGGCGCGAGATGAACTAGGCGCCGCGCTTCAAAAACTGCGGGATCTGCTGAGCCTCGGCCGGGCTGGCCGCGCGCGGAAGCGACGGGCGATTGACGGGCTGGGCGGGCACGGCTGCGGGCCGGGTCGACGCTGCAAAGGCCGACAGGCGCCCGCCATGGACCAGCGACTCCTGCGCCGGCATCAGGCTGGCCGGCCGTGAATTGCCCAGCCGCGACGAAGGCTCGCCCGCGCGCACGGCCGGGCGCGTTGCAGGCGCAGCACGGCCCACCGGCACCGGACGGTTGACCGGCAAGGCGCGTGTGGCCGGCGACGGATCGTTGGCCGCCTGCACCGGGTTCAAAAGCGGTGTCATCCACTCCAGGATGGGTTGCCACTGGGCCAGGTCGGTGGCAGCCTGGCTGGGCGTCAGGTCAAAAATCGTGAGGCCGCGCTCCAGGCAGCGCACGTACACCTGGGTTTCGCGCAGCACACCCAGAAACGGCAGCTTGAGCCCGGCAGACCAGTCGCGCAGCACCTGGCCGGCGGAGGTGCGACCGTCAATGCGCATGCCCACGGTGGCCAAGCGGCAGCGGCCACTGGCAACCCGGGGCAGGGCCATGAGTTCGGCGTGGCAGGCGGCGGCGGATTCGCGGTCAAACACGGAATGGCACACGGGCATGATGATCGCGTCGGCAAACATCACGACTCGGGCCAGCTCAAAGCCGTGCAGCCCGCCCGGCGTGTCCAGCACCACATGGGTGATGCCGGTGGGCACGCGCAATACGTTTTTCTGGTCCAGGGCCCAAGGGGCGACCGAGGGCAGGGCGGGGTCGCGCCGCTTGAGCCAGGTGCGGCTGGACTGCTGGCGGTCCACATCGCCCAGCATGACCGAATGCCCCTGCCGCGCGCACCACACCGCGATGTGGGCGGCCAGTGTGCTTTTGCCACTGCCACCCTTGCGGTTGACCACTGCGATAACCGGCATCGGGACGCTCCAGGATTGCGACGGGAGATACAGTTTGGTACAAATTAACGCCAAAGTCCATAGCGTGCCTGTGCCCGACGCTAGGGAATTTGTAGCAAAGCAACGTTTGTAGCGCCTCGCGTTAAGCTCGGGTCATGGACCACGCCAACTTCATCCAGGACCTGGCCGTGATCATGCTGATCGCGGGGCTTGTCACGCTGGTTTTCCACCGCCTGAAGCAGCCGGTGGTGCTGGGTTACATCCTGGCGGGCGTGATCATTGGCCCCCACACCCCGCCATTTGCCCTGATCCAGGACGAGCACACCATCCGTACGTTGTCCGAGCTGGGCGTGGTGTTCCTGCTGTTTGCGCTGGGGCTGGAGTTCAGCCTGCGCAAGCTGGCTAGTGTGGGCCTGACGGCCGTGGTGGCCGCCGTGGTGGAGATCGCGGCCATGCTGTTCATCGGCTACTGGATCGGCCAGTACTTCGGCTGGGGCCGCATGGACTCCATCTTCCTGGGCGCCATCCTGTCGATTTCATCCACGACCATCATCGTCAAGGCGCTGGATGAACTGAAGCTCAAGAACGAGCGCTTTGCGCAGCTGATCTTCGGCATCCTGATCGTGGAAGACATCCTGGCCATTGCCATGATTGCGCTGCTGTCGGCCATTGCCACCACGGGCCAGGTGGACGCGCCCGCCGTGTTCACCACGCTGGGCAAGCTGTCGCTGTTCATGGTGGTGGCGCTGGTGCTGGGCATCCTGATCGTGCCGCGCCTGCTGGCCTATGTGGCCTCGTTCGAGAGCTCCGAGATGCTGCTGATCACCGTGCTGGGCCTGTGCTTTGGCTTTTGCCTGCTGGTGATCAAGCTGGACTACAGCATTGCGCTGGGGGCCTTCATCATCGGCGCGGTCATGGCCGAGTCGCGCGAGCTCAAGGTGATTGAGCGCCTGACCGAGCCGCTCAAAGACATGTTCAGCGCCATCTTCTTCGTGTCCATCGGCCTGCTGCTGGACCTGAACGTGCTGTTCAAGTACGCGGGCCCGATTGCCCTGATCACCACTGCCGTGGTGCTGGGCAAGGTCATTGCCTGCGGCGCCGGGGCGTTTCTGTCGGGCAACGACGCGCGCACCTCGCTCAAGGTCGGCCTGGGGCTGGCGCAAATTGGCGAGTTCTCTTTCATCATTGCCTCCCTGGGGCTCACGCTGGGGGTGACCAGCGATTTTCTGTACCCCATTGCGGTAGCCGTCTCGGCGCTCACCACGCTTTTCACGCCGTACCTGATCCGGTTGTCTGACCCGCTGGCTGCGCGCGCGGGTGTTGTCCTGCCGCGCCGCATGGCCGTCTGGTTCGCGCGCTACCCGGCCAAGATCAAGGCGCTGCAAAAGCGCAGTGAAGAAGCCGTGCTGCGCAAGATCATCGTGCGCATCCTGCTGCAGGTGCTGGTCAACTGCGCCCTGGTGGCCGCCGTGTTTGTGGCCGGCGCCTACATCGTGGGTGAAGCAGGCAACCTGATCACCTTCCCGGCGCAGTCGCCGCCCGACCTGCCCGACGCGCTGGCCTGGGGCGGCGCGCTGCTGATTTCGCTGCCATTCCTCATTGCCACCTACCGCAAGCTCAAGGCACTGAGCATGCTGATGGCCGAGATGCTGGTGGCGCCGTCGGCCACCGGTGATTCGGGCTCCCTCCTGCGGCGCGTGGTGACCGAGACCATCCCGGTGCTGGCGGTCGCTGCCATTCTGGTGCTGATCGGCCTGCTGAGCGAAAGCATCCTGCCGTCGTGGGAATGGCTGGCGGGCATCCTCGTTTGCGCTGCGGCGGTCACAGCGTTGCTGTGGAAATGGTTTGTGCGCCTGCACACCCGCTTGCAGGTGGCGTTGATCGAAACCATGGAAACCCCCGCGGGCCGGGGCTGAACCGGGGGCTGGCTCAGGCCTGCAACCGCCGCCCGGCCGGCATGCGCGACGGCGGCGTGCGGGATGATGGCGTTCCTTCGGGGCCAAACCGGTGCCAGGTGCGCCGCAACTGTGTGTCAGAGCTGAACCCCGCCAGCGCCGCGGCCTGCGTTACGTTCATGCCCGCGTCCAGCGCGGCCTGCGCTGCGGCGAGCCGGATGCGCCGCAAATACTGCAGCGGTGCGATGTCCGCATGCTCCAGGAACAGCCGCGTCAGGTGGCGCGGTGATGTGTGCGCCGCGTCGGCCATGCGCGCCACCGTCCAGGCTTCCTGCGGGCGCAGGCTCACGGCATCCTGCACCCGGTGCAGGGCGGGGTGCAGGTGGCTGCGGTACGCCAGAAAGGGCGACAGCTCCGGGTCACCCGGCCCGCGGCGCATGGCCACCACCATGGTCTGCGCCACCTGGGCGGCCAGGGCCGCGCCGCACGTGGTGCCGATGCGGTGCAACAGCAAATCGATGCCCGTGGTGACGCCCGCGCTGCTGAACACCGGCGCATCCTCCACAAATACCCGGTTGGAAACCACCTGGCAGGCCGGCTCCACCGTGGCCAGCTCGTCCAGGTGGTGGTGGTGCGTGGTCACGCTGTGCCCGGCCAGCAGCCCCGCGTGCGCGGCCAGTACCGAGCCCGCGCACACGGTGATCAGCTCCAGCGCCCCCGTGGCCAGGCGCAGGCCGCGCAACCAGTGCAGGGCCTGGCGGGCTTCGGCGCCCTCTACCGCAATACGCTGGCCGGGTTGGCCCACCAGCACCACCCAGGCGGGCGCGGGCAGCGTGGCGGGCAAGGGCGTCAGCCCCGCCAGCCGCACGCCGACCGAGCTGACGGCCTCCGGCTGCGGGCTCACGAAATGCAGCACAAAGCGCGGCGGCAGCCCCTGCGCCGCCAGCGCCTGATTGGCAATGCGCAGCGCCTCCGCCGGGCCCGCCCAGTCCAGGATCAGGCTGTCGGGCAGCAGCACGAACAGCACATGGATGGGTGCCGCCACGGGCACTGCTGGCAAGGTCATGCGGGCACTGCCTCACAGCGCTGCAAGGCCTGGTCCACGGTGCACAGGGTGGCGAACCGGCCCTTGAGCACAGCAGCCGTGCGGGCCTTGATATCGGCGGCGGACAACGGCGAGCCGTCTTCGTGCTGCATGTCGAACGTGAGCGTGGCGTCGGTCACATAGTCCACCGCAAAACCCAGGTCTGACGCGTGGCGCGCCGTGGTCTCGCAGCACTGTTCGGTGCGGATGCCGCTGACGATGATGCGGCCGATGCCGTTTTGTGTGAGCCACACGTCCAGCCCCGTGCCCACCAGCGCGCTGTGGCGGTTCTTGTGGAATGTCGCGGCCGCCTGCACATCGGCCAGGCCGTCCAGCGGGCGCACGTGGCCGGACGCCAATGCAAACGCGTTATCGGGTGTCTTGGGCCCATCCACATGAAAAATGCGCACCACGGGCACCCCGCGCTTGGCACAGCCTTCCATCAGCGCGTTCTGCGCGGCCAGGTACGCGGGCAGGTCGCGTTCGGTGAAATACGGCCGCTGGCGAAAGGATTCCTGAATATCGATCAAAAGCAGACAGGGTTTCATGAAAGCGTCTTTCAGCAGTGGATGATTGAAGCACTGATTTTGCAAGGACGTCGGCGGCCAGGCCAGCCGGCGGCGGCCAGCTTTCGATCATTTCAGGACATCATGAGGCAAAGACTAGAATTTGCCCTGGTTCCCCGGGGTTTCGCCCCGCCGTCTCCAACCTTCCCCTGCATGCCTTTTACCGCCCCCGTCCTCCCGCCATGTCAGGCATGAAACAGATCGCGCTGGACATCGGCCTGGCCACCGGCCCCACGTTGGCCAGCTTCTGCGCCGGCCCCAATGAGGCGGCGCTGCGCCATTTGCAGGTCTGGGCCGGCAGCCCCACCCGGTCGCCCGTGCCCACCTACCTGTGGGGTGCCAGCGGCAGCGGCAAAACGCATTTACTCAAGGCCGTGCGCGAAGCCCTGCGTGAGCAGGGCGCCAGCGCCGGCTGGCTGGACCCGACGGTGGCCGAGCCGCCCGAATTCAACGAGGGCTGGGCTGTGGTGCTGCTGGACGACGTGCACCTGTACACCGCCGTGCAGCAGCATGCGGCCTTCAACTGGTTTGTGAACGCACAGACCCACCAGCGCGCGGTGCTGGCCGCGGGCGACCTGCCGCCGGCGGGCCTGAAGCTGCGCGAAGACCTGCGCACGCGCCTGGGCTGGGGCCATGTGTTCCAGCTGCAGGTGCTGACCGAGCCCGAGCGCCGCGCCGTGCTGCGCCAGGCGGCCGATGCGCGCGGCGTGTTCCTGGGCGACGAGGTCATGGACTTCATGCTCACGCGCTTTTCGCGCGACCTGGGCAGCCTGATGCAGCTGCTGGAGCAACTGGACGGCTATGCCCTGCAAACCAAGCGGGC
>CALRZF020000166.1:0-8244 GCA_943372585.1 Ramlibacter sp. 2FC | reverse complement strand
CACCGAGGTCAGCACCTACGTGCTGATTGCCACCATCTTTCTGGGGGCCGCGCAGGTGCATCTGCGCGACGGCAACGTGCGCGTGGACATGCTGGTGGGGCGCCTGCAGGGCCTGACGCGGGACCGGCTGCTGTCCGTCGCCGCCTGGGTGGGGCTGGTGTTCGTTTTCACCACTGCCTGGCAGTCGGCGCTGATGACGTGGTCCGATTACAGCAATGGCGCGCGCATTTTCAGCCTGATCCTCACGCCGACCTGGATGCCCAAGGCACCCATCGCCATCGGCCTGTTCGTGCTGTCGGCCGCCATCCTGGTCGAGATCGAACGGCTGGCGGGGCCGGTGGCATCGTGGCGGCGGTGGGCGCCGTACCTGCTGTTCGCGGCGCTGGCGCTGGTGCTGCTGGCCATGGGCAAGCGCCCGCCCCTGATTGGCGAGACACGCTATGACTGGGGCAGCCTGCTGGTGCTGCTGGCGGCGCTCGCAGGGGCTGCGGCGAGCGGGGGCGCGTGGGTGCTGGCGGGCGTCGCCGCATTGACTCTCGGCGGCTTCGCCGCGACCTATTTCGGGCAGATGCTGGGGCTGGGGTACGTGAGCACAGCCATGGGCGTGGGCATTCTGGTGGCACTCGTCGCGGGCGTCCGCATCGCATTCGCGCTGGGCTTCGTGGGGCTGGTATCCGTGTATTTCATGACACCTGTTCCGTTCCCGCTGACGCTGGGCGACCGCACCTGGTCGGCCGTCAACAGCTTTTCGCTGACGGCTGTGCCCATGTTCGTGCTGATGGGCGCCTTGCTGGTGCGCAGCGGCCTGAGCAATGAGCTGTTCACGGTGATGGCGCGCCTGCTGGGCCGCCTGCCCGGCGGGCTGGCGCATGCGGCGACCGCGGGCTGCGGCATTTTCTCTGCCGTGTCGGGCTCCAGCGTGGCCACGGCCGCCACCATCGGGGGCATCGCCTGCCCCGAAATGATGCGTCGCGGCTACAAGCCGGCCCTGAGCTTCGGGGCCGTGGCCGCCGGCGGCACGCTGGGCATCCTGATCCCGCCGAGCGTGCCCATGATCATCTACGCCACCACGGTTGGCGTGCCGGTGGTGGCGCTGTTCATCGCCGGCATCGTGCCGGGCCTGGTCATGATGCTGAGCTTCATGGCCGTGATCCTGATCTGGAGCTGGATCGACCCGTTGGCCGCGCCCAAGGTTGACGTGACCCAAGTCGGCACCATCTCGACGCGCAGCTACGTCGACACCGGTTTGCTCACGGGCCTGGTCGTGCTGATCATCGCGACGCTTTACCTGGGCATCGCCACCCCCAGCGAGACCGGCGCCGTCGGCGCGTTCCTGGCATTCATCGTCTGCGCCGTGCGCGCACGCATGAGCCGCGCGACGCTGCTCGCGTCCCTGGGCGAAACCGTGGTCGTCACCTCGTTCATCTTCCTCATCATCGCGGGTTCCAACGTGCTGACCTTCGGCTTCGACTACCTCAAGCTGTCGCAGGTGCTGATGGACGCCGCGCTGTCGGCCGATCTCAACCGATGGACCGTGATGTTCATCATCGTGGTGGTGTATGTGGCGCTGGGCACGTTCCTGGACGAGATTTCCATGCTGCTGATGACGCTGCCCGTTGTGTTCCCGCTCATCACCAAGCTGGGGTTCGATCCGGTCTGGTTCGGCATCATCCTGGTCATCATGTGCACCGTGGGGCTGATCACACCGCCTGTGGGCATGAACCTGTTCGTGCTGCAGGGCATCAACCGCGAGGTGTCGCTCAAGACCATCACCTACGGTGCGTTGCCTTTCCTGTTCGCCATGCTGGCCAATGTGCTGCTGCTGTGCTTCTTCCCCGAAATCGCGCTGTGGCTGACCACGCACCTTGAATAAGATGGCAGCGATGGATTTCACCGACCCGCCCCAAAGCAGCGACGCACTGGCCTGTGTGCGCGACGGCGCGGTTGCGCACATCGTGCTCAACCGCCCATCCAAACGCAACGCCGTGACCGAGGCCATGTGGCAACGTCTGGGAACGCTCGCACATGAACTGGACGCCGACGACGGCGTGCGCGTGGTCATCGTGCGCGGCGCGGGCCTGGCTGCGTTCTGCGCGGGCGCGGACATCCTGGAATTTCCGCAGGTCTACGCAGACGCGCAGCGCGCCGCGGGCTACAACACGCTCGTGCGTGAAGGCCAGCTCGCGCTGGAGCGTTTGTCCAAGCCCACCATCGCCATGGTTCGCGGGGCCTGCGTGGGCGGCGGCTGCGGCATTGCCCTGTCGTGCGACCTGCGTTTTGCGGCCGACGACGCGCGGTTCGGGATCACGCCCAGCCGCCTGGGCGTGGCCTATAGCGTGCCCGACACGCGCCGGCTCGCGGCACTGGTCGGACCCAGCCGTGCCAAGGACATCCTGTTCAGCGGCCGCCTGCTGGACGCAACCGAAGCCGCCGCTATCGGCCTGGTGGACCGCGTCGTGCCTGCCGCGTCCCTTGCCGGCACCGTGACGGCGTATGCGCAGGTCCTGCTGGCCAACGCGCGCGGCTCCATGCGCACGGCCAAGGCCATGGTCAACGCGATCAGCGGCGTACATCCGCAGCCGGACGCGGTGCTGGAAGACCTATTCACGCAAAGCCTCAGCAGCGACGACTTCCGTGAGGGCTTCAACGCCTTTGCCCAGAAACGCCCGCCGCGGTTTCTCTGACGCAGCGCCCCGCGCCGCAAATAAAAAGCCGGCCTGCGGGCCGGCTTTTTATCGGGCGGTCGCCCGCTCAGCGCTTGTCGATCAGGCGGATCGGCTTCTGGCGCTTTTCGATTCCCGTCAGTTCGGCCAGGCCGCCCGGCGCGCACAGGGCCACGCGCATGTCCACACCCAGGCGGGCGCGCAGCAGCTGTTCCATTTCAGCCTGCGCTGCCGGGCCCGGCACACCGCGCACTTCGGCGCGTACGGTCATGTCCTCGCGCGCGCCGTCGCGCGTGAGCTCGCAGATGAACTCGCCATTGAATTCCGCGCGTTCGGCCTGCAGGATCGCGCCGATGCTGGTCGGGTACACGTTGATGCCGCGCAACTTGACCATGTTGTCGCTGCGCCCGCGAAAGCCCACGATGCGCTGGAACGGAATGCCCAGCGACGAAGTGCCTTCGACCAGGTGCGTCACGTCGTGGGTGTTGAAGCGGATGATGGGAAAAAGGTCGTCCTTGAACAGGCAGGTGCAGACCATGTCGCCCAGCTCTTCGCCCGTGGTGGGCGCGCCGGTCTCGGGATGCAGCAGTTCCAGGTACTGTGCGTCCTCAGCGATGTACAGGCCGTCGCGCTCGGGACCTTCGCCGCAGATCAGCCCGGTGTCGCCCACGCCGTACCAGTCGTACACGTCACAGCCCGCCCAGGCCTTGCTGATGGCCGATCGGCCCTCGGGGCCGAGGTGGCCCGACACCATGCGCAGGCGGATGTCCTCGCCTGGCACGATGCCGTTCTCGCGCGCCACGTCGGCCAGACGCAGCAGGAAGTCACCAAAACCCACGAGGACGTTCACGTTGAAGTCGCGCATCAGCGCGACCTGCTGGGCCGAGCGCGTCTCGGCGCCGTGGCCTGCCGTCAGCAGTTGCGCGCCCACCCAATGCACGATGCTCTCGCGAATGTAGTGCCCGCCGTTGACCATGCCGAAGCCATAGACCGAATGCACCACGTCTTCGCGCCGCATGCCCTGCAGCAGGTAAGTGCGCGCGAGCAGCACGTTCTGGATCTCGCGGCTGCGCGGCCCGAACAGCAGCGGCTGCGGTCTGCCCGTGGTGCCGCTGGTGGTGTGGAAGATCAACGGCGGGCGCCGGTCCGCGGGGTAGTTGTCCAGGCCGTGGAAATCGCCGATGGGCGGATGCGCCTCGACCGAGGCCATGAGGTCTTCCTTGGAATAGGTCGGCAGCTTGGTGATGTCGTCCAGACCGCCGATGTCGCCCGGCTCAATGCCGCGCGCGCCCCACAGCCGCTGGTAGAACGGCGTCTTCCACGCAAAGGCCACGACCTTGCGGAAACGCGCGTCCTGCAATGCGCGCAGCTCGTCGCGGCTCATGCCCTTGAAGCGTTCCATGAACGCGTCACCCAGCGGGTATTCGCGGCGGATGAACGGAATGTCGGCGGCTTCGAAATAGTCGTAATGGCTCACGGGTTTCCTCAAGGTTCGGTTAAATGATCAGGCCGCGAACAGCGGGTCCAGAAGTTCACGGGGGAATGCAACGTCCATGCCGCCGCCGTCCAGCAGGCGGCGCGCGGCGTCCAGCGCGGCGTCGCGCCGCGCGGGCGAGACGCCGCCGTAGTCCATCAGCATGCGGGCCTTGTGCAATACGCGCACCGGCGGCAGCGCCAGCTCGGGGTCGCCCAGCGAGTCGCGCACCTCGTGGCGCAGTTCGCGGCCGTCGGCCAACGTCAGCGTCACGCGCGCGCCGTAGTGCGCGGGATAGTCGGCCTGGTGCGTGGGCGACACCGCGAGCGACACGCACGCGGCGGCTTCGCGCAGCGCGTCGCGGGTGAACACGTCATCGTCGAAATGCGCGGGCTCCAGCGGACCCAGCGCCGCGGCGGCGGCCACCACGTATTGCAATGAGAACTTGGCCTCGGTTCGCGTCGCGGGGCGCGGGTTGTCGCAGATGGCGACAGCGTCGGCAAACGACTCGACCCGTGCGCGCGTGAACGCCAGCGGGCCGCCGCCCTGCGCCGCGCGCAGCGCCAGCACACAGTCGATGGTTGAATGCGTGTGGCGACACGCGGGCCAGGGCTTGAAGCTGGTGCCGTGGATCAGCCAGTCACTTTCATCCGACACGACGGCCTGCGGGTTGGCCTGCGCGCCACCGGCGCCGTTGCCCCCGTCACACATCGCGGCGAACAGGCCGCGCGGGCCTTCCAGGATGTACTGCGGGCCGGTAAAGCCTGCCTGCGCGAGCGACGCGGCCGTCAGGCCGGACCAGGCCGCATGCGCCGTGTGCAGTTGTTTGGACATGACGGGCTCGAAGCGCACCTGCCACAGGCCCGCGGTCTGCGTGCCCGCATTGCCCAGGGCCCACACGGTCTGCTGGGCGTCCAGGCCCAGCGCCGAGGCGCCCGCGGCCGCAGCGCCGAACGCCCCGGCGGTGGCCGTGTTGTGCCAGAAGCGGTAGTGGTGCGGGCCCAGCGCGCGGCCGATGCGGGCCATGGCCTCGTAGCCGCGCACGACCGCGTCCAGCACCTGCGCTGCCGGCAGGCCGCGGCTGCGCGCCAGCGCTGCCAGCGCCGGCAGAACGACCGGCCCCGGGTGCAGGATGGCCTCGCGGTGCATGTCGTCCATTTCCTCGACGTTGGCGGGCGCGGCGTCCTGCACCAGGGCGTGGTACAGGTCGCTGGCAGGGCCGAGCAATGACTGCGCGGCTGGCGTCGGGTTGTCAGCCAACGGGCCAGCAATGCCCGGCCAGCGCCGCAGCACACCACCAACCGGCGCGCGTGCACCCGCGGCCACGCAGCCCATCCAGTCGATCCAGTGCAGCACCGCGCGCGTGCGGCTGCGTGCGTCCACCGGCTGCGCCAGCCGCGCGGCGAGCTGCCAGGTGAGCGAGTCGCCGCCGACCGCAGAAATCCCACCGGCAGTGTTAATTGGTACGGTCATCTTTTTGGTTAGCACTATTTTGTCGTTGACTGGCGAAGCGCCGATATCTATACTTGTCCGTACATATTTTAGATCCCAGTCCCGGTCACTGGCAAACGATTTTGCAAGACATCACCCATTCCAGCAGCGCGGCCCCGCGTTCGATGCTCTTTGTTTCAGGCGAGAAGCCCGAGCGGTTTCCCAAAGCCCTGGCTGCCGGCGCCGATCTGGTGTGCATCGATCTCGAAGACGCGGTGCACCCCGACTTCAAGCATGCGGCGCGCCAGCAGGTGCTGGACTTCGCGCGTGCCCACCAGGGCGCGCCGCTGGCCGTCCGGCTCAACCAGCTGCGCGGGCCCGAAGGCCTGCGCGACCTGCTGGCACTGGCCGAATCCGGCGTGGTGCTGGACTGGCTGCTGCTGCCCAAGGTGGAATATCCAGCCGACCTGTCGCTCGTACATGCGGTGGCCGGTCATGCGTTTCACAGGCTCGTACCGCTGATCGAAACACCGCTGGGCCTGCACAACGCGCAGGCCATGGCGGTCATGGCGCAACACAACGCGCCGAAGCTCACCGCGCTCATGCTCGGCGGCGCCGACCTGAGCGTGGAGCTGGGTTGCGCGTTCGGCTGGGACGGCCTGCTGCACGCGCGCGGCGCGCTGGTCTGCGCCGCGCGCCGCACCGGCCTGCAGGTGTGGGACGTGCCCCACCTGGACCTGACCGACCTGGACGGCCTGCGCGATGAAACGCGCCGCGTCGCCGCCCTGGGCTTTACCTGCAAGAGCGCGATCCATCCCACGCAAGTCGCGCCAATCCACCAGGCATTCCTGCCGCCGCAGGCCGATGTGGCCTGGGCGCGCGCCATGCTGGAAGCCGAGGCCGCGCACCACACGGGCGCCTTCATCTTCCAGGGAAAGATGGTCGACCCCCCCATCCTGGCCAAGGCCCGCCGCGTGCTGCGGATGGCCGACGCCGCCCTTTGATCACAGCAAAACCACACGGAGAAACACACCATGGTCCAGACCCTGAACAAGGTCGGCGAGAACCGCTACCGCGAGTCCTTTGGCCGCTACTACGAAGACTTCAACATCGGCGACGTGTACGAGCACCGCCCCGGCCGCACCATCACGCAGGCCGACAACATATGGTTCACGCTGCTGACGATGAACACGCACCCCATGCACTTCGACGAGGAGTACGCCAAGGCCAGCGAGTTCGGCCAGTGCATCGTCTGCAGCCCGTTCACCGTGGCGCTGATGGTCGGCATGAGCGTGAGCGACGTGAGCCAGAAGGCCATCGCCAACCTGGGCTGGGACGACATCAAGCTGACCCACCCCGTATTCGCGGGCGACACGCTGTACTCCGCCAGCGAAGTCATGGACAAGCGCGAGTCCAAGTCGCGCCCGGGCGCAGGCATCGTTGTGGTGCGCACCATCGGTACCAACCAGCATGGCACGGAAGTGGGCAACTTCGTGCGCAACATGCTCATCGCCAAGCGCGGCCAGAGCGTCGAAGACAAAGTCAACTACTGAAAGGGACGCACTGCATGAGCCACGTGAACGACACCGCCAGCGCCGCTGACGAGCAGGCCATCGTCGACGCCATCGAGGTCTGGGCCGAGAAGGAACTGCGCCCCGTTGCGCGCAAGTTCGACCTGGCCGACGAGTACCCGCACGAGATCGTCGAGCAGATGAAGGAGCTGGGCCTGTTCGGCGCCACCATCCCGCAGGAATACGGCGGCCTGGGCCTGTCGGCCTGGACCTATGCACAGATCGTCATCAAGGTCGCGTCGATCTGGATGGCGCCATCGGGCATCTTCAACTCGCACCTGATCATGGCGGCGGCCATCGCGCGCGAAGGCACCGAGGATCAGAAGCAGCGTTACCTGCCGCGCATGGCGAGCGGCGAATTTCGCGGCAGCCTGGGCCTGACCGAGCCCAACGCAGGCTCGGACCTGCAGGCGATCCGTACCGTGGCCAGGCGCGACGGCGACCATTACGTCGTCAACGGCGCCAAGACCTGGATCACCAACAGCCTGCACGGCCACGGCACGCTGCTGCTGGTCAAGACCGACCCCAACGCGCAGCCACGCCACAAGGGCATGAGCCTGTTGATCGCCGAAAAGGGTGACGGCTTTATCGTGGCCAACAAGCTCAAGAAAATGGGCTACCGCGCGATCGACACCTGCGAGCTGGTGTTCGACAACTACCGTGTGCCCGCCGCCAACCTGCTGGGCGGCCAGGAGGGCAAGGGCTTCATCCAGACCGCGGGCGGGCTGGAGCTGGGCCGCATCAACGTCGCCGCACGCGGCGCGGGCATCGCCGAAGGTGCGCTGAAGCTGTCGCTGCGCTACGCGCAGGAACGCCATACCTTCGGCAAGCCGATCTGCGAACACCAGGCCGTGCAGCTCAAGCTCGCCGCCATGGCCACGCAGACCGAAGGCGCCAAGCGCCTGATCGAGCTGGCCTCGCGCAAGTACGACGCCGGCGAACGCTGCGACCTGGAAGCCGCCATGGCCAAGCTGGCGGGGTCCGAAGCCGGCGCGAACTGCGCCCAGGAAGGCATGCGCATCTTCGGCGGCTACAGCTACTCGGTTGAATACGACATCGAACGCTTCTACCGTGATGCCATGCTCATGTGCATCGGCGAGGGCAG
>CALRZF020000165.1:0-8259 GCA_943372585.1 Ramlibacter sp. 2FC | reverse complement strand
GGGTGGCGGCACCCGCGCGTATGACTTCCGGCTGGACCTGCGCGCGGTGTACCAGTACGTCTGCAAGAACCACCCCAAGGCCGACGAGCTCCAGTACCCGCTGTGGCAGGGCCTGCCGATGGACAGCAAGCTCACCCGCGCCGAGCTGGCCGCGCGCGTGGACGAATGCACCGGCGTGCGCAAACCGGCAGCGCAGCGCACCGACGCGCAAAAGGCCAACCTGGCCACGATCGTCAACGTCATCCGGATCCCCGAATCGTCACTGCTGGGCCACCTGAACTGGGCGACCTGGCTGTTCCGTGACGTGACACAACTACGCCTGGGCAACCGCAACCCGTTTGGCAATGCCAACGTGGTCTACAAGGGCTCCACCAATGACGCCGCCCTGAATGCCGGCGTGGTGCGCTACACGCCCGACCCGGCCGCCGCCGCCGAACTGGCGAGAGACAGCGACCCGCAAGGCGCGGTGAATGTGCCGGTGCTGACCCTGCACGCCATCAAGGACCCGACGGCCTTCGTGGAACTGCAGTCGGCCTACCGCGACGTGCTCACGCGTGCCGGCACCGCCAACCTGCTGGTGCAGACCTTCAGCGACGAATCCGAGCACAGCTACCTGGCCGAGGCGCAATACCCCGCGCTGTTCACTGCATTGCTTGATTGGGTGGACCGCGGCGCCAAGCCCACGCCGCAGTCCATCCTGGCGCTGTGCAAGGGGTACGAGGCGGCCTATGCCAGCGCCTGCAAGCTGCTGCCCGACTACCAGAGCCCGCCGCTGGCGAGCCGGGTGGCGCCGCGCTAGCCTTGGTGTGAGGCCCGGCGGGCCTTCCAGGCACCCCACAGAACGATCAACCCCGGAATCAGGATCATCCCCCAGATGATCTTGTCCAGGTTGGCCTTGACCCAGGGCAGGCCACCCAGGAAGTAACCGGCGGTCACGATACTCAGCACCCAGACCAGCGCGCCAACGATGTTGAAAGCCGTGAACTTGGTGCGCGTCATTTCGGCCACGCCGGCCACAAACGGCGCGAAGGTGCGCAAAAACGGCATGAAGCGCGCCAGGATGATGGTGATGCCGCCGTATTTTTCATAAAACGCATGGGCCTGGTTGAAGGCGCGTTTGTTGAAATAGCGCGACTGCTCCCACTGGAACACCTTGGGGCCGAAATAGCGCCCGATGGAGTAGTTGCACTGGTCGCCCAGGATGGCCGCCGCAATCAGCACCGCGCAGGCAATGGGAAAACTCATGAAGCCCAGGCCGCACAGCGCGCCCACCACGAACAAAAGCGAATCGCCGGGCAAAAACGGCATCACGACCACGCCCGTTTCCACGAAGACAATGAGGAACAGGAGCACATAGACCCAGGCGCCATAGGTGCGCACAAACGCTTCAAGGTGCACGTCCACATGCAGGATGAAGTCCATCAGAAAGGCAATGATTTCCATGGCGAGGGATTATGCTTGGGTCCCCATGACCACTGACCCGATGCTTCGCAGCCGGCGGCGCCTGCCCGCCCTGGGTGTGCTGCTGCTGGGCGCGCTGCTGGCCGTTCTGACCTGGATGGCCGTGGCACGGGCGGACCTGCAGGCGCTGCAGCAGGAGCACGAACGCCGGTTCGCACAGATTGCCTATGAGGTTGAAAGCCGGACCATCCAGGCGCGCAATGTGCTGCGCGGCTTGCAGGGCCTGTTCATCGCCAGCGACGAGGTGTCACGCATGGACTTTCACCAGTACGCGCAGGCGCTGCAGATAGAGGACGGCTCGCTGGGCCTGCAGGCGGTGCAGTTTGCACGCCTGGTCGGGCAGGGTCAGCGCGATGAGTTTGAAGCCCGGGTGCGCGCAGACACCACGCTGCAGCCCGGCGGCTACCCGAAATTCAGCATCCGCCCCCCGGGCACGCGCACGTTTTATGTGGCCACCGAATACAACGAGCCGATGCGCGGCAATGAGGCGGCCTTCGGGATTGATACCGCCCATGGCCCCGTGCTGATGTCCGTTCTGGAGGCGGCGCGGGACTCGGGCGAGGCCCGCGCTTCGGCGCCGTTCAGGCTGGTCCAGGGAAACTACACCGGCGTGGTACTGCGCGCGCCCTTGTACCGCAACGGTGCACCGACCCGCACGGTACAGGAGCGGCACGACGCCTACCTGGGCCAGGTGTCGGTGGTGTTCGTTGTGGATACCCTGCTCAGTGCGGCGCTGGGCAACCATTTCGGCGTCGACACGCAGGTCACCCTGACCGACCTGGGCGCCATCACCGACGGCACCGCACCGGCCGCGGCCGACTCGCTGCTGGGCCGCTATGGCCAGTTGCCCGATCAGAGCGCCTGGCGAACGCCGCTGGACGCGGCGCAGACCCTGATCGTGGCCGGGCGGTTCTGGCAGATCCGCATGGAGTCGCTTCCCGTGAACCCCTATGTGCAGGTCAAGGCCCTGACCGCCGGTACGCTGGTGTTCGCCCTGGCGCTGCTGGCACTGGCCCTGGCGGGCCGCGTACTGGCGCAGCGCGACAGCGCCCAGGCGCTTGCCAGCGGCCTGCGCGAAACGCTGGACCAGTCAGAGGCACGGGCGGCGGCATTGCTGGATGCCACGCTGACCGGCATCATCACGCTGGACAGCACAGACCGCATCTGCAGCGCCAACCCGGCAGCGGCGGCGTTGTTTGGCTACCCCGAAGCCCAGCTGGAAGGCATGGCCTTCAAGGACCTGGTGCCCGGCCTGCAACCGGACGACCTGCGCGCCGGCACGACGCAGGACGTGACGGTGGTCACGCGCGACCAGCGCTCGTTGCCGGTTGCCATGTCATTGGGTGAGGTACGGTACGGTGACGAGTACCTGCTGCTGGCGTCGTTTCACGACATGACCGCACAAAAGCGCCTGGAAGAGCAGCAACGCGCGTTCGCTCAGGCCATGGACGACACCGTGCGCGCGCGCACTGCCGAACTCACGCGCGTGAACGAGGAACTGGAGGCGTTTGCCTATTCGGTCGCCCATGACCTGCGCGCGCCCGCCCGGCACGTGCATGGCTTCGCACGGGTGATCGAACAGCGCCATGCCAGCCAGCTCGACGCCACTGCGCTCAATTACCTGGGCCGCATCCAGCGCGCGTCGGCCGACATGGGGCGCCTGGTGGACGGGATGCTGGCATTTGCGCAGCTGGGCGACCACGCCATGCTGCCCACCGACGTGGACCTGGGTGCGCTGGTGCAGCGCGTTCAGGCCACGCTGGAGCCTGACCTGGAAGGCCGCCGCGTTGAGTGGCATGTGGGCCCGCTGCCGGTCGTGCGCGCCGACCAGAGCCTGATGGCCCAGGTGATGACCAACCTGCTGGGCAATGCCGTCAAATACTCGGCACGCAGCGACCCCGCGGTGATCGAAGTCTTTGCAGACGCGTCGGTACCCGGCGAACACCGCATTTGCGTTGCAGACAACGGCATTGGCATCGACATGCGCCATGCGCCGCGTCTGTTCCGTGTGTTCTCCCGGTTGCACCATGCGAACGAATTCGAAGGCACGGGCGTGGGCCTGGCCACGGTGCAGCGCATCCTGGAAC
Source organism: Ramlibacter sp. 2FC (assembly GCA_943372585.1). Classification (GTDB taxonomy): domain Bacteria; phylum Pseudomonadota; class Gammaproteobacteria; order Burkholderiales; family Burkholderiaceae_C; genus RAM1. The sequence goes on along the minus strand of CALRZF020000165.1, from coordinate 4,711 downwards.
GCCATGGCGGGCGCGCCTGGGTAGAAAGCGAGCCCGGGCGCGGCGCCAGGTTCTGGTTTGCCCTGCCTGCCTGATTGCGGTACGCTGGGCGCCCATGCCGCAACTTTCCCCCATCCTCATCGTGGACGACAGCGAAGACGACGTGGAGCTGTTTCGCCTGGGTCTGTCCGACCTGAACCTGGCCAACCCCATTGACGTTTGCCGCGATGGTGAAGAGGCGCTGGATTACCTGCTGCGCCGCGGCCGCTACGAAAGCCGCCTGGACCTGACACCCCTGTTCGCGCTGGTGGACATCAAGATGCCCCGCATGGGCGGTATCGAGCTGCTGAGCGAAATGCGCAAGATCGATGCCTTGAAGCTGATCCCCGTGGTCATCATGACGTCGTCCAACCAGCCGCGCGACGTGCAGGCGGGCTATGCAGCCGGGGCCAACGGTTTTGTGGTGAAGCCGGTGGACTTCGAAAAGCTCGTCGAAAGCGCACGGGCCATCGGCATGTTCTGGGGCGTGTTCAACCGGCCGCCGGTGGTGGCTTAGGCGGCGTCCTAGAATGCTTGGGTGCCCGACATCACCCTGCCTGCCATCCCCCACGGCGCTACCCGCCGCCCCATCCGTGACCTGCCCGACGAGCTGATCAGCCAGATCGCCGCGGGCGAAGTGGTGGAGCGCCCCGCCTCCGTGGTGCGCGAGCTGGTGGACAACGCGCTGGACGCCGGCGCCACCCAGGTGACCGTGCGCCTGCTGGCCGGCGGTGTGCGGCTGGTGTCGGTGGAAGACGACGGCGCGGGCATTCCGCGCGAAGAGTTGCCCGTGGCGCTGCGCCGCCACGCGACCAGCAAGATCGCGTCGCTGGCGGACCTGGAATCGGTGGGCACCATGGGTTTTCGGGGTGAGGCGCTGGCGGCCATCAGCTCGGTGGCCGAGCTGTCGCTGCTGTCGCGCACCGAGGGTCAGGCCAGCGCCTTTTTGCTGGACGGCCGCAGTGGCGAGCTGCGCCCCGCCGCCCGCGCCACCGGCACCACCGTCGAGGTGAAAGAGCTATTCTTCAGCACGCCCGCACGCCGCAAATTCCTGAAAACCGACGCCACCGAGCTGGCCCACTGCATTGAGGCCGTGCGCCGCCATGCGCTGGCCCGCCCTGAGGTCGGCTTTGCGATCTGGCATGAAGGCAAGCTGGTCGAGCAGTGGCGCGCGGCCACGCGCGACCAGCGCCTGGCCGACGTGCTGGGCAGCGAGCTGCTGGAGCAAAGCGTGGTGGTCGATTACCAGGCCGGGCCGCTGAAAGTGACGGGCCGCGCCGGCATACCCGACGCCGCCCGTTCGCGGGCCGACCAGCAGTTTTCTTATGTGAATGGCCGCTATGTACGCGACAAGGTGCTGACCCACGCAGCCCGCAGCGCCTATGAAGACGTGTTGCACGGCCATCGTCAGCCGGTGTACGCGCTGTACGTGGAAATCGACCCCGCACGCGTGGACGTGAACGTACACCCCACCAAGATCGAGGTGCGCTTTCGTGACAGCCGCGAAGTGCACCAGGCCGTGCGCCACGCGGTAGAAAACGCGCTGGCAGCGCCGCGCGCTGCGGCTGCCGCAGCCATTGCCGCCGCAACAGGCGCCGCACCCCTGGCGCAGGCCACCCCGGCGCAGGCGCCATGGCCCGCGCCGCCAATGCAGACCGCCCAGGCTTCGATGTATTTCGCGCCCGCACCCGGCCCGGGACACAAGGTTTCCGACGTCAGCGCGCTGTGGCAGCCGCGCCCGGCAGCGGAGGATCCCACAGCAGCAGCAACAGCAGCGCCCCCCGCCCCCCTCCCCGCCGGCGACTGGCCGCTGGGCCGCGCCATCGCGCAATTGCAGGGCATCTATGTGCTGGCCGAGAACGCACAGGGCCTGGTCATTGTGGACATGCACGCAGCCCACGAACGCATCGTGTACGAACGGCTGAAGACGCAGATGGACGCGCACGCCATCCAGAGCCAGCCGCTGCTGATCCCGGCCACCTTTGCCGCCACGCCGCAAGAAGTGGCCACGGCCGAAAGCAATGCCGAAACGCTGGCCACACTGGGCCTCGAGATCACCCCCTTTTCACCCAGAACACTGGCTGTGCGCGCGGTGCCCACCACACTGGCCCAAGGCGACGCGGTGGAGCTGGCACGCAGCGTGCTCGCAGAGTTGTCGCAGCACGATGCGTCCACCGTGGTGCAGCGTGCACAGAATGAGCTGCTGGGCACCATGGCCTGCCACGGCGCGGTGCGCGCCAACCGCAAGCTGACGCTGGATGAAATGAACGCCCTGTTGCGCCAGATGGAAGAAACAGAACGATCCGACCAGTGCAACCATGGCCGCCCCACCTGGCGGCAACTGACGGTGCGTGAGCTGGACGCGCTGTTCATGCGCGGGCGCTGAACCGCCGTACCGTTTGGCGCCACCCTTGGCGTAATTGTTCAATACAGGCAGTACCTGCCTGGGCAGACTGAAAGCTCCCCCACAGGAGCCTTCATGAACCTCAACATCAACCAGACCCCCCATGCGGTGGACCCGGCGTGGCAGGACGAAACGCTGCTGGCCGTGCTGCGCGAACACCTGGGCCTGTGCGGCCCCAAATACGGCTGCGGCACCGGCTTGTGCGGCGCCTGCACCGTGCTGCTGGACGGCCAGCCGCAGCGCGCCTGCCTGCTGCCCGCGGCCGAGGTCAAGGGCCGCCCCATCACCACGGTGGAGGGTCTTGCCACCGGCGACCGCCTGCACCCCGTGCAGCAAGCCTGGCTGGACGAAAGCGTGGCCCAATGCGGTTACTGTCAGGCGGGCCACATCATGGCCGCCGTGGCCCTGCTGCGCGAAACGCCCCGGCCTGACGACACGCAGATCGACGCCGCGCTGGCAGGCCACCTGTGCCGCTGCGGAACGCAGCAACGCGTGCGCGCCGCCATCCACCGGGCGGCAGCGGCACTGCCCGGCAGGAGCCGGCCATGAAGCGGCGAGCCTTTCTGGCGGCCACCACCGGCGCGCTGGTCGTGGTGCTGCCGGGCTGCGCGCTGGTGCCCGTGATACCGAAGCGGCCGGTGCCCAGCCTGGACGACGCCGCAGGCTGGGTACGGCATGAGGCGGGCCGCTACACCGTGTACCTGCCGCGCGCCGAAATGGGCCAGAACATCGCCACCGCTTTCAAACAGATCGCATGCGACGAGCTGGGCGCCGGGTGGGACGCGGTGGACGTGCGCCTGATTGACACCGCGCAGATCAGCCGGGTGAAAGGCACCGTGGGCAGCGAATCGGTCAAGGACTACGCGCTGGCGCTGGCGCAGGCCTGTGCCAGCCTGCGCCGGGCCCTGGCGGCTGGCCAGGTCAGTGGCGTGCTGCGTGCGCAGGAAGTCCCGGCGGCACAGCTGCTGTCATTCAGCCCGCACGCCCGCTGGACGGGCCATGCCGCCGCACAGGTGCAGGGCCGCGAGATCGTGACCGGACAGCCGCTGTACGCCGCCGATGTAAGGCGCGAAGGCATGGTTTACGCCAGGGTGCTGCGTGCCCCCCGGTCGCCCGAGCGGGCGTCGCGCCCGCTGCGCTGGAATGAGGACGCAGCACGCGCCGTGCCGGGCTTTGTTGCTGTGCTGCAGGACGGGCGGCTGACGCAATGCAATGCGCAGGGTCTGGCCGTCGTGTCGCGCACCCCCGGCGCGCTGGACCGCATCGAAGCCGCGCTGGCTACCGAGTGGGCCATGGACACGCCTGCCGATGCCCGCACCCTGGCGCAGCAAATCGACGTCGCCCCCAGGCTGGCGCGCGGCGCGCTCGCCCATGTGCAGCGCAAGGGCACCCTGGACGACAGCCAGCCCTGGACGGTGGACCTGCGCCTGGAGGTGCCGGCCGCTGCGCACCATGCGATGGAGCCCCGTGCGGCTGTGGCGCAGTGGCGCGATGGCACGCTGACGCTGTGGGCCGGCGCACAGGACCCGTTCTATCAGCGCGACGTGCTGGCGCGCGCCCTGGGGCTGGACGCGGCCCGGGTGGTGCTGCACGGCATGCGCATCGGTGGCGCATTCGGCGGCAAGACGCTTTGCACCGTGGAATTGGAAGCCGCCGTGCTGGCGCACACGTTGGGCCGGCCCGTGAAGGTGCAATGGACGCGCGCCCAGGAGCTGGCCCAGGCGTTTCACCGCCCGCCGTCCAGCCACCGGGTGCGCGCGCGGGTGCAGGGCGGGCAGCTCACGGGCTGGTGGCATGCGTTTTCCAGCAGCCACATCCTGTTCACGGGGGCCGCCATGCCGCCGTGGATGCAGCGGGTGGCCGATTTTGCCGGCGACGGCGGCGTAGCCCGCGGCAGCACCCTGCCCTACCGCTGCGCGCACCAGCGCGTGGAATACGACCTGACGCGGCTGGACGTGCTGACCGGACCCTGGCGCGGGCTGGGCGCGGCGCCCAACCTGCTGGCCATGGAAAGCGCCATCGACGAATGCGCCCATGCTGCGCAGATGGACCCACTGGCCTTTCGCCTGCGGCATCTGGACGACCCGCGGCTGGCGGCGGTGCTGCGGCACGCCGCCACCGCTGCCCAATGGCATCACCCCCCGCGCCGCGACGCAGGCCAGGCGCCGGGCCTGCGGGTGGGCCGGGGCCTGGCCGGCGGCATTTACAAGGGTGTGAGCTACGCCGCCGCGGTGGCCGAGGTGGAGGTCAACACACAGACCGGCGCCGTGCGCGTGCGCGCGCTGTGGT
>CALRZF020000164.1:0-8280 GCA_943372585.1 Ramlibacter sp. 2FC | reverse complement strand
GGACAGCAGGTTGATCTGCAGGTCCAGCTGGCTGCGCCGCTCGGTGATGCGCATCTCATAGTTCTGGCTGATCAGGATGAAAGACGACAGAAAAATCGCCTCCAGCGACACCACCAGGGTGAGAAAGGTGAACGGGTAAGGGTCAAAGTGCGACAGGCCCGGCCAGGCGTTGAAGGCGATCCAGCTGGTGAAGATGAGGACGTGAATCCAGACGAACGCCATGCTGCCGCCAAAGCGGGCGACGAAGGCCGCCATGTGGTCCGCCACGCCGCGTTTGGCCAGGGACGACTGCTCCAGCTTGCGCATGGCCTCCACGTTCTGTTGGGTGAGTTCTGCCGCCGTGGTTGCATGCCGGCGGCCACGGTGCGCCGTTACAGGTTGGGCCAAATCGTTCTTCATGTGGCCAACAGCATGGCGCAGGCCGGCCCTGCGGGCACGCCAGCCACCGCCCGGACTGGCTGTAGGAGGCGAGATAGATCGGCAGCACGACGATGGAAATTACTTCCAAAGTAACCATTCGGTGCGCCTGGGCGCGCGCACGTACTTCAAGCCGGGCAATCGTTCACAGGTAATTCAGGGTGATTGGGTCTAGCATGGGGCTCCTATCGCCATGCAGGGCACCCATGCCATTCGCCATCAGCATTGATCGCCACACGGAATACGTGAAGTTCGCGCTTTCGGGGCCGGCGTCCATGCCCAACTTCATTGAGCTTGTGGATACGGCGGAAGCTGAGACCATTTTCTGGTCAGACCGCAACGCGTTGTTTGACCTGCGGGACGTACAGGGCGAGCTGTCTGCGGACGAGCAGGTCTTCCTGGGCGAGCTGGTAGGGCGCAACCTGGCGCACCTGGACCGTCTGGCGTCCGTCATGCAGGCACCGCGCATCACGCGCCGCAGCGAAGGCGCCGCCCAGCAACTGGGCGTGCAGCTGCGTGTGTTTGCAAGCGAGCCCGAGGCAACGCAGTGGCTGGTGGATGGATATGCAGAATCTGCCCCCGCGGCCTTGCAGCAGGAAGAGGGCTTGCGCCGCCTGCTGGACGGCCGCGAGGTGGGTTGAGCCAGACGGCACCTTGTCTGACACCACCCATCGGCGTCCGCCCGACCCCGGCGCAACGGGCTCGCACCTAGATTGGCGGCATGCAAGCCGCAGCCCCCTCCGAATCGACCCGCCCGAATACCCTGGTGAAGCCAACGCAGCCTGGCAAGCGCCTGGCTTGTGGCCTCGTCTACACCACTGACGCCCAGCCGGGTATTTCACGCCTGCGCCGTGGCAAGGGCTTTGCCTACCGGCGTGCCAACGGCGCGCCGCTGCGCGACGATGCGCAGCTGGCGCGCATTCGCAGCCTGGCCATCCCGCCGGCTTACCGTGACGTCTGGATCTGCCCCCGGCCCGACGGGCATCTGCAAGCCGCGGGCTTTGACGCGCGCGGACGCAAGCAGTACCGCTACCACAACCGCTGGCGCGAAGAGCGCGACGCCGAGAAGTTCGAATGGCTGGGCGAGCTGGCAGGTTTGCTGCCGCGCATCCGCTGGCGCGTGGCGCGGGACCTGTCGCCGGTGGATCACGGCCGCACCACGCTGCTGGCGACCGTGGTCAAGTTGCTGGACACGACGCTCGGGCGCATCGGCAACGACCAATACGCCAGGGAAAACGGCTCCTATGGCCTCACCACGCTGTGCAACCGGCATGCAAGGCTGGACGGCGACAGGCTGGAACTGGCCTTTAAGGGCAAGAGCGGGGTGCAGCACAAGTTGCAGGTGTGCGACCGCGGCATTGCCCGCGTGGTGCGTCAGTGCCTGGCCTTGCCGGGCAAGCAGCTGTTTCGCTATGCCGATGACGCGGGCCGCATCCATGCCATCGGCTCGGGCGAGGTCAATGACTACCTGTGCACCATCGTGGGCCCAAGGCACCACGTAAGCGCCAAGGACTTTCGCACCTGGCACGCCAGCGTGTTTGCGCTGCGCCTGGTGCACAAGGCCGTGCTGCGCGCTGACGCGAAGTTCACGCTGAAGGCCATGCTGGCCGAGGTTGCGCAGGCACTGGGCAACACGCCTGCGGTGTGCCGCAAGTCCTATGTGCACCCGGATGTGCTCGCGTTCGCCTTGATGGCAGCGGGCAACATCGGGCGCGCCGCAGAGGTGCTGCGCGGAATGGACGCGCAACCGTTGCCGCGCGGCGCGGCCGGGCTGCGGCAGGACGAACGCAGGCTCGTGCAGTTTCTGGCCGGCTGGAACCATGAGACCATGGCGGGTTGATTCCGCCAACAGGGGATATTCATGACGACGGTGGTGCTGATCGGTGCACCGGCAGACATTGGCGCGAGCGTGCCGGGCTGCCGTATGGGCCCAGACGCGTTGCGCGTGGCAGGCCTGGTGCAGGCCCTTCGCGCGCAGGACGCCGAAGTGCAAGACTGGGGCAACCTGCCCACGCCGGCGCCGGGCGCGTTGCCACCGGGTGCGGCGGCGGCCGCGCGTGGCCTGGACGAAGTGGTGGGCTGGAACTGTGCCATTGACGACGCCGTCACGCTGGCCTTGGGCGCAGGCGCCGTGCCGCTGCTCATGGGCGGCGACCACAGCCTGGCGATCGGCTCCATCAGCGCCGTGGCCCGTTACTGCCGGGCCAGGGGCAAGCTGCTGCGGGTGATCTGGCTGGACGCGCACGCCGACGTCAACACCACCGACAGCAGCCCCAGCGGCAACCTGCACGGCATGCCGGTCTCATGCCTGCTGGGCCACGGGCCCGAGGCGCTGGTGGGCTGGAGCGGCGAGCGCGCGGCCATTGCCGCCGATGCGATTGATTTTGTGGGCATCCGGTCGGTGGACGCCGAAGAGCGCCGCGCCATCCAGCAGCTGGGCCTGCAGGTGTTTGACATGCGCCACCTGGACGAACACGGCATGCGCAACACCATGACCGAAGTGCTGCAGGACGTGGACGAAGACACCCACCTTCACGTGAGCTTTGACGTGGACTGCCTGGACCCGGGGGACGCGCCCGGTGTGGGCACGGCGGTGCCAGGCGGCCCCACCTACCGCGAGATGCAGCTGTGCATGGAGATGATTGCCGACACGGGCCGGCTGCGATCGCTGGACGTGGTGGAGGTCAACCCCGCCATGGACACACGCAACCGCACTGCGCAGCTGGCCGTGGACCTGGTGGGCAGCCTGTTTGGCAAGTCCACCCTGATCCGCTGAGCGCAGCGCCCGCTACACGGCGCGGCGGTGCCGCAGGAAGAACGCCACCATGGCCTGCGACGCCGACGGCCCCTGCGGGTCGGTGAACGAGCCCGCCGCACTGCCGCCCGACCAGGCATGGGGGCCTGCAGCCACAGCCCAATGCTCCACCACCGGTGTGCCGTCCGGCGTGACCCAGGCCGTACGCCTGGCGTTGCGGCTGCCGGGGCCTGCATCAGCAGCGGGCACCTCCGTCAACGGCACGCCGCTGGCGCGTAACCCCGCCAGAGCCGCCTGGAGCACATGGTCCGCATTGCCGGGGTGGACGGTGGTGTCTGCCGTGCCATGAAACACAATCGTCGGCGGGCTGGCAGCGCCGCCAGCTGGCTTGACTGCGCTGGCCTTGCGGCCTTTGCGCATGGCACTGAAGGCCCCCGGCATGTCCACCGCAGCGCCAGGTGCCAGTCCTGAATGCACGCCGACTGCGGCAAACACCTCCGGGTAAAGCTGCCCCGCCAGCGCTGCCATGGCGCCTCCGGCGGACAGGCCGGCGACATACACCCGGGATGCATCACCGCTGTGGGCCGCCACCACATGCGCGGCCAGCGCCGCGATCATGGCGGGCTCGCCTTTGCCGCGCTGCTGGTGCGCGGGTTCAAACCAGTTCCAGCAGCGCATGGCGTTGGCCTTTTGCCGCTGCTCGGGATAGACCACCAGAAACTGATGCTCGTCCGCCAGGGCATTCATTTCGGTGCCACGGGCGAAATCCGCCGAGTCCTGCTTGCAGCCATGCAGCATCACCACCACAGGCAGCGGCTGTGCGGCCTGCACACCTGCCGGGATGTACAGCCGATAGACGTATTGCGCACCATGGGACACAAAATGATGCTGGGTGAATGTGCCCGCGACGTCACGCGAGGGTGGCGCGGCCGCTGGCTGCGCCGGGTCGTTGGCAATGCCGGGCCGCCCGCCCGGGCCGACCTCCCTGAACGCCACATCCACGACATCGTCTGACACAGGCGCGTGAGGGGTGCGCTGCGCTGGTTCCTGTGCGGGTGGGGCAGAGCCCAACCCCAGTGCGCGCTGGATGACCCGCGTGGCTTCGCTCAGGTTGCCGCTGCGGGTCAGCGCCGTAGCGCGCAACATTTCGTCCATCGGTATCGCCATAAAAGCCCTTTCATGCAGTTGATGCTGCACTGCAACATAAGAGCCATCCTAAACCGTTCGGGGCAACTGGTGTTGGAGGCAGGACGGCACAGGCGCCGCTGATGTAGCCTTAGTGCCTCAACCTGCAAGCCCTGGTCAGATAACTCACAGGATCGTCATGCGCTTTACAAGCATCACACCCATTTTCAGGATCTTCGACGAGGCCAAGGCCCGCGAGTTCTACATCGACTTCCTGGGCTTCAAGATCGACTGGGAGCACCGGTTTGAGCCCGGCCTGCCCCTGTACATGCAGGTGTCGCGCGCCGGCTGCGTGCTGCACCTGTCGGCCCACCACGGCGACGGCAGCCCCGGCGCTGCAGTGCGCATTGAAACCGAAGCGCTTGAAGCCTTCCAGCAGGAACTGCTGGCCAAGAACTACATGTTCGCCCGGCCGGGCATAGAAGCCATGCCTTGGGGCAAGGACATGCGCATTGCCGATCCGTTTGGCAATCGCCTGACGTTTTGCGATACGTCTGACTAGAACAAGCCTTTGCAGGCACCACCTGCAACACGGCCGCGCCAAAGCGTCGCATGATGGCGGCTTGAAGGAGCGCACCATGCACACGCCGCCGCCGGCCCCGCCCACACCCGAGCCGGGCGTGCCCACGCCCGATGACAACGAACACCCCAAGGCGCCGCCTGCCGGTGTAGCCGCCGGCTGCTGACAGTGCCTGGTCAGCCCGGCCCGGCAGCAGGCGCGGGGCGCGTGCGGTAGAACGTCATGGGCACGGCGGTGGCCTCGGCCAGGTCACGTTCGCGCTTGTTCATCACGGACTTTTTCATTTTGCCCACCACGTGCATCTCGCAGGGCTTGCAGTCAAAACGCAGGGTGAGCTTTTCCTTGCCGTTGATGAGCTGCATGGGTTCGGCCTTGATGGTGCCCTTGACGCCGATCACACCCTTGGCCTGCTTGGGGCACAGGCTCATGGACCAGCGCACGCAGTGCTTGGTGATCATGAGGCTGACTTCGCCTTCTTCTTCGTGGCTTTCGTAGGCCGCGCCGATCACCTTGACGCCATGCTTCGCATAGAAGTCATGCGCCTTGCTGTTGAACACGTTGGCCAGGTAGGTCAGGGTGTCTTCGGGGTAGGGCACGGGCGGCTGCACGGGCTGCGCACGCAGGGGCCGCTGGTAGCCTGCGGCACGGGCGGCCTCCAGCGCGGCAGCGGCGTCGCGGCGCAGCGGGTTGAGCACGGAGGCGGGCACGAACCAGGGCTGCGACAGGTTCAGCTGGATGTCCAGCGGCTCAAAGATCGTGCTGCCAAAGCGCGCCAGGTGCTCGCGCAGGCTGGCCTCGGCCGTGGCAGTGTCGCGGGCGGGTTGTTTGGCCTGCGCCACTTTGGCCGCGCCGGCGTAGCCGTCTTCATCGGTCAGCGTCAGACTGAAGCCGCTGGGTGTTTCCGACAGGCTGGCCCACACACCGATGCGCCGGTCGCTGGACTTCTTGTCCAGCGTGCGTACCCAGTCCATGTCGCGGTTGCGGTTGATTTCTGTGCCGCGGCGCAAGTCTTTCAGCCCGGCGACCGGGTCCTTGGGGTACACGCGCCAGTGGCCCTTGGCTTGCCCGTTGGCGCCCGTCGGCTCGGCCCGGTTGATGGCCAGGCCCACGAGTTCCTTTTGCAGGTCGTAGTAGCACAGGCCGTCGCCGTTGTGCAGTACGGTGGCCGCGTCGCTGCATTCCAGTTCGACCCAGTCGGCGCCGACCTTGCTGACCCAGCCGATGGCCTGGCCCGGGTTCTTGGGGGTGTCAAAGGCGCCAATGTCGTCCTTGCGGCCGTTGACGAAATAGTCGGTGAACTCGCGGTTGAAGTTCTGGTTGGGGTCGGGCGTGAAGGTGAAGGTCGTTCGCCCGCTGGAGGCGCGCGCCAGGGGCGCGGCGGAACCTTCGCGCGATTCGATCACCCCGTCAATCAGCTTGCGGTAGTGCGCGGTGATGTTCTTGACATAGGCCATGTCCTTGTAGCGGCCTTCGATCTTGAAGCTGCGCACCCCGGCGTCAATCAATGCGGCCATGTTGGCGCTCTGGTTGTTGTCCTTCATGGACAGCACGTGCTTTTCATGGGCGACGATGCGGCCCTGGCTGTCGATCACCTCATAGGGCAGGCGGCAGGCCTGCGAACAGTCGCCCCGGTTGGCGCTGCGCCCGGTATGGGCATGGCTGATGAAGCACTGGCCGCTGTAGGCCACGCACAGAGCGCCGTGCACAAAAAACTCCAGCTTGCAGCGCTCGGCGTCCAGCGCTGCGTGGATGTCGCGGATCTGCTCGATCGTCAGTTCCCGCGCCAGCACGATCTGCGAGAAACCCGCGTCCTGCAGAAAGCGGGCCTTGTCCACGGTGCGGATGTCGGTCTGGGTGCTGGCATGCAGCTGGATGGGCGGCAGGTCGATTTCCAGCAGGCCCATGTCCTGCACGATCAGCACGTCGGCGCCGGCGTTGTACACGTCCCAGGCCATCTGGCGCGCGGGCTCCAGCTCGTCGTCGCGCAGGATGGTGTTGAGCGTGATGAAGATGCGACTGCCAAAACGGTGGGCATGGTTGCACAGGCGCTCAATGCTGCGCAGGTCGTTGCCCGCACTGGCCCGGGCGCCAAAGCCGGGGCCGCCGATGTACACGGCGTCGGCGCCATGGTTGATGGCTTCAATGCCGATGTCGGCGTCGCGGGCGGGGGCCAGCAATTCCAGCTGGTGGCTGAGCAAGGACATGGGGCCGGATTTTAAAGCCGGCAAAGATGCATATGGGTTCTACACTTGCCGCCATGACCGCCCAACGCCTTGACGCCATCGACGCCCTGCGTGGGGTCGCCATCGTCTGGATGACGGTCTTTCATTTCTGCTTTGATCTCAACCATTTCGGCTGGCTGAAACAAGATTTTTACCGTGACCCCTTCTGGACCTGGCAGCGCACCGCCATCGTGAGCCTGTTTCTGTTTTGCGCCGGGCTGGGGCAGGCGGTGGCGGTGGTGCAGGGGCAAAGCTGGCCCCGGTTCTGGAAACGCTGGGCCCAGGTGGCCGGCTGCGCGCTGCTGGTCACGGCGGGCTCGTATCTCATGTACCCCAAGAGCTTCATCTACTTTGGGGTGCTGCATGGCATTGCCCTCATGCTGATCGTGGTGCGGCTCACGGCGGGGTGGGGCGCCTGGCTGTGGCTGCTGGGGGCGCTGGCCATAGCCGCCAAGTTCATCGCCTGGCAGCTCCACGGGGCAGGCCTGCTGCCCGACGCGCTCAACACACCGGCATTCAATTGGCTGGGCCTGATCGGGCGCAAGCCCATCACCGAAGACTATGTGCCGTTGATCCCCTGGCTCGGTGTCATGTGGTGGGGCATGGCAGCAGGGCAGTGGCTGCTGGCGCGGCGGCCGGCCTGGGTGGCGGTTGCCTTGCCCGCAGGCGCTGCACCACTGACCTGGCTGGGCCGCTGGAGCCTGAGCTGGTACATGCTGCACCAGCCGGTGATGATGGGCGCGTTGATGGCGCTGCGTTAGGGCCTGCGTCAGGGCATTTGCATGCCAGCGCCGGTCACGCTGATCGGCAGATCCGCAAGGCTCGCGCCCGGGCTGTCTCGTCCGCTACGCCGGCTGTTGTTGCCCTGGTTTGGTGTTGCCTGGCTGTTGACCGCGCCCGCCGCGGCTGCGGCGCTGTCTGCCGCGCGCAGCAGGGCCACCAGGGCGGGGCCCTGCGGCAGCGGCGCGGGCGCAGCGGGCACGTCCGGACCCTGTCCCACGGGCGGCGGTGCCGGCGGCGTATCCGGCAGGGGCTGCACCGGCGCCGGGCCCGGCACAGGGCCAGACACCGGAGGCGGCGTCACTGGCGGGCGCGGCGGCGGCGGCGCGGGCGGCGGTGTTTCCTGCACCCGCAACGCGCCCGGTGTGAACGCAATGGCGTAGTTGCCCGCCACGGCGGCC
>CALRZF020000163.1:0-8297 GCA_943372585.1 Ramlibacter sp. 2FC | reverse complement strand
CGTGCTGTTAGTGGAAGACGACGAGCAGCTGGACAAGGCGCTGGAAGTGCGCGCCCAGTTGCCGTCGCTGAGCAAGATCATCGTGTTTGACATGGAAGGGCTGCGCGAGCTGAACGACCCGGCCGTGATCAGCCTGGCCGCGCTGCGCGAGCTGGGCCGCGCGTACAACAGCCGGCAGCCCGACGATATGATGCACCGCGTCAAGCAGTGCAAGCCGGGCGACCTGGCCATCCTGATCTATACCTCCGGCACCACGGGCAAACCCAAGGGCGCGATGCACAGTCACGCCGGGCTGGTGTACACCGTGCGCGGCTACAACACGCTGATTGCGCAGGACGAGAGCGACGAACGCATGTGCTTTCTGCCGCTGTGCCATGTGGCCGAGCGGCTGGGCGGCGAATACTTTGCGATGTACACGGGCGCCAAGCTCAACTTCGTCGAAAACCCCGAGACCGTGCCCGAGAACGTGCGCGAGATCGCGCCAACGGTGTTCACCGCCGTGCCGCGCGTGTGGGAGAAGTTCTATTCCGGCGTGATGATCGCCCTGAAGGAAGCCAGCCCGCTGCAGCAGGCAGCGTACGCCTGGGGCATTGGCGTGGGCACACAGATTGCCGACAAGGTGCTGGCCAAGGAGCCGGTGGACGGCTTCCTGAAGTTCAAGTTCACCATTGCCCGCTGGATTGCACTGAACAACGCGCGCAAGCTCATCGGCATTCACCGGGCGCGGTTCTGCGTCACGGGTGCGGCGCCCATCTCGCCCGAGCTGGTGCGCTGGTACCTGGCGCTGGGCGTGCCCATGCTGGAGGTCTGGGGCATGACCGAGACCTGCGGCGCGGCCACCGGCATACCGGCCGACCGCATGAAGCCCGGCTCCATCGGCCCGGCTGCGGGCTTTAACGAAGTGCGCATTGACGCCGACACCGGCGAGATCCGCGTGCGCGGGCCCAATGTGTTCATGGGTTACCTGAACCAGCCCGAGAAAACGGCGGAGACGATTGACGCCGACGGCTGGCTGCACACGGGTGACGTGGGCCTGGTGGACGCGGACGGCTTCTTTCGCATCACCGACCGCATGAAGGACATCATCATCACGGCCGGTGGCAAGAACATCACGCCCAGCGAGCTGGAAAACGAGCTGAAGTTCAGCCCCTACATCACCGACGCGGTGGTCATCGGCGACAAGCTGCCTTACCTCACGGTCATCATCATGATCGACCAGGAGAACGTCGAAAAATACGCACAGGACCACGACGTGCCGTTCAGCAATTACGCCAGCCTCACGCGCGCCACCGAGGTGCAGGAGCTGATCCAGGGCGAGATCGACCGTGTGAACAAGAAGTTTGCGCGGGTGGAGCAGATCAAGAAGTTCTTCCTGCTGGAAACCCAGCTGTCGGCTGAAGACGAAGAGCTCACGCCCACCATGAAGCTCAAGCGCAAGCTGGTGGAGAAGAAGTACGCGCCGCAGATCGAGGCGATGTACCGCTAGGCAGAACGGCGCGGCGCGCCCCGTCACCCACGCGACAAAGAAGCCGCCTTCGGGCGGCTTCTTTACGTCCGCGAGTCGCCTACGTGAAAGCGCCGGGTCTGCATGACGCCAAGAATCCGTCCGGGGTTAACCCCTTTCACTACAAGAACGGAGACATCACATGAACATCAGACTCGCACTGTTCGCGTTGCTGGCACTGGGCGCCGGCGCCGCATCGGCACAAACCAATATCGGCGTCAGCAAGACCGAGATCACCCTGGGCACGCTGCAGGACCTGTCGGGCCCGCTGGCCGGCTACGGCAAGCAGATCCGCAACGGCATGCAGATGCGCGTGGACGAAGCCAACGAGCTGGGCGGCGTGCACGGCCGCAAGATACGTCTGCTGGTGGAAGACCATGGCTACGACCCGCGCAAGGCGGTGCTGGGCGCGCAGAAGATGGTGACGCAGGACAACGGCATCTTTGCCGTGGTGGGCCACCTGGGCACCGCCCACAACATGGCGGCCATGCCGGTGCAGTTTGAAAAGGGTGTCATCAACTTTCTGCCCATCACCGCTGCGCGCGAGATGTACGAGCCGCCGCACCGGCTGAAGTATTCCAGCGCGGCCACCTACTTCGACCAGATGCGCATTGCCGCCCCCCGGCTGGCCAAGGAACGTGGCATCAAGAAGCCCTGCATCATTTACCAGGACGACGACTTTGGCCTCGAAGTGCTGCGCGGCGCCGAGGCCGGGCTGAAGGTGATCGGCGTGCCGTTTGCCGAGAAGACCAGCTACAAGCGTGGCGCCACCGACTTTTCATCGCAGGTGGCGCGCATGAAGGCCGCGGGCTGCGAAATGGTGGTGCTGGGCACCATCATCCGCGAGACGGTGGGCGCCATGGCCGAAGCCCGCAAGACCGGCTTCAACCCCGTGTTTGTGGGCTCCAGCGCGGTGTATACCGACCTGATCCCCAAGCTGGGCGGCAAGCTGACCGACGGCCTGTTTGCCACCATGACATCGCAGCACCCCTACCTGGACGACGCCACCCAACAGGTGCGCCACTGGGCCAACAAGTACAAGACCAAGTTCAACGAAGACCCCAGCGTGTTCTCGGTCTATGGCTACGGCGCCATGGAGAACTTCATGAAGGTGGCGTTCAAGACAGGCCCGGCCCTGACCACCGACAGTTTCATCAAGACCATGGACGCCATGACCTTCCCGCGCGACATGTTCGGCACGGCCGAGCTGACCTTTTCACCGACCAAGCGGCTGGGCAACCAGTTTTCGCGCCTGTCGCAGATCCAGGATGGGCGCTGGAAGGTGGTGTCGGACTATGTGGCGTTTTCGGGCCTGAAGGCGGTGATGAAGAAGGACGGCAAGTTCGTCATCGAGTCCGAATTCTTTCAGGACTAAGTGAATACGCCAGCTTGACACCCAAGGCCAACGGGCAAGAATGCCACTTGCCCGGCAATATGTCCGATCTACAAGGAGACAGAGAATGAAATTGACAACCTTTGCGGCGGTCGCCGCGCTGGCCGGGGCCTCCGGCATGGCCCTGGCGCAGAACTCGAACCAGGGCGTGAGCAAGACCGAAATCACCATCGGCTCCATCCAGGACTTGTCAGGCCCCATCGCCGGCTTCGGCAAGCAGGTGCGCCTGGGCATGATGCTGCGCGTGGACGAAATCAACGAGCAGGGCGGCGTGAACGGCCGCAAGCTCAAGCTGTATGTGGAAGACTCCGCCTACGACCCCAAGAAGGCCGTGCTGGCCGCGCAGAAGCTGGTCAACCAGGACAAGATCTTCGCCATGATCGGCCACATCGGCACGGCGCAGAACCTGGCCGCCATGCCGGTGCAGTTTGAAAAGAACGTGATCAACTTCTTCCCCGTAACGGCCGCGCGCGAAATGTACGAGCCCTTTCACCGGCTGAAGTATTCGTTTGCCGCCACCTATTACGACCAGATGCGCACCGTGACGCCCAAGCTGGCCAAGGAAAAGGGCGCCAAGAAAATCTGCACCATGTACCAGGACGACGAGTTCGGCCTGGAGGTGATGCGCGGCGCCGAAGACGGCCTGAAAGCCGCCGGCATGACCCTGGCAGAAAAGACAAGCTACAAGCGCGGCGCCACCGACTTCAGCTCGCAGGTACAGAAGATGCAGGCCTCGGGCTGCGACTTCGTGGTGCTGGGCACCATCATCCGCGAAACGATCGGCGCGATCGGCACCGCCCGCAAGCTGGGCTACAGCCCGACCTTCCTGGGCTCCAGCGCCGCGTACACCGACCTGATCCACAAGCTGGGCGGCCCTGCCATGAACGGCCTGTATGCCACGCACACGTCGCAGCACCCGTACCTGGATGAGGCCGACCAGCCCATCCGCTTCTGGGCCAACAAGTACAAGACCAAGTTCAACGAAGACCCCACGGTGTTCTCGGTCTATGGCTACAACGCGATCGACTCGTTCGCCGCCGCCGCCCGCAAGGCCGGCAACAACCTCACGACCGACAGCTTCATCAAGGCCATGGACACCATGGTGGTTCCCAAGGACATCTTCGGCAGCCCCGAAGCCACCTTCGGCCCCAAGAAGCGTCTGGGCAACGAAACCTCGCGCATGTCGCAGATCACGGACGGCAAGTGGAAGGTGGTGTCGGATTACGTGAAGTAAGCCGCGCTGCGCTGTCCAATGAAAGCCGCCTTCGGGCGGCTTTTACGTTTCAAGAAACGATATAGGCGCCTGCTCCGGTAGACAGCAATTTACCGTCCGCCCCACGAAACTCCATGCGCGTACTGGCCACCCGCGAGCCCAGGCGCATCACCTCGGCGTGCAGGTCAAAGTGTTCGCTGATGCCGGGGCGCAGGTAGTCGATGCGCAGGTCGATGGTGCCCAGTTTGCTGAAGCGTTGCAGGCGCTGCGCAGGCGGCTCGTCCATGTGGCGCGCGCCGATGGCGGCCATGCACGCCAGGCCGCCCATGGCGTCCAGCGTGGCGCTGATCACACCGCCGTGCACACGGTTGTGGCTGTAGTGGCCCACCAGTTCATGGCGCATCACGATGCGGCCGGTCACACGGTCGGGTTTGACGCTGGTGACCTTCAAACCCAGCACCTGGTTGAAGACGATCTTGTCCTCAAAAATGCTGGTCAGTCCCTGGATGAACTCGGGTTCGAACTCACCGGGTATCAAGGCGGTTTTGGGCATGGGTGTCCTTACAGTCCGAGCTGGCGTGCGGCCAGCTCCTTCATGATTTCTTCCGCGCCGCCACCGATCATCATGACCTTCACCTCGCGGTAAATGCGCTCGCTGCGCGTGCCGCGCATGAAGCCCATGGCGCCCAGGATCTGCACAGCCTGGTCGGCGCAGAACTGCATCGCCTGGGTAGAGTGGTTCTTGAGCATGCAGACCTGGGCGACCCATTCAGGGCCTTCATCACCGCCATCCGCGCGCGCCGTCACGGCGTCCAGCCAGGCCTGGGTGGACGCAATGCGCATCTGCATGTCCACCAGCTTGTGGCGGATCACCTGGCGCTCCACCAGCGCCGCGCCAAAGGTCTTGCGCTGGCGCGCCCAGTCCAGCGCCTCGTCGTAGCACGCCTGCGCAAAGCCCAGCGCCATGGCCGACATGGCCAGCCGCTCGCCATTGAAGTTGGTCATGATGATGCGAAAGCCCGCGCCCTCCTCGCCCAGCAGGTTCCCGGCGGGCACACGCACGTTGTCAAAGCGCAGGTGCGCGGTGTCGGAGCACCACCAGCCCATCTTTTTCAGCGCCGTGCGGTGCAGGCCTGGCGCGTTGCCCGGCACCACGATCATGGAGATACCGCCGGCCCCCTTGGCGCCCGCGTCACCCGTGCGGACAGCCACCGTGATCCAGTCCGCGCGCATGCCGGAGGTGATGAACACCTTCTCGCCGTTGATCACCCATGCGTCGCCGTCAAGTCGCGCCGTGGTGCGCAGGCTGGCCACGTCGGACCCGCCGCCCGGCTCGGTGATGGCCAGTGCGGCGATCTGTTCGCCGCGCAGCACGGTCGGGATGACCTGCTGCTGCAGTGCCACCGCGCCATGGCGCAGCACAGGTGGCAAGCCGATGTTGTGCGAGAACAGGCTGGCCAGCACACCGCCGCTGCCGCTGTAGCGCGCCAGCGCAACGGACACAGCATTGCGCAATGCGTACGGCGCGGGTGTGCCACCCAGCGGCTCGGGGTAGCCCAAGCCCAGCAGGCCTGCCTGCGCGGCGCTGGCGTACAGCGCGCGCGGGAAGGTTTCAGCCTCGTCCCACGCATTGATGAAGGGCGCGATTTCTTTTTGCGCAAAGCGTTGTGCCGTGTCGTACAGCGCGGCGGCGTCCTGCGCCAGCTCTGCGGGGGTCATGGCGCCAGCTTGAACACCCGCTGGGCGTTCTCGTAGGCCACCTTCTTCATCGTGGCCTCGCTCAGGTGCGGCAACAGGCCCGTGCGCATGGTTGAAATGATGGTGTCGTACGACACGCCAAACCCGGTGTCGTCGCTGCCCAGCATGAAGCGGTCGGGCATTTCTTCCATCAGGGCCACCCAGGACGGATCGGCACGCTCTGCGTCGTGAATGCGGTACTGGTGGAGGAACGGCGCCACCAGCAGGGCCGACGAACGAGCGGAGAGTTCACAGTAAAGATTCGCGTTCCTGCGCAGCAGCGCGCGCGCCGATCTTGCATTGGCGCGCGCCATGCAGTGCGACAGCACGACCGGCACGCCCGCGTGCTGCTTGAGCAGGCTTTCAAGTCCATCGATGCTGTCGTTGTCGTCTTCCATGTGGATCTGTACAAACCCGCCGTGCTTTTGTGCCAGCGCAAACAGCGCCTTGAAGGTCGGCGCGTCAATCGGCACTTTGCGCCGGAATGGGGGCGACGGATGGCTGTTGCGGTTGTTCAGGATCAGCTCGCCAATCCCCTGGATTTTCTTGTCCTCAAAGGCTTGTTGAAGGCCGCCCACCAGGCCCTGGAAAGACGCACTTTGCGGATCCACCATTTCGGCCGTGCCGCCGCGGGTGTAGATGGCCATGAGCTCCGGCTGTGCGCCGGCGGGTACGTACCGCTGGCCCAGCAGCTGGATGAACCGGTCGGCCGATACGCCGGGCATGATGGGCCCCACGCCGCCACCCCAACGCACGTTGTTGCGGTCCATGCGCGCCTGCAGGTCGTCCGGCGTCAACATCATGTGCAGGTGCATGTGCATGTCGGCAATGGGTACTTCCATGGCCAACTTGCGCCGGGCTTCACGGTCGTCCTGCGCGTGCGCGGTTGCCGCAAATGCGGCCAGCAGCGCAAGCGCAGCATGGGGCAGGAAACGGAGCATGGGAAATGTCCTTGATTGAAGATGGGTTCTCAGAGGGGCTCAAGCACGACCAGTACCTGCCCTGTCATTGCCTGCTGGCCCGGCACCACGTTGACCTCGCGCACAACGCCTGCGCGCGACGCGGCCAATAAATGCTCCAGCTTCATGGACTCGACCACCACCAGCACGTCGCCCTGCGCCACCGTGGCACCCAGCTGTACCGGCACGGCCACCACCTTGCCGTTGAAAGGGGCGCGCAGCTCGTTGCCGCCGCCGCCGCCACCTGCGCCTGCGGGCGGGTCGAACGACACGTCGTCCATGAAAAGGTCGGTGCCGCCGCACTGCACATGCCAGCGATTGCCATCCATCTGCACGGCGGCCGTGTGTACAGCCGATACACCTGCCGCAGCCAGGTCAAACACCTCGCCGCGGTGGCGCAGGCGCGCCGGCCGTGTGAAGGGGCACGCCAGGGTGGAAACCGTGACCGGGTAGATCACCGGGCGTGCCGCTGCATCGCGCACGGCCCGCTCATCGCGCTTCAGCCCCGCACGGATCGCATCGGCCTGCTGCACCAGGAAAGGAATCAATGCCTGCCCGGCTGCAAAAGTCTCGTGGCGCAGGCATGCCGCCAGGAAGGCCCGGTTGGTCGGCAGGCCCAGCAGTTGCAGCCGGTCCAGCGCGCTGGCCAGCTGCGCGATCGCTTCACCGCGGGTGGGCGCATGGGCAATGAGCTTGCCCAGCATGGAGTCGTAGTAAGGGGGCACCTGCAAGCCGTCAAACAGCGCATGGTCAAAGCGGATGCCGCCGGGCGCACGGAACTGTTGCACCACACCGGCATGTGGCGTGAAGTCTTCGTCTTCCGCACACAGTCGCACCTCAATGGCATGGCCGTTGAAGGTCACCGCGTCCTGGGTCAGCGGCAAGGGCTCGCCGCGTGCCACCCGGATCTGCCATTCCACCAGGTCCAGGCCCGTGACCATCTCGGTCACCGGGTGCTCTACCTGCAAGCGGGTGTTCATCTCCATCAGGTAGAAGTCCGCACCCTCCACCAGAAACTCCACTGTGCCCGCGCCCACATAGCCCGCCGCCTGCGCCAGCTCCACCGCGCAGCGGCCCATGCGTTCACGCAGCGTGGCATCCACCGCGGGGCTGGGCGTTTCCTCAATGATCTTCTGATGGCGCCGCTGCACCGAACAGTCGCGCTCGCCCAGATGGATGCAGTGGCCCTGCGCGTCGGCAAACACCTGCACCTCCACGTGGCGCGGGTTCAGAAGCGCGCGCTCCAGCAGCAATTCGCCGTTGCCAAAGGCCGACAGGGCTTCACTGCGCGCACTGTGCACGGCGGCAGCCAGCTGCGCCATGTCGGTCACCAGCCGCATGCCGCGGCCACCGCCGCCCGCTGCGGCTTTGACCATCAGCGGCAGGCCAACGCGCTGCGCCTCGTCCGCAAGCCGCCCGTCCGACTGGTCGCTGCCGTAATAGCCCGCAAGGCACGGCACGCCGCGCGCCTGTGCAATGGCCTTGGCTGCA
>CALRZF020000162.1:0-8343 GCA_943372585.1 Ramlibacter sp. 2FC | reverse complement strand
GTGGGCGGGTGTGGCAAACTCGCGCCCTTTGCGCTTCACCCCCATTTCGACGCCCATTCCAGCATGCAGAAAATCATCGGCCAGATCGCCGCAGAAATCAGGGTCCAGCCTCACCAGGTCACCGCCGCCGTGCAGTTGCTGGACGGCGGGGCCACGGTGCCCTGTATTGCCCGTTACCGCAAGGAACTTACTGGCGGGCTGGACGACATCCAGCTGCGCGAGCTGGAATACCGACTGGGCTACTTGCGCGAGCTTGAGGAGCGCCGCGAGGCGGTGCTCAAGAGCATTGACGAGCAGGGCAAGCTGACCCCCGCGCTGCGCGCCGCCATTGATGCCGCGCCGACCAAGCAGGAGCTGGAAGACCTGTACCTGCCGTTCAAGCAGAAACGGCGCACCAAGGGCCAGATCGCGCGTGAGTTCGGCATCGAGCCGCTGGCAGACAAGCTGTTTGCAGACCCCACGCTGGACCCGGTGGCCGAAGCCGCGGCCTTTACCCGCGCGCCTGAAGTGCTGGACGACGGCAAGCCCGGCGCCGACTTTTCCACCGTGCCGGCGGTGCTGGACGGTGTGCGCGACATCCTGTCCGAGCGCTGGGCCGAAGACGCCACGCTGGTGCAGCGCCTGCGCGAATGGCTGTGGAGCGAAGGCCTGTTCAAAAGCAAGCGCATGGACGGCAAGGAAGAGAACAACCCCGACGTGGCGAAGTTCCGCGACTATTTTGACTACGACGAACCCATTGGCCGCGTGCCGTCACACCGCGCGCTGGCGGTGTTTCGCGGGCGCCAGCTGGAGATCCTGGACGCCAAACTCGTTCTCCCTGTGGAGCCTGAGCCCGGCAAACCGTCCATCGCCGAAGGAAAAATTGCCCTGCACCTGGGCTGGAGCCATGCGGGCCGCCGCGCGGACGACCTGATCCGCAAATGCGTGGCCTGGACCTGGCGCGTCAAGCTCAGCCTGTCCACCGAGCGCGACCTGTTCACCCGGCTGCGTGAAGATGCCGAGAAGGTGGCCATCAAGGTGTTTGCCGACAACCTGCGCGACCTGCTGCTGGCCGCACCGGCCGGCCCGCGCGTGGTGATGGGGCTGGACCCGGGCATCCGCACCGGCGTGAAGGTGGCCGTGGTGGACGCCACCGGCAAGCTGGTGGACACCGCCACGGTGTTCCCGCACGAGCCCCGGCGCGACTGGGACGGCTCATTGTTCACGCTGGCCAAGCTGTGCGAAAAGCATGGCGTGAACCTGATTGCCATTGGCAACGGCACCGCCAGCCGCGAGACCGACAAGCTGGCCGGCGAACTGATCAAGACGGCTGCAAAGGCCGACCGGATCATCGAGAAAGTGGTGGTCAGTGAAGCGGGCGCGTCGGTGTACAGCGCCAGTGAATTCGCCAGCCAGGAAATGCCCGACGTGGACGTGAGCCTGCGCGGCGCGGCCAGCATTGCCCGGCGCCTGCAGGACCCGCTGGCCGAGCTGGTGAAGATCGACCCCAAGTCCATCGGCGTGGGCCAGTACCAGCACGACGTGAACCAGAGCGAACTGGCCCGCACGCTGGACGCCGTGGTGGAAGACTGCGTGAACTCGGTGGGCGTGGACCTGAACACCGCCAGCGTGCCGCTGCTCAGCCGCGTGTCGGGCCTGTCGGGTACGGTGGCCAAGGCTGTGGTGCGCTGGCGCGAGGCCAATGGCGCGTTCAAAAACCGCCGCCAGCTCATGGACGTGAGCGGGCTGGGCGCCAAGACGTTTGAGCTGAGCGCCGGCTTTTTGCGCATCCGCGACGGCGACAACCCGCTGGACCTGACCGGGGTACACCCCGAGACCTACCCCGTGGTCGAGGCCATGATGACGAAGACCGGCAAACCGGTGCACGAGCTCATGGGCCGCGCCGACATGCTCAAAACGCTCAAGCCCGAGCTGTTTGCCAACGACAAATTCGGCGTCATCACGGTGAAGGACATTCTGGGCGAGCTGGAAAAGCCCGGCCGCGACCCGCGCCCGGACTTCAAGGTGGCCCGTTTCAATGACGGCGTGGAAGACATCAAGGACCTGAAAGAGGGCATGGTGCTGGAGGGCACGGTCAGCAACGTGGCGGCATTCGGCGCGTTCATCGACATCGGCGTGCACCAGGACGGGCTGGTCCATGTGAGCCAGCTCAGCCACAAGTTCGTGAACGATGCGCGCGAAGTGGTCAAGACCGGCGACATCGTGAAAGTGCGCGTGACCGAGGTGGATGTGGCGCGCAAGCGCATTGGCCTGACCATGAAGCTGGACGTTGCGCCCATGCGCCGCGACGGACCGCGCGACAACCGTTTCGAGGGGGTGGCCCGCGGCCAGCGCCCAACCGCCACCCAGGCGCCGGCGCCGGGTAACTCGGCCATGGCACAGGCGTTCCAGAAGCTGCGCGGCGGGGGCTGACACGGGGCCGCGACCCGGCACTCAAGATTCGGCCGGCGGCGCCGAATATCCGGGAAGAACCAAACTCCGGAGGCCGCATGAAAAAGAAGCTGACAGACCTGATGGCAAAGGACCTGGCGTTGCCCGTGGTGCCCGCCGCCATGACCCGTGTGATCCAGGCCTTTGATGCGCCCAACCCCTCGACGGAGGCGCTGGCGCGCGACATTGCCGATGATCCGGTGCTGACGATGCACTTGCTGCGAACGGCCAATTCCGCGTACTTCGGCCTGGGCCGCTCGGTGGTCACGCCGCTGGATGCCGTGCGCGTGCTGGGCTTTGACAAGGTGCGCGGCCTGGCCATCGGCATGGCGCTGAAGTCATGCTTTCACAGTATTGAGGAGCGCAAGCTCAACGCCATCTGGATCGTCAGCCTGAACGCCGCCGACGTGGCCATGGGCATCGGCAACCTCATTGGCGTGGACCGCGGCACGAGCTATACGGCGGGATTGCTGCACGCCGTGGGCATGCTGGTGATGAGCGCTGCGATGCCGGAGACCATGCGCGCTCTGGACGACCTGAGCCACCCCATGGCGCCGGCACGCCCGCGGCAGGAACTGGCCCGCTTTGGCTACTGCTATGCGCAAGCCGGGGCTGTGCTGCTCAAGCACTGGGGCCTGCCGACGCGCTTCGTGGAGGCGGTGGACAACCAGTTTGCACCACTGGAAAACGACCACCATGAAATTCTGGCGGCCATCACCAGCCTGGCGGGCTGGCGGGCGCGCGGCGAGTTCTGCGGGCTCAATGAGGCCGACATGGCCACCAGCTACCCCGACGAGGTAGGCCTGATGCTGGGCCTGGACCCGGACATGATGCTGGCAGGCATCCCCGGGCGGCAAGTGCGCGTCGCGGTGCCCGCCGAAGACTGACGCGCGAAGCGCAGGTCCAGCCGGCCCGGTTTGCGACAATCGGGGCCCATGAAAGCGTTGCGCATCTATGCAGGCCCCCGCGCCCGCGCCCATATCGAGCAGAACGGCCTGAATCCGGACGACATCGGGGTTGTGCCGGGCGCTGCGGGCGGGCCCAAAGGCCTGGTGCTCGGGCCGCTGGACCGCTATCTGTTTGGTGACTGGCTCGCCGCGTCCAGCCAGCCCATCCACCTGGTGGGCGCGTCCATCGGCGCCTGGCGCATGGCCACGGCCTGCCTGGACGACCCCGTGGCCGCCTTCAACCGGCTCGAGCACGATTACATCCATCAGGACTACGCCCTGGAGCCGGGGCAAAAACGGCCCACGGCTGCCCACGTCAGCGAGCGGTTCGGCCAGAGCCTGCAGGCGTTTTACGGCGGGCGGCTGGGTGAGGTGCTGGGGCATTCACGCTACCGCCTTCACATCGTCACGTCGCGCGGGCGCCACCTGCTGGGCCGCGAACATGGGCTGCGCACGCCGCTGGGTTATCTGGGTGCGTTCCTGACCAACACCGTGCACAGGCGTGCCATGGGCGCCTGGCTGGAGCGGGTGGTGTTTTCCAGTGACGGGGCGGCGTTACCGTTTGCCACCGGCGACTACCGCACGCGCCAGGTGGCCTTGAGCGAGGCCAACTTCAACGCCGCGCTGCAGGCCAGTTGCTCCATCCCGTTTGTGCTGCAGGCGATCCACGACATTCCCGGCGCGCCGCGCGGCGCGTACTGGGACGGTGGCATCACCGACTACCACCTGCACCTGGACTACCAGCAGCCGCAAGGTGCGGGGCAGGGCGCGGGCATCGTGCTGTACCCGCACTTTCAAAAGGCCGTGGTGCCCGGGTGGCTGGACAAGAGCCTGCGCTGGCGCCATGGCGCCACGCGGTTCCTGGACAACATGGTGGTACTCGCGCCCGACCCTGAATGGGTCAAAACGCTGCCCAACGGCAAGCTGCCTGACCGCAATGATTTCGTGCGCTACGGCACCGATCTGCAGGCTCGCGTGAAGGCCTGGGGCGCGGCGGTGGCGGCCAGCAGGCAGCTGGCAGATGAGTTTGCGCAATGGTCCGCGGGCCCGCGCGCACAGCAGATCGCAAGCGTAGAGGCCTTGTAAGACCTGGCGCCGGCGCGCCATGTTGTCAGTGCGACGACATCGCCTGGCGCTTCATCGTCAGGCGCGAGCCCAGGAAATTGACCGGCAGGCCAATCAGTGTGACCCATACATTGCCCCAGGCCGGCGGCACGCCGAACCCCCGGATCAAGGCCTCAAGCAGGCCTGCGCTGAAAACGTAAAAGAACACGCAATAGATCGCGTAGTAGAGCAGGCCCTTGCGCCCCAGACGAAGCCCGAAACTGACTCGCGAATGCGCCCATGCCGAGAAAAGCACGCCGACGATGAAGGACAGCGCAAAGGCTGCCTGATAAGGCACGGCCAGCAAAGCGGACCAGTACACACACCAGACAATCAGCGTGTTCGCCGAGCCCACTGCAACAAAACGGCCAAATTCACCCAGTTTCACGGCAAGTGACGACGACGGCCGCCGAATTTCCATGAGTTGCCGTTGCGCATGATGATGTACGTAGAGGCGGGGTCGACCCGCGCGTCCGACAGCCATTGCGCCACCTCTTCGCGCCGGATATAGGCGGTCTGGGGCGTCACGATCTGGTCAAAAGCCACGTGCCTGAAGAACGTAAACCCCCGTTTGGCAATCCACTGGCTGTAAAGGCCCAGGGGCAGTGCGGCAGCCACGCGCTGCGGCAATCGCGCCACCAGCTTGGCATACACGAAATAGGGCGCCACCAGCGTGGTGGCCACAATGTATTTTGAGAACCACCAGGGCAGGTGCGAGCAGATCCTGCGGGTGGGCTCAACCACCAGCCTGACCAGCGCATTGCCTTCATGGGCATACACCCAGCAATGAAAACGCCCACCGGGGCGGGTGTTTTCCAGGACCGAGTCAAACCCGTCGGCAGGCTTCTTGAGATGGTGCAGCACGCCGATGCAGTACGTGACGTCCTGCTGGGGACCGCGGTAGGCGACCAGATCTGCCTGATGCAGCTCAACATGCCCCAGCTGCGCAGCTTCCAGATTGCGGCGCGCCGCCTCGATGGATGAGCCCAGTTCGACCCCATGGAGGGACCGGGGCTGCCATTGCGCCATATGGATGAGAAGACTGGCGTTGCCACAGCCCAGCTCGGTGACGGAATTGCCTGCAATGTCAGTCTGCGTCAGCGGGGCAAACCAGTCTTGTGCCTGTTCAGGTGTGTAGGTCGAAACCGTGCCCGCGTGAAGCCAGGATTTCGAAAACGCTTTAGCGGTGCCCCAGTCTTGGGATTGTTCCAGAGCCATGAATATCCTGTGCAAAGAAAGCGGCGGGGCGCGGCGGCGGGTTGAGCCGCGCAAGCCGTCGGGCAAATTTTAGCTGCTGGATCCTCCGGGCCTGGGGGCGCTGGTTGCTTTGCATCAACGGTTGCGGGCCCGCCATATGGGACACTACGGCGTGAGCTACGAGGTTGATCATGAGCGCATTGAAAACGATTCTTTCCGACCCAGGCCTGGCGCGTTACTACGGGCAAAAGCTGATCCGTTCCCCCGGTAGCCGCGCCTTTCTGGGCCGAACCCTGGCAGCAATGGCGCCGGCGGCGCCCGCAAGCTCGGGCGCGATTGCCACCCGTGCACTCGCAGACCTGCGCAACACCGGCTTCGCACCGCTGCCGGAAAAAACGCTGAGCCCGGATCGTCTGGCCGCTATTCACGCGCACTTCGGAAACTGCAAACTGATCGACTACCACGATGCCTCACGCGTGCTTGCAGCGGGGGCGCCTGTGCCGGCAGATTGCAGGCGTGCGGTATTTGACAGCCGCGATACGCTGGCCTGCAAACCCCTGATGGAACTCGCAAATGACTCTGATGTGCTCAACGCCGTCGGGCAACGCCTGGGCTGCAAGCCAACGCTGGCATCGGCAGAGGCATGGTGGACCTTTGGCGAAAACAACCCCGACGGCAAGCCCGCTGCCGACGACATCTTTCACCGGGACCTGGACGACCTGCAATTTGTGAAGCTATTTGCCTACCTGACAGATGTCAACGAGGACAACGGCGCCCACTGCTTCGTTCTCGGTTCGCATCGCAGCCCGCTGCTGACCCGGCGCGGTGCCATCAGCGACCAGGAGGTGGCCCAGGCATTCAAGCCCGACAACATGATCGTCGTCACCGGCAAGGCTGGCACGGCATTCCTTGAAGACACGTGGGGCATCCACAGGCCGATGATGGCCCGCAAGGGACGCCGGTTGATTTTCTCGGCCATTTACACCGTCCATGGCCGTGTGCCCTGGGCCCGGCGGTCTTCGTCGCCGCTGCCCGCCGGGTTCGACAGTTACGTCAACCGGCATCTCTACAGCCAGTAGCAAACCCCCTCGGGCAGCGCCCTTTGCCGCTGGCAGAAAGCAGGCGTTCTGCATGGGGTATTCGTCAAGGGGCTGATAAGATTGCCCCATGGCGCTACACCGTTTCATGACCGCTCAATTGCCGGGTGAATCTGCCGGGGCACTGTCTTGATTCTGGTCACGGGCGCAGCGGGATTCATCGGCAGCCATGTCCTGGCCAAGCTGTTAAGCGACGGGCACCCCGCGGTGGGTCTGGACAACTTCACCGCCTATTACGACGTCCAGCTCAAGCGTGACCGGGTAGCGGCCTTGCTGACCCCGTTGGGGGGCGTGGTGGAAGAGGGTGACTGCGCCGATGGGGCGTTGCTTGCCAGCGTCTTCGAACGCTACAGCGTCACGTCGGTGATTCACCTCGCAGCGCAGGCAGGTGTGCGGTACAGCCTGCAGAACCCTTCCACCTACATCCAGTCCAATCTCGTTGGCTTTGCCAACGTGCTGGAGTGCTCCCGGCATGCGGGCGTGGCGCATCTGGTGTTCGCCTCGTCATCCAGCGTGTATGGCAACAACCGCAGCATGCCCTGGGACGAAGCAGATGACGTGTCGCATCCGGTCAGCCTGTACGCCGCAACCAAGGTCTGCAACGAAGTTCTTGCGCATTCGTATGCCCACCTGTACCGCCTGCCGTGCACCGGCTTGCGGTTCTTTACCGTCTATGGTCCCTGGGGACGGCCGGACATGGCGCCGTTCATTTTTTCACGTGCCATCCGGCGCGGCGAGCCACTGCGTATGTTCAACCACGGGAACATGAAGCGCGACTTCACCTACATCGACGATATCGTCGAAGCCGTCTGCCGGGTTGTCCAGCGGCCAGCCAGCCCCGATCCGCAATTCGATGCCCTCGGCCCGACACCCGCTACGAGCGAAGCGCCTTTTCGCATCTTCAACATCGGCAACCAGCAACCCGTGGTTCTCACAGACTTCATTGACCTGCTGGAAAGTGCCTACGGCAAGAAGGCGCTGCGGGAGTTGGTGCTCATGCAGCCGGGCGATGTGCCGGCTACTTATGCGTCAACGCTGCGACTGGATGAATGGATTGGATTTGCCCCGGCGACGGCGCTGGCCGACGGAATCAGCCGCTTTGCGGCCTGGTACCAGGGCTACTTCCCGGCCGAAGCCGCCGTGCGGGACGCCGAGGGATGATGCCGCGCGACGGCACACGATGGCACCTGCTGGTCATCGCCTGTTTCCTGGCGCCGCTGCTCCTGGTGCGCCGCGAGATGTACGACGGCATCGCGATCCTGTTTGCCGTGCAAACCGGGGACTTCTCGGGCTTCAAGGAATGGATGTTCGGGCAACGCTGGTTCCTGACCTACTGGTTCTATCTGGCGACAGGCGGGTTCAGCCGGCTCACTGGCATTGACCACATCACCCTGATGCGGGTGATCCTGCTGGGGTGCTTTGTAGCCCAGTATTTCCAGTACCGCTGGATCTTCACGCGCGTTTTTGGCCTGCGTGAACCGGCGGCGGTGCTGGCACTGGTGGCCACGCTGTTCCCATCGCTTCAGATTTATGCCAGTTCGCTGGGCACCGTGATTCCTGTTTTTGTT
>CALRZF020000161.1:0-8410 GCA_943372585.1 Ramlibacter sp. 2FC | reverse complement strand
ATCGACAACATGCACTATTTGAAGTACGTATTTGGATGGGTCATTGCCGCAGCGCTTGTTGCCTGCGGAGGAGGGGGCGGCAGCCCGGGGACGACGACCGGGAGCTCCGGCGCAGGTTCCACTCCGGCTGCTGGTACACCGACGCTGGTCGTAGAACTGGTGACTGCGGCAGGCTTGAAGACCAATTTCGTCAGCGGCTCTGGCGTTACGGCGCGGGCCACTGTCAAGGATGCTGCCGGAGCTGTGGTGGCCGGCAAGCTGGTGACCTTTACTGGTGACGCGACCTTGATCAAGTTCAGTCCGCTTTCCGGTCAAGTCCTGACCGACGCGAGCGGCGTTGCGTCGATCCAGATCAGCCCTGCATCGCTGACTGCGGCGGGCGCTGGTTCGCTCAACGTCGCAACGTCGGTGGGTAGTACAGCCTTGAGCGCTGCGTTTGATTATCAACTTTCTGCTTCCAATGTGGCTTTGACCAGCCTGGATGTGGGTAGCAGTGCGCTGGCCGCCTTCGGTAACCGTGCGGTCTCGGTAATTGCAACCATCAACGGTGCGGCCGCCACCAATACCCCTATCCAGGTGACCTTTCAGGCAAGCTGTGGTGCTGTGAACCCGGCAACGGTGACGACGGACAATACCGGCAAGGCTTCCACAACCTATTCGGCTAACAATGTCAGCTGCGCTGGTAGTAATGTGTCCATATCAGCATCCGCACCTGGCGCTACGCCGGTGCAGGGCACCATTGCCGTGCAAGGGCCGCAGGCAACCAACATCGAATTTGTGGATGCCACGCCGCAGTTGATTTACCTCACGGGTTCTGTGGGCGCGTCGCAGTCGCAACTGCGCTTTCGGGTCGTGGACTCTTCCGGTACTGCGCTTCAAAACCAGTCCATCCAGTTGTCGCTGGTTACAAATAGCGGCACCGGTGTATCCTTGAACGCTATTGGCAATACCTCGCCCGTAACTCTGACCAGCGATGCGACCGGTATTGTGTCGGTGGCGGTGTTCTCCGGAACC
This sequence comes from Ramlibacter sp. 2FC, assembly GCA_943372585.1. Lineage (GTDB taxonomy): Bacteria > Pseudomonadota > Gammaproteobacteria > Burkholderiales > Burkholderiaceae_C > RAM1. The sequence goes on along the minus strand of CALRZF020000161.1, from coordinate 7,396 downwards.
GTTCCGACGTCGGTGCAGGTACGCGCGGCGTTGGTCAGCAACGCAACGATTTTCGCCAACTCGAACCTGCTCACCGTGGCATCGGGTCGTGCTGTCCAAGCGGCGGCCAGCCTGTCGGTGGGCAAACTGGCGATCGAGGGTTTCAATATAGATGGTCAGCTCACGGAGTTCACCATGTCCCTGGCCGACCGTCAGGGCAACCCGGTGCCCAACGGTACCCAGGTCAACTTCGTCACCGAAGGCGGCGTCATGTTGCCGGCTTCTTGCGTCATGTCTGGTGGCACTTCTTCTTGCTCGGTACAGATCAGATCGCAGGGAACCCGCCCAACCAACGGAATCGTGGCTGTGATGGCCTACGTTCCTGGCGAGGAAGACTTTGTGGATGCCAACTTCAACAACGTCTATGACTCCGGGGAAACCTTCACGGATCTTGGCAACGCATACCGGGACGATGACGACGACGCGACCTACGATGCGGGCGAATTCACAGTTCCGCGCGCAGGCGCATCAACGTGTGCAGGTGGAGCGAATGGCAGGCCAAACACCTGTGACGGCGCATGGGGAACGGTTGACGTGCGCAAGCAGGCCAACATCATTTTTGCCACATCGGCCGCCAATATCACGGGCACGCTCACCAACACCGTCGTCGGCACGTCGACGCTAGGCAGTCTTGAGGTGCGCATTGCCGACACCAACGGCAACAGCATGCCTACGGGCAGTGCGATCGCGGTTGAAGTTACTTCCGCCGGAAGTACGGGTTGCGCCGCGCGGCTGCCGTCCACAGTTGTCCCCAACTCACTGCTGCCCTTCGTACAGACGATTTCTACGGAGAAGTGCCGCAACGGTGACCGCCTGACTGTGAAAGTGACGGCGCCATCGGGTCTGGTCACATTCCGTGATTTCACGGTTCCATGATGTTTTGCCGGTGCCGACTGTAGCGCTCGTTGGCCTTCCGGGTTCGGGTAAGTCAACGGTGGGCCGACAGCTTGCGCGACGCATCGGGGCATCCTTCCTGGATACTGACCATGTCGTTGAGCAACGCATCGGCTGCCCGATCCGGGATTTCTTCGCGAGCGAAGGTGAAGACCGCTTTCGCGATATTGAAGAAGCCGTGATCGAGGAGCTGACGCAGCAACCGTCAGGCGTGCTGGCCACGGGGGGCGGCGCCGTTCTGCGGGCCGCCAACCGTGCGCATCTGCACGGCCGCTGCCAAGTGGTCTATCTGCATTCGGCCCCCGATGACGTTTATCGCCGGCTACGCCATGACACCCAGCGGCCTTTGCTGCAGGTGGCGGACCCGCAGGCGCGGTTACGCGAGCTTTACGCTGCTCGGGACCCCTTGTACCGTGAGACAGCCCATTTTGTGATCGAAACTGGGCGCCCCTCAGTTCCCACGCTGGCGAACATGATCGTGATGCAACTGGAGCTCGCGGGCGTCGTGACTCGCTGACACCCCCGGCCCCGAGCACCTAAACTTGGGGGATGCACACACTTCCTGATGCCGTTCAACAGGTCCCCATCCACCTGGGGGATCGCTCCTACACCATCCACATCGGCCCCGCGTTGCTGGACGACCCGGCCGTGTGGGCTGGACTGCCCGAAGCCGCCACTGCGCTGATCGTCACCAACGAAACTGTCGCTCCGCTGTACGCGTCGCGCCTGCAGGCCCAACTCGCCAAGCGCCACCGCACCATCCACACGGTGGTGTTGCCTGATGGCGAGGAACACAAAACCTGGCAGACACTGAACCTCATTTTTGATGCGTTGCTGTCCCATGGCTGCGACCGCAAGACTGTGATTTACGCCTTGGGCGGCGGCGTGGTGGGCGACATGAGCGGCTTTGCTGCGGCCAGCTACATGCGTGGTGTGCCATTTGTACAGGTGCCCACCACGTTGCTGGCGCAGGTGGATTCATCCGTGGGCGGCAAGACGGCCATCAACCACCCGCTGGGCAAGAACATGATCGGTGCGTTCTACCAGCCGCAGCGCGTGGTGTGCGACCTGGACACGCTCAAGACCTTGCCCGCGCGCGAACTGAGCGCCGGTCTGGCGGAAGTCATCAAGTACGGGCCGATTGCCGACATGGTATTTCTGGACTGGATTGAGGCCAACTTGGCAGCGTTGCTCGCACGTGATCCTGTCGCGCTGGCCCACGCGGTGCGGCGCAGCTGCGAGATCAAGGCCTGGGTCGTGGGTCAGGATGAACGGGAGTCGGGGCTGCGCGCCATCCTCAACTTCGGCCACACCTTCGGGCATGCGATTGAATCCGGCCTGGGTTACGGCGAGTGGTTGCACGGCGAAGCGGTAGGGTGCGGCATGGTGATGGCCGCTCAACTGTCCCAGCGACTGGGCCTGGTGGATGAGGCTTTCACCGGCAGGCTGACTGCCTTGATTGCAGCTGCGGGTCTGCCCATCAAAGGCCCGCGTCTGGGCGCAGCGCGCTACATGGAGCTGATGCGCGTGGACAAAAAGGCCGAGGCGGGCGAAATAAGGTTCGTGGTGATTGACGGGCCCGGTCAGGCCGCTGTGCGTGCCGCGCCCGACGCGCTGGTGGCTGATGTCATCGACGCCTGCTGCGCCTGACCATGGACGGCCCGCTTGCCCGTCATGCCAGTGACCCGGCGCGCTCGCGTGGGCGCCGCCACCCGGAAGACGCTGCGCCCACGCGCAATGCCTTCCAGCGCGACCGCGACCGCATCGTGCACTCCACAGCATTCCGGCGGCTGGTTTACAAGACGCAGGTGTTCCTTAACCATGAAGGCGACCTCTTTCGCACGCGGCTCACGCATTCGCTGGAAGTCGCGCAGTTGGGCCGCTCCATCGCGCGCTCGTTGCAGCTCAATGAAGACCTGGTGGAGGCGATCGCACTGGCCCACGACCTGGGCCACACCCCATTCGGCCATGCCGGACAGGACGCCTTGAACGAATGCATGGCGGGGCAGGGCGGGTTTGAACACAACCTGCAGAGCCTGCGCGTGGTGGACACCCTGGAAGAGCGCTACCCCGACTTCGACGGGCTGAACCTGACTTTTGAAACACGTGAAGGCATTCTCAAGCACTGCTCGCGCGCCAACGCCGAAAAGCTGGAGGCCGCCGACCCCGGCGGTGTTGGCCGGCGGTTCATCGACCGTACGCAGCCCGGCCTTGAGGCACAGCTTTGCAACTTGGCGGATGAGATCGCCTACAACGCGCACGATATTGACGACGGCGTGCGCTCCGGGCTCATCACGCTGGAGCAACTGGAGAGCGTAGAGCTGTTCGAGAACTTTCGCCGGCAGGCGCTGACGGCGCACCCGCAGTTGCAGGGCCGGCGCGTGCTGTACGAAACCATCCGGCGCATGCTGAGCGCCCAGGTTTATGACGTGATCGACACGCTGCGTGCGGCATTGGCGAACGCAGCGCCGCGTGATGCAGATGACGTTCGCCGCATGCCCGCGCTGGTCGGCTTCAGCCCCGCCATGGCCGGCCAGTCGGCGCTGCTCAAGCAGTTTCTCTTTCGCAACCTGTATCGCCACCCGCAAGTCACGCAGACCACCGAACAGGCGCAGCAGGTCGTCCGAGACCTGTTCGCAGCCTACCGCGCCGACCCGGCCGAAATGCAGGCGGGCTTTGCGGTCCGTGCTGACCAGGCCCGTGCGGTGGCTGACTACATTGCCGGCATGACCGATCGTTTTGCAGCGCGCGAACATGAGCGCCTGACGGGGCGGCGGCTGCTGGATATTCCATCCTCATGAGGCGCATGGACCCTGCGATGGTTGTGGTGCTGGCCGGGGTCAGCGCCGCACTGCATGTAGGCAAGCTGCCCCCTGCGTTACCCGTGCTGCGCGACGCACTGGACCTGACGCTGGTGCAATCCGGCTTTCTGCTGTCGTTGGTTCAGCTTGCAGGCATGTCACTGGGCCTGGTGGTTGGCTTGGCAGCGGACGGTCTGGGGTTGCGCCGCTGCATGACGGCGGGCCTGCTGTTGCTGGGGGCGGCCAGCATTGGCGGGGGCTTTGCAACCGGTGCCACGGGCCTGCTGGCTCTGCGGGCAGTGGAGGGCGCAGGTTTCCTGCTGGCCACACTGCCGGCCCCCGCGCTCATTCGCCGGCTTGTAGAGCCTGCTCGTATGCAGGCAACGCTGGGGCTGTGGGGCGCCTATATGCCATTGGGGGTCGCCCTGGCACTGGCGGGCGGGCCGCCCTTCATTGCTGCCGCGGGATGGCCCGGGTGGTGGTGGCTGCTGGGCGCGGTGTCGCTGGCCATGGCGCTCTGGCTTCGGCTCGCGGTGGCGCCAGACCCGCCTGCGGCCGCTGCGGCTGCGCCATCGCAATGGATGCAACGGCTGCGCAAAACATTGTCGTCACGCGGCCCATGGCTGGTGGCGCTGGCGTTTGCCATGTATTCCGGGCAATGGCTGGCCGTCATCGGATTTCTGCCATCCATCTACGCGCAGGCTGGCGTCAGCGCGGTGATGGGCGGCCTGCTCACCGCGCTGGTGGCCGCTGTCAACATGGCCGGCAACATCGCGTCGGGTCGACTGCTGCAAAGGGGATGGCCGCCCCAAAGGTTGCTCTACGCCGGCTTCGCGGCCATGGGGTTCGGCGCCGCCATTGCATTCGCGCCCGCGCTGCAGGCCGGCCCTGCATGGCGGTATGGCGCGATTGTGCTGTTCTCCATGGTGGGCGGCATGGTGCCGGGAACGCTGTTTTCACTGTCGGTGCGCTTGGCACCGGACAGCACTGCCGTGGCCACCACGGTCGGCTGGGTGCAGCAATGCTCATCCATCGGTCAATTTGCCGGCCCGCCGCTGGTGGCCTGGGTGGCCAGCGCCGCCGGGGGCTGGCAATGGACCTGGGTGGCCACGGGTGCCTGTTGTGTTGCAGGCATCTTTCTGGCCTGGCGTACAGGCGTGCTGCTGGGCCCGGGCCGATAAAATCCAGTGGTACCGTGCTGTGCCATGGTGAAAGGGATTTGTGGTCTCCATCAAACATGGCGAAGGCCAGCCAGCCATCACTGCCATCGCGGCTGCAGAGCGCGACACCCGCGCCTGGCTGGAGCGTGCAGTCATTGGCCTGAACCTGTGTCCCTTTGCCAAGGCGGTGCATGCAAAAGGACAGATCCATTTTTGCGTCAGCCATGCAGTGTCTGCACAAGACCTGCTGGCCGATTTGCGCCGGGAGCTTGGCGACCTGCGGGCTGCCTCGCCCGCTGTACGGGACACCACGCTGCTGATCGTGCCGGGCATGCTGCACGACTTCCTGGATTTCAATGACTTCATGGGTGAGGCAGAGGACCTGCTGGTTGAGCTTGGGCTGGAAGGCGACATCCAGATCGCCGACTTTCACCCGCGCTATCAGTTTGCCGGCACGCTGGAGGACGACATCACCAACTTCACCAACCGCTCACCCTACCCCACCTTGCACCTGCTGCGTGAGGCCAGCATCGATCGCGCGGTGGAAGTCTTTCCCGAGCCCGAGGCGATCTTTGAAGCCAACATGAAGACACTGCAGCAATTGGGGCCGGACGGTTGGGCTGCGCTGGATGTGGGGCCGACCGCATGAAGCCGCGCAAGCCCGCCGCTGACAGCATTGCACTCGCGCCCGAAATCCGGCCGGGCCAGTCGCCTGAACTGCTCAAGGAGCTTCATATCCTCACGCGCGAGGGCAAGCTCAACCAGGACTCGCGGCGCAAGTTGAAGCAGGTCTACCACCTGTTCCAGTTCATTGAAAAGCTGCTGCAGGAATTGCCCGCGGATGCCGCGATGACGCTGGCCGACCACGGCGCCGGCAAGTCCTACTTGGGCTTCATCATCTACGACCTGTTTTTCAAGTCGCGCGCCGTGGGGCACATCTATGGCATTGAAACGCGCGCCGACCTGGTGCAGAAGTCCGCTGAGCTTGCACAACGGTTGGGCTTTGACCGCATGTCGTTCCTGAACCTTAGTGTCGCTCAATCCGTGGACGCGCCACAGTTGCCGGCACGCATCGACGTCGTAACGGCGCTGCATGCCTGCGACACGGCCACAGACGACGCCATTGCCTTCGGCCTGCAAAAGCAGGCGCAGTACATGGTGCTGGTGCCCTGCTGCCAGGCCGAAGTGGCCGCCTGTCTGCGCGAACACAAGGCCCTGGCTTTGGCGCGTACGCCGCTGGCCGAGCTGTGGCGTCACCCGTTGCATACACGCGAAATGGGCAGCCAGATCACCAACGTGCTGCGCTGCCTCTACCTGGAAGCCAGCGGCTACCAGGTCACCGTGACCGAACTGGTCGGCTGGGAGCACAGCCTGAAGAATGAACTCATCATCGCCCGCTACACGGGCCAGAAAAAGCGCAGCGCCGCCGAACGCCTGCGCCAGATCCTGGCCGAATTCGGGCTGGAATCATTAATCGGGGTCAGATTCCAATTAACATGAGGCGTACTCCATTGACTGCTTCATGGCACGCCTTCCCCGTCTGACCGTTCCCGGCTATCCGCACCACCTGATCCAGCGTGGCAACAACCGGCAGGCCATCGTCGCCAGCGTCGCTGACTACGAGATGCTGCTTTCACTACTGGGCGACAACGCGGCGAAATTTGGCGTGGCGCTGCATGCGTACGTGGTGATGAGCAACCACTTTCACCTGCTGGCCACGCCGGATGCCGCCGAGTCCATTCCCGCCATGATGCAGGCCGTGGGTCGCCGGTATGTGCGGTATTTCAACGACAGCCAGGCCCGTAGCGGCACGCTGTGGGAAGGACGCTATCGATCGGCCATCATCCAGGCCGACCGGCACATGCTGGCATGCATGGCCTATATCGACCTGAACCCTGTGCGCGCGGGTATGGTGGCGGAGGCGGCGGACTATCCTTGGTCCAGCCACGGCCACTACACAGGTGCACGAATGGACCGGCTGATCACGCCTCACCCCTTGTACTGGACGCTGGGCAACACCCCGTTCGCGCGCGAAGCGGCATACGCCGAATTGGTGCGCGCGGGGGTGGCAACGCCCATTCGCGATGCCCTGACCAAATCAGCCCTGGGTGGCTGGGCACTGGGAGAGGCCGACTTTGTGGCGGACCTGCAGAAGCGGACCGAACGCCGCGTCGCCAAATCCAAGGCAGGCAGACCCCTCCAACAGGCGTCATCTAATGAAATTTAATCTGTCCCTAATTAATTTCCGTTCTGCATCCTAGAAAATTAATTGGGATCTGACCCCATTTATTTTTCTTGGCATTGTTGTTGCAGTGCACTATTCTCCGTATCCCTGCGACATAACTAGGAGCACGCCATGACGACGGCTGCCGAGATCCAGCATCTCAAAGACCACGGTTTGTATTCCACGGCCAACGAGCATGACGCTTGTGGCGTGGGTTTTGTGGCCCATATCAAGGGCGAGAAAAGCCATGGCATCGTCCAGCAGGCGCTCAAGATTCT
>CALRZF020000160.1:0-8426 GCA_943372585.1 Ramlibacter sp. 2FC | reverse complement strand
ACCTCCCGGCACAGCACCAGCACCCGCGCCCGGACCACGTGCACCCGCCGATGCACTGAAAGACGCGCTGGACAAAGCAGGCGCCGATCCCGCCGCCGCCTCACCGCTGAAAGATGCCGCAGCGGCAGCCTCCGAAAAGCAGAAGCTGCTGGATATGCTCAAGCAGGCAGCGGGAAATGCACCCAAGGGGTAAGCGCAAGGCATTGCATCCGATGCAGCGCAATGGGCACGACGAATGGATTGCGGGTCGAGCCCGCAATGACAGGCGCGGGAGAAGGTGAAGCCCGCTACACCACAAACGCAGCCAGCGGCCTGCGCGGCGTAGCTGGCGCGGGCACCGCCGTGTAACCCAGCCGGCAGAACATCTGCACCGTTTCATCTTCCGCCGTCTTGGGCGCCGCGCGGGCCAGCATCAGCTGGTGGGCACGCTCGTAATGCGGTGCCATTTCTGCAAACTCCTGCAGCGCCTGGCTCATGGGGTGCACGCCCACGCCCAGCGCGGTGGCCTGCAGCTGCAGGCGCACATAGGCGCGGCCGGCGTTGACCTGGTCGGCGCGGCGGTTGCGGCCGGTGAGCCACACAAAGCCCATGGCGGTGCGGCTGTGGCCTTCAAAGCGGGTCATCATGGTCTTGTAGGCCTCGCTGCCTTCGGTGGGCGGGTTCTTGCGGTCAAACATGCCCACCGCGTCCACCGCGCGCAGGAAGGGGCTGTTCAGGGTGATGCCGTCGCGGTGCTTCAGTATTTCAGCGGGGCCCACGCGCGTGAGGTGCACGCTTTCCATCACGGTGCGCGGCGTCAGCAGCTCTACCTTGGCCGACTGCCAGCACAGCTCGCGCAGCGGGGCCAGGGCGGCAGCGTCTACCGTGCCGGCGGCCTTGATGCCATCGCGGCCTGAGCCTGCCGTCAGCGCGCGCAGGGTGTCGGAGGACACGGGGCGGGTGGTGTCAAAGTCGCTCTTGGGTGTGTGGCGGTTCAGGACGTGCGCAAACAGCGGGTCGCGCGCGCCGCCGGCCTTGACGGCGATGCGTGCGATGGGCTTGCGGTCCCATTCCTTGAGGTTGGCGCCCAGCTCGCCTTGCGGCCACAGCGCCACGTCTGCCGCCAGGCCCTGCTCGGCCAGCGCGATCACCAGCAGCTCCAGGAATGCGCCGTGGCCTATCAGGATCTGGCGGCCAAACGGGTCGGTGTGCGGCAGCACGCGCTCGCGGTCGGTGTATAGCGTGATGACATTGGGCTCGCGCAGGTCCACCAGCCAGGGCTGCAGGTTGTGCGGGTTGGGCGCGGTGATGGCATAGGCCACGGCACGCTTGCGCGCATCGGTCTCGGCGCCGGGGCCTTTCCAGGCCTCTACAGCCGCAGCCGGGTAAGCGCTGCTGATCGAGCAGCCGGCGATGGGGGCGGTGGCTGCAGCGGCAATAACGCCACCACCCGCCAGACGGATAAAACTGCGACGGTCCATGAGGTTCTCCTTCAAGGGGCTAAAGCAAATTTCAGCGCTGCATCAGCGCGTGCACAACAAAGGGCGCTGCGGCGGCCAGGGCCAGCAGCAGCGTTCTGACCCATTTCGGGTGCAGCCCGCCAGCGGCGCCGGCCAGCGCCACCAGCGGCAGCCACTGCATCTGGTGCAGGCCCACAAAGTGCGCGATGCGCAGGTCGGTTTGCGACAGCACCCAGCCGGTCAGCGGCATCCACTGCACCGGCTCCACCAGGGGCTGGGGCCAGTAGCCGCGCGGGCCCATGGCGCCGCCGCTGTAGCCGGCCAGCAGCCCGCCCAGCACAAAACCCAGGCCCACGGCCAGCAGCAGCGGTGGCCACTGCGTGCGCCGGGCCTGCACCAGCGCCCAGGCACCGACCCATACCGTGACCAGCACCAGCACACTGGCGCCCACGGCCATCACGATGCCCAGCGCAGACTCCAGCGCCGTGCTGCGATTGAAGTGCGACGCCACGCCGCGCCCGCCCTGCAGTGTGATGTAGCCCGCCTCAAACAGCACCACGGCCAGCCACAACAACCACAGGCCGCGCGGCATGGCGCGCTGGCGCAGGCCGTCGTTCAGCAGGCCCAGCGCCCAGGCGATGGTGGCGGTCTGCAGCGCCAGCGCCAGCTGGAATTTCAGCGGCTTCATCCACACACCCGCATAGCCCAGGCTGCGGTCGTCCACCAGTGCGGCCAGGCTGGTCAGCGCCGCTGCGGCCAGCAGCGCCCCGGCCAGTTGCCACAGGCGGCGGGTCACGGGCACGTCGGTGTGCGCCGGGGTCATCGTCAAGGTCAGGCTTGTCATGGCTTGCGCTCCTGGATGAATCAGGCGGTGGCCACAGTGGCCGCACGCGTGCGGGCCAGCAGGCCCAGGTCGCCCAATGACTGGCGCACCGCGTCGTCAAACGGCGTACGGGGCTCGTCGCCGATCAGCGCGCACAGGTGCTGGTTGTGCAACTGGTGCGGCGTGCGCCACAGGTAGCGCATGTCGGCCAGCGCGGCCAGGGTGGGCATGAACAGACCTGCCATGCGCAGCAGCGGCCAGGGCATGCGGCTCACACGCAGCGCCCCACCAGACGGCAACCAGCCCTGGTCCCAGGCCACGCTGGTCAACGCATCCACCCACTGCTGGCCGGTGACGGTGTGGCCGGCAAAGTGCAGCTGCGCATACGCATCAAGCCGGGCGCGCTGCTGCGCCACTTTCACAAACGTGTTTGCCAGGTCAGGCAGGTAGGCCCAGGGCGTGGCCACGTCCAGCGGGCCGGGCCAGGTCACCCGGCCGCGCGCCAGGTCTTTGGCCACGGCCTGGTCCAGCCACGATCCGGTGCCACTGCCAAAGAAATCACCCGCGCGGATGACCACCGCACGCAAACCTTCCTGCGTGGCGGCCTGCAGCCGCTGTTCCATGGCGATGCGGATGCGGCCCTTGACGCCGGTGGCCGCCTGCGCGGTGTCTTCGCGCAGCAGCGCGGGCATGGCCTCACCATAGTTGTAGACGTTGCCCGGCATCATCAGCGTGGCGCCCAGCACCTGGCTGATGCGGATGGCTGATTCCAGCAGCGCAGGCGCTTGCTCACGCCAGGCTTTGTGTGTGTACACCGGGTTCAGGCCATGCACCACCACGGCCGCATGCCGCGCCGCGTTGGCCAGTGCCGCCGTGTCAGACGGATCGAGCGCAAGCCAATGCCCCCCCGCAATGGCCGGGCCCTGCGCGCCCGGGCGCACCTGGCCCAGCACCTGCCAGCCCGCGCGGGCAAAAGCACGGGCCGCGGCCTGGCCGAAGCGGCCGCGGGCGCCAAGAATGAGGACGGTGGATGCAGTGGTCATGGTGAGGTTCCCGATGGGTGTGGCGATGAAGGTGATTGTGGAAACAGCGCTCGCGTTACACAATTGCCTATCGGTTCATAACTGGATTTCAAAAATGAATAGCAGCTTTGACTGGACGCTGGTGCGTTCATTTCTGGCCGCGCTGGAGCAGGGCAGCCTGCTGGGCGCGGCCAAAGTCATCAAGGCCAGCCAGCCCACGATCGGCCGCCACATTGCAGAACTGGAAAGCCAGCTGGGCGTGGTGCTGTTTGAGCGCACCGGCCGCGGCCTGCTGCCCACCGACATGGCGCTGCGCCTGGCCGATGCGGCCCGCGCCATGGAGGCCGGTGCGCACCAGCTGGCGCGCCGCGTGTCGGGCGCAGACGGCGCGGTGTCTGGCACGGTTCGCATCACGGCCAGCCAGCCCGTGGCCTGCTACCTGCTGCCGCCCCTGTTGGCGCAGATGCGGCTGGCCCTGCCGGAGGTGCAGGTGGAGCTGGTAGCCAGCAACGCCGTCAGCAACCTGCTGCGGCGCGAGGCCGACATTGCCGTGCGCATGGTGCAGCCCGACCAGGCCACGCTGGTGGCCAAACGCGTGGGCAAGATATCGCTCAGCGCCTGCGCGCACCAGGATTACCTGCGCCGCCGCGGCATGCCGCGCCAGCCCACCGACCTGCTCACGCACGAGCTGATCGGTGCCGACCGCAATGACGACATATTGAAAGGCTTTGCGGCCATGGGCTACCCGGTGACGCGCGAGCATTTTGCGTTTCGCACCGACGACCTGATCGCGTCGTGGCAGGCCGTACGCAACGGCCTGGGCGTGGGCTTCATGGCCGACTACCTGATCCGCAGCGACAGCGCCATCGTGCCGCTGCTGCCCATGCTGAAGATCCCGCCGCTGCCCGTATGGCTGACGGTGCACCGCGAGATCCGCACCAGCCGGCGCATCCGGGCGGTGTACGATTTCCTCGCACAAGCCATCCCGAAGGCACTTTGAAAGGCACCCATGCACCCGAACGCAGCCACCCTCACCAAGTTCTACACGGCCTTTGCCCGGCTGGACCCCGACACCATGGCCCAGTGCTACGCCCCCGACGTGGCGTTTGACGACGAGGTTTTTTCGCTGCGCGGCAAGGAAGCCACCATGGGCATGTGGCGCATGCTGTGCGAGGCCACGCGAGCCAAGGGCCTGGCCGACTGGAAGCTGGAGTACAGCGGCATAGAGGCCGACGCCACCACCGGCCGCGCCCACTGGGACGCGCACTACCGTTTCAGCGCGACGGGGCGGCTGGTGCTCAACCGCATTGACGCCGCGTTCACCTTCAACCCGCAGGGGTTGATTGCCACGCACCGCGACCGATTTGACTTCTGGGCCTGGTCGCGCCAGGCGCTGGGCACGCCGGGCCTGCTGCTGGGCTGGACGCCGCTGCTGCGCAACAAGGTGCGCGCCACGGCCGCCGGCAACCTGGCGAAGTTCAACGCGGCCAAGGGGCGGTGATGGCGTGGTTTGAAGGATTTGAGTCGCGCCGCTTTGCGCTGAAAGAGTCCGAAGCGTTTGCACGCTTTGGCGGCGACCGCAGCAAGCCTGCGCTGCTGCTGTTGCATGGCTTTCCGCAGACGCATGTGTTGTGGCACCGCGTGGCGCAGCAGCTGCAAAAAGACTTCTTCATCGTCATGCCCGACCTGCGCGGGTATGGCGATTCGTCCCACGCGCCGGGCTTGCCCGACCACAGCAACTACAGCAAGCGCGCCATGGCGCAGGACGCAGTAGATGTGATGGATGCGCTGGGCGTGGACGGCTTTCACCTGTGCGGCCACGACCGTGGCGGCCGTGTGGCGCACCGGCTGGCGCTGGACCATGCGGCGCGCGTGAAGAAGCTGTGTGTGATCGACATCGCGCCAACGTTGGACATGTACAACGCGACCAATCTCCAGTTTGCAAGCTACTACTACCACTGGTTCCACCTGATCCAGCCATCACCCCTGCCCGAGACGATGATCGGCGGCAATGCGCGCGCCTACCTGCACGCCAAGCTGGGCGGCTGGGGCAGCGCGGGGCTGGGTTACATCGAGCCGCAGGCGCTGGCCGAGTACGAGCGGTGCTTTTGCCGCGACGAGGCCATCCACACCGCGTGCGAGGACTACCGCGCCAGCGCCGGCATCGACCTGGACCACGACCGCGAAGGCCGCGCGCGCGGCGACAAGGTGGCCTGCGACATCCACGTGCTGTGGGGCGAGCGCGGCGTGGTCAACAAGCTGTTCAAGCCGCTGGAGCTATGGCAGGCCCAGTGCGCAGGTGTGGTGACGGGACAGGCCGTGCCCGCCGGGCATTTCATCCCTGAAGAGATGCACACGCAGACGGCGCAGGCGCTGGGCGGGTTCTTCCGGTAAGGCGACATGCTCAATCAACTCAACGACCATTACCCCGTGCGCTACACCATCCTGGGGCTGTGCGCCCTGGGCCTGCTGTTGAGCCTGTTCAGCCTGATCGTGTTTGGTGTCGGCTGGATCGCGCTGCTGTGTTTTGCCGTGCTGCTGGCCGTTGGCGTGTACGACCTGCGCCAGTCGCGCCACTCCATCCTGCGCAACTATCCCGTCATCGGCCACATGCGGTTTGCGCTGGAGTTCATCCGCCCCGAGATGCGGCAGTACTTCATTGAAAGCGACCGCGAAGCCGAGCCGTTTTCCCGCGCGCAGCGCTCGCTGGTGTACCAGCGCTCCAAGGGCGAACCCGACAACCGCCCCTTCGGCACGCAGCTGGACGTGGGTGCGCAGGGCTATGAGTGGATCAACCATTCCATGCAGCCCACGAAGGTGGCGTCGCACGACTTTCGCGTGACCATCGGCGCCGGCCGCGCGCAGCCCTACAGCTGCAGTATCTTCAACATCTCGGCCATGAGCTTTGGCGCGCTGTCGGCCAACGCCATCCTGGCGCTGAACGCGGGCGCCAAACGCGGCGGCTTTGTGCATGACACGGGCGAGGGTTCGATATCGCAACACCACCGCGTGCACGGCGGCGATCTGATCTGGGAAATCGGCTCGGGCTACTTTGGCTGCCGCAACGACGACGGCAGCTTCAGCGAAGAACGCTTTGCCGCCAGCGCCACCGACCCGCAGGTGAAGATGATCGAGCTCAAGCTGAGCCAGGGCGCCAAGCCGGGGCACGGCGGCATCCTGCCCGGCCCCAAGGTCACGCCCGAGATCGCGCTGGCGCGCGGCGTGCCAGTGGGGGTGGACTGCGTTTCGCCGTCGTCACACAGCGCATTCAGCACGCCTTTGGAGATGATGCAGTTCATCGAGCGGCTGCGCACCTTGAGCGGCGGCAAGCCCACGGGCTTCAAGCTGTGCATCGGCCACCCCTGGGAATGGTTTGGCATCGTCAAGGCCATGCAGGAAACCGGCATCACGCCCGACTTCATCGTGGTGGACGGGGCCGAGGGCGGCACGGGCGCCGCACCGCTGGAGTTCAGCGACCATGTGGGCGCGCCGCTGCAAGAGGGCCTGCTGCTGGTGCACAACACGCTCAAGGGTGTGGGCCTGCGCGAGCAGATCAAGCTGGGCTGCGCGGGCAAGGTCATCACGGCATTCGACATCGCCCGCATGATGGCGCTGGGCGCCGACTGGTCCAACGCGGGGCGCGGCTTCATGTTCGCCCTGGGCTGCATCCAGGCCCAGACCTGCCACACCGGCCACTGCCCCACTGGCGTGACCACGCAAGACCCGCTGCGCCAGCAGGCGTTGGTGGTGCCCGACAAGGCCGAGCGCGTGTACCAGTACCACCGCAACACCCTGCACGCATTGAAGGAGCTGGTGCAGGCCGCTGGCCTGAACCATCCCAACGACATCACGGCCCACCACATCGTGCGCCGCCTGGACGACACCGAGGTGCGCCTGCTGGCCAACCTGCTGCCGCAGGTGGCGCCGGGTGCGCTGCTGGACCGCGACGTGAGCAGCCTGCACAACGTGTTCAGGCTTTATTGGCCCAAGGCGCGGGCCGACAGCTTCAAGCTGGCGATGTGAGGCGCCGCACGCCAGCGGCTATACCGCGTCGATATCCGCCCGGGTGAACCGGCGGCTGCCCGAGCCCGGGTTGGCGTAGTGAAACGGCGGTATGAACACAGCCGGCCAGGGCTTGTAGTCGACCGTGGGGGGCAGGTCGGGCGGCAGGTTGGCGCGCACGCCACCCGCGGGCGACTCGGCCTTGGCCCAGCCCTGGTCGAAGGGGGTGTGATACGTCCGGTAGAAATGAAGCTTGTGGATGCGCCATGCGCCGTCGGCATCCTTGCGGTAGCGGATTTCATACGGGCCTTCGCCCCAGACCGCGCTTTTGCCGAACTCGGCAATCTGCATGAAACAGCGCCACCGGCCGCTGGCGGTCTGGCCGCCCTCGTCCACATGAACGATGCCCTGGACGATCATGTGGTTGTACAGCTGCCCCCACAGCAAGCCGTTGCCGTCGCTCTTGGCCGGGCCCTTGCCCAGCAGTTCCTTGAACAGCACGGCCACCTGCTGCTGGCCCACATACACGCCCAGGGCTGAAATTTCTACGCTGCAGTCGTCGGTGAACAAGGCCAGCGCCTCGTCCCACAGCGCCTTGTCCAGGTAATAGCCATAGGCGCGTGTGACCCTCTCAATCTCATGTGTGTCTTCGGTGATGCGCACGCGGCGCTCCAGGTCCTGCAACCTTGCCTGCAGGGCACCTATCGTCATGTCTGCTGCACTCATGTCATTGGTCCAGCTTCACGCCGGTCTGTTTGATGATCCGGCCCCACACCTCGTAGTCGTTGCGCACGACGGCTGCAAATTCTGACGGGCTCATGCCGGTGAAGTCCACACCCTGGGGTTCAAACTGCGCGCGCATCTCGGGCTTGCGGATGGCGGCAACGATGGCCTTGTTCAGCCGGTCCAGCGTGGCCGGCGGCAGGCCCGCGGGGCCGAAAAACCCCATCCAGCCGGTCACGTCCAGCGCGGCAAAGCCCTGCTCCTGTGCGGTCGGCACGTTGGGCAGCTGTTTGATGCGCGTGGTGCCGGTGACGGCCAGCGGCTTGAGCCGGCCGCTCTGGATGTGGGGCAGCGATGTGACCAGGGCGTCGAATTGCAGCTTGGTGAACCCGCCCAGCAGGTCCCGCATCGCATCCG
>CALRZF020000159.1:0-8460 GCA_943372585.1 Ramlibacter sp. 2FC | reverse complement strand
TCACGTCCTGCATGGACTCGCCGCGCAGTTCGGACGCCTTGGATTCGCCCAGCACCCAGCGCACCGCATCCATGATGTTGGACTTGCCGCAACCGTTGGGTCCCACCACGCCGACCAACTGGCCGGGCAGCATGAAATTGGTGGGTTCTGCGAAGGACTTGAAGCCGGATAACTTGATCGAATTGAGGCGCACAGCTAACTCGTTGGATTGGTTGGCGTTTCAGCCTTGTTGCCTGCGGGATGCAAACGCCCCCGGCAGACCACAGATGTTACCCGAGCCCCCCTGCGTTGAAGTGGGAGCGCGCGCCTGCCGCGCAGGCGAACTGCTGGAGGTTGATAACCCCGGCACCCGCGGGGCTTTAGGGAGGCGGAACCACGCAGTTTTATTGGTGACTGTATCGTATTGTTACATGGTGAATTCTTATAAAAATCAAACACTTAGCATTACCAAGTCGCCCAATGAATCCGCTAGTTACCACAAGTTACAACCTCTCTTTCGTTGCTCTTTCTTACGTTATCGCCGTTGTTGGATCACTGGTTGCGTTGACCGCAGCGCGCAAAATCCGCCAACCCAACGGCCAGATCAGCATCATCAACCTGGGCGCGGCGGGCATTGCGCTGGGCGGCATCGGCGTGTGGTCCATGCATTTCATCGGCATGCTGGCGCTGGACATGGATATCGGCGTGGGTTATTCCATCGTCGAAACCCTGGTGTCCCTGGTCGCCGCCATCGGTGCAACAGCCTTGGCCCTGGGCTTCGTGGCGCGCAAGCCGGAAAGCCTGGGCCGCATTGCAGGCGCCGGTGCGCTGCTGGGTTGCGGGGTCGCCGTCATGCACTACCTGGGCATGTACGGCATGCGGTTTGGCGGCTACATCCAGTGGGCCTACGACGTGGTGGGCATCTCCCTGGTCATCGCCATTGTTGCGGCCACGGCTGCACTGTGGCTGGCTTTCAATACCAGCACTGCCGTGTTGCGCATTTCGGCTGCGCTGGTGATGGGCGCCGCCGTTTGTGCCATGCACTACACCGGCATGTCGGCCGCGGAATTCATCTGCACCACCGCCAACCGCACAGCCCTGCCCCGCGGCCCCGGCATCATCAGCCTGTTTGACCTGCCCGCCCTGGTCACGGTGATCTCCCTGGGCATCGCCATCGTGCTGTCGGTGGACCAGGTCATGCAGCGCATGCTGACGCGTTCGCGCTGACGCGCTCACGCCGGCTCGGCCTGGCCGGCCGGCGGCGGCGCCACTTCGCCAAGGGTAAAAAAGAAGGTGGCGCCCTTGTCCACCGCAGCCTTGGCCCAGATGCGCCCGCCGTGGCGGCTCACGATGCGCTGCACCGTGGCCAGCCCGATGCCCGTGCCCTCGAACTGGTCGTCGGTGTGCAGCCGCCTGAACACACCAAACAGCGAGCCTGCGTAGTGCATGTCAAAGCCCGCACCGTTGTCCCGCACGAAGTACACCTGCTCGCCGTCCAGCGGCTCGCAGCCGATCTGCACACGGGCCCGCGGCTGGTGGCGCGTGTACTTGACGGCATTGCCCAGCAGATTGGCCAGCACCTGGCGCAGCAGCGTGGCGCTGCCGGGTGCTTCAGGCAATTCGCCCAGCACGACTTCAATGCCACGGCGGTTGATCTCGGGTGCAAGTTCCTCCAGGCATTCGCGTGCCAGGCGCTGCATGGACACCGGCTTGATCGTCCCCAGCGGCTGGTGGCCCAAGCGTGAAAAGCGCAGCAGTTCGTCAATGAGCTTTTCCATGCGCAGCGCATTGCGTTGCACCAGGTCCAGGTAACGCCGGGCATCCGGCGGCAGGGCTTCAGCGAACTTGCGCTCCAGCACGGCTGCAAAGCCGCTGATGCTTTGCAGCGGGCCGCGCAGGTCGTGTGACACCGAATACGAAAACGACTCGAGCTCCTTGTTGGCCAGTTCCAGCTCCCGCGTGCGTTCAGCCACACGCCGGTCCAGCTGGGCATACAACATGACGCTTTCCCAGGCCGCGCCCAGCTGTGCGGCCAGCGCACGGATCACCCGCTCGTCATCGGCCGTGAAACCCTGGCCGCCCAGCCGTTCGGCCACATACATCCAGCCGCTGGCCTCTTCGCGCGCCAGCACGGCGCAGGCCAGGAAGTTGCCTACGGCGGGATGGGCGTCGGGCAGCCCGGTTTCGTCGCCATGTTGTGCGGCCACCAGCATGCGCACATGGTGGCGGTCAGCCAGCACCCGGCGCGCGGCGCTGCACTGGGCCACGTCGGCCGCCACGGCCGCCTGCGTCGCGGCATTCAGGCCGCGCGCGGCAAAGTGCCGCAGCGCACCGCTTTGCGGCTCCAGCATGACGACGCCCACATAACGCGCGCTCAGGATGTCCTGCGCGGCACCACAAAACAGGTCCGCCAGTGCCGCCGGGTTGCGTTCGCTGGCCGATTCCATGCCCAGCTTGACCAGGCTCGCCAGGCGCAGGCCCAGGCCATGCACGCTGTGCAGCACGTCCAGCACCTCGGGCGGCTTTTCCTGGGTGCCGGTCAGGGCGGTCACCCCGTCCAGCAGCTGGTCAAGCCGCTGGCTCAGGCCCTGGAACGTCTGCAACGTGTCGGTTCCGCCCGGGTCAGGCGCCCCACGCTGTGCAGGCCGCGCCAGCACTTGCGGCACCCCCAGCGCCTTGCCCACCACTTCCATGATCGCCTGCGGCTCGCTCGGCTTGGGTTGCACCCAGCGCACGCCCACGCGCGCCGCGATCTCACCGGCCTCGCGTGCGAAATACGCCGCCGTGTAGAAGATCACCGGCAGGTCTTTCGTCAGCGGGTCATCGCGCAGGTGGCGCGCCAGCTCCTCGCCGTCCATGTTGGGCATGAGCAGGTCGGTGATCACCAGGTCCGGGCGGGCCAGGCGAATGCCGGCCAGCGCCTCGACACCGTCGGCAGCTTCGGCGACGGTATGGCCGTAGTAGCCCAGCACCGTGGCCAGATAGTCCCGGTTGGGCGCCCGGTCGTCCACCACCAGGATGTGTGCCATGTCAGCGCCCGGGCTGCCGGGCAAGGCAACTTTCAATCTCGGCCAGCAACAGCACGTTGTCGATCGGCCGCGTGATGAAGCGGTCCGCGCCGTGCGGCCCGCGGGCCAGATCGCGCAGTTCGCGCGGCAGGGTCGAGGTCAGGAACATGAACGGCACCGCGGCCAGCGCGGGGCGGTCCTTGACCAGCGTGTAGAAGTCCTGCCCCAGCTCATGGCCGATATGCATGTCGGAAATGATCAGGTCCGGCGTGTGCTCGTCCAGCAACGCCATGGCTTGGCGGATCGTGGTGGCCGCCTGCACCTGGATACCGTGCGGCTCCAGCAGGCTGCGAAGCAAATCCAGGTTGACGATGGAATCGTCCAGCACCAGGGCGCGGGCCCGAACGACCGGCAGGCGCTGGCCGAGGGTCGCCACCGACATGCCCAGCGGCGGCGCAGCGCTGGGCGTGGCGGCGCCCAGCACCGACGCGACCTGCTGCACAAAGTACTGCGGGTCGATGGGCTTGGCAATGTAGCCGTCAAAGCCCGCCGCCAGCACGCGTTCACGGTCGCCCACCATGGCATAGGCGGTCACCGCCAGCACGGGCACCGGCCGCATGTGCGGCATGGCCTTGAGCTGGCGCACCACCTCAAAACCGTCAATGCCCGGCAGCTGCAGGTCGCAGATGACCAGCCCGGGCGGCGATGCCTGGGCCAGGCGCACGCCGCTCTCGCCGTCAATGGCGGCGTCCACCTCGTAGCCGAATTTGTCCAGGATGTAGCGGACCAGCTCCATGTTCGCCGGGTTGTCTTCAATGACCAGCACGCGCGCGTTCATGGTTGGAAAACCTTCATGCTTGTTGCTCCACGGTGAGGGTAAAACGGCTGCCGCCGCCCGGCTGCGCCTGGTAGTCGATGCGACCGCCGATCAGTCCCGCCAGGCGCTGCGACAGATGCAGGCCCAGGCCCGCGCCCTCATTGCGCCGGGAGTCGCGCTCGCCAAACTGCGCAAACGACTGGAACAGCTTGGCCTGGTCGCGCGCGGCAATGCCCACGCCGGTATCCAGCACTGAAAACTGCGTGACCAGCTTGCCGTCCTGTTGCGCCTGTCCGAAGGTCACGGCGACGCTGCCGCGCTGGGTGAACTTGACGGCGTTGTTGGTCAGGTTCAGCAGGATCTGCATCAGTGCGCGCCGGTCGGTGTGCAGGACGGCGTCGGAGCCCGGCAGCTGAACGTCAAACTCCAGCCCTTTGGTGGCGCTGGACGGCTTCATGACAGAGTGCAGTTCCTGCAGCACGTCATGGCATGCCACGTCTTCAAACGCCAGCTCCACCTTGCCGGCCTCGATCTTGGCCAGGTCCAGCAGGTCGTTGATCAGCGAATGCAGGTGCCGGGCGCTGACCTGGATGGTGGACAGCTGGTGCTTCTGGTCGGCGTTCAGCGGCCCGGGCAACTCCATCAGCAGCGTGCCGGTAAAGCCGATGATGGCGTTCAGCGGTGTGCGCAGCTCATGCGACATGCTGGCCAGGAAACGGTCCTTGACCAGCGCGGCATTCTTCAAATCCAGGTTGGCCTCGCGCAGCGCCTGCTCGCCCCGCTTGCGCTCGGTCACATCGCGGATCGCGCTGGACACAAACAGGCCTTCTTCTGTTTCCAGCGGGCTCAGGCTGATTTCCACGGGGAACTCCGAACCGTCACGCCGCAAGCCCGTCAGTTCAAGGTCCGCGCCCATGGCACGCACCCGCGGCTGGCTGAAAAAACCGGCCCGGTGACCGGGGTGCCGGCCGCGAAAGCGCTCGGGCACCAGCATTTCAATCGGCCGGTTCAACAGCTCGTCACGGCGGTAGCCAAACAGTGTTTCGGTCTGCGAATTGACCAGCACGATGATGCCGTCGCGGTTGACGATGACCATGGCATCGGGTGCAGATTCAAGCAGCTCACGGAATTTGCTCTCGGCACGCTTGCGTGCAGAAATATCGCGTATGGCGCTCATGGCCATCAGGCCGGCCTCGGTGCGAAGCGGACTCAGGCTGATTTCCACGGGGAATTCCTGCCCGCCCTTGCGCAAACCGTGCAGTTCCAGCCCGGCCCCCATGGACCGGGCGCGCGGCTGGCTGAAAAAATGCCCCCTGTGGCCCAGGTGCTGGGCGCGCAAGCGCTGGGGCAGCAGCATTTCCACCGGCTGACCGATCATTTCGGTGCGGGAATAGCCGAATACGGCTTCAGCCTGGGCGTTGACAAGCACCATCAACCCGGCCTGGTTGACCAGCACGATGGCGTCGGGTGTGGATTCGAGCAAATCGCCGAAACGGTTGTGCACCAGTTGCGCTTCATGCGCAACCCGCAACCCGGCGCCCGCCTGGCCATCGGCCATAAGTCCCCTCTACTGAGCCCAACGTCACTGACTGATCTGTTTTTTTGTGTGCCGCAAGCCATTCTTGTCCCTGGCCGCAGGCGCGTCAAGGAACATTGGCATCCGGGATAATCCCCACCCATGAATCCCCTGCTCTCACGCCTGCAGCCCTATCCCTTTGAGCGGCTTCGGCAATTGTTCGCGGGCGTCACGCCCAACCCGGCCCTTCGGCCCATCAGCCTGGGCATTGGCGAGCCGAAGCACCCCACCCCTGATTTCATCAAGCAGACGCTGAATGCCGCGCTGTACGAGCCCGCCAGCGATCTGGCGGCGTATCCGCCCACGGCCGGCACACCCTTGCTGCGTGAGGCCTTCACAGGCTGGTTGCAACGGCGCTACAAGCTGGCGTTGGATCCAGCCACTCAGGTGCTGCCAGTCAATGGCTCACGCGAGGCGCTGTTTGCGTTTGCACAAACGGTTGTGGACCCGACGCGCGAAGCGGTGGTGGTCTGCCCCAATCCGTTCTATCAAATCTATGAAGGCGCGGCCCTTCTGGCAGGAGCGCAAGCCTTTTATGCCCCCAGCGATCCGGCGCGCAACTTCGCCATCAACTGGGACAGCGTGCCTGACGAGGTGTGGCAGCGCACCCAGCTGGTCTTTGTCTGCTCGCCAGGCAACCCGACGGGTGCAGTCATGCCGTTGGCCGAATGGGAGAAGCTCTTTGCCCTGTCGGACCGCCACGGCTTTGTCATTGCCAGCGACGAGTGCTACAGCGAGATCTATTTCCGCGACGAACCGCCGCTGGGTGGGCTGGAAGCAGCGGCCAAGCTGGGCCGCACAGACTTCAAGCGCCTGGTGTCGTTCACCAGCCTGTCCAAGCGCAGCAATGTGCCTGGGCTTCGCAGCGGCTTTGTGGCCGGCGACGCCGCGCTGTTGAAGGCGTTTTTGCTCTACCGCACCTACCACGGTAGCGCCATGGCCCCGCCGGTGCAGGCGGCCAGCATTGCCGCCTGGGGCGACGAGGACCACGTGATCGCCAACCGGGCCCAGTACCGGGCCAAATTTGCGCAGGTGACGCCTGTTCTCGCAAGCGCCCTTGACGTCGCCCTGCCCGACGCAGGCTTCTATTTGTGGGCGGCGGTCAGGGGTTCCGACACCGACTTCGCCCGCGACCTGCTGGCTCAATACAATGTCACGGTGTTGCCCGGCAGCTACCTGGCCCGTGAGGCCGGTGGCAGCAACCCCGGTGCGGGGCGCATCCGCATGGCCCTGGTGGCCGAAACGGCGGAATGCCTGGAAGCCGCGCAACGCATCGTCCAATTTGTCCAATCGAGAACCTGAGAAACCAATGAGCGAACAACTGCAGCAGATCATCGACGCCGCGTGGGAAGACCGCGCCAACATCTCGGCCAAGTCGGCCTCCAAAGAGGTGGCAGATGCCGTCGAGCATGTGATTGCCGAACTCAACACAGGCAAGCTGCGCGTGGCCACCCGCCAGGCCGTGG
This sequence comes from Ramlibacter sp. 2FC, assembly GCA_943372585.1. GTDB lineage: Bacteria > Pseudomonadota > Gammaproteobacteria > Burkholderiales > Burkholderiaceae_C > RAM1. Next base: position 1,614 of record CALRZF020000159.1, on the reverse strand, counting down.
GCCAGTGGACGGTGCACCAGTGGATCAAGAAAGCCGTGCTGCTGAGCTTTCGCCTGAAGGACAACGCCGTCGTGAAGGCGGGCGACCTGGGGTTTTATGACAAGGTGCAGACCAAGTTTGCCAACCTGACGGCTGACGAAATGGCCGCGACCGGCGTGCGCGTGGTGCCCCCGGCCGTGGCCCGCCGCGGCAGCTACATCGCCAAGGGCGCGATCCTGATGCCCAGCTACGTGAACATCGGCGCCTATGTGGACGAAGGCACCATGGTGGACACCTGGGCCACCGTGGGCAGCTGCGCGCAGGTGGGCAAGAACGTGCATCTGTCCGGCGGCGTGGGCCTGGGTGGCGTGCTGGAGCCGCTGCAGGCCAACCCGACCATCATTGAAGACAACTGCTTTATTGGCGCGCGCTCGGAAGTGGTCGAAGGTGTGATCGTCGAAGAGAACTCGGTGATTTCCATGGGCGTGTACATCGGCCAGAGCACCAAGATCTATGACCGCGCGACCGGCACCGTGACCTATGGCCGCATTCCGGCCGGCTCGGTGGTGGTGTCAGGCAACCTGCCCAGCGCTGACGGCAAGTACAGCCTGTACTGCGCCGTGATCGTCAAGCGTGTGGACGCCCAGACGCGTGCCAAGACCAGCCTGAACGACCTCCTTCGCGACTGAAACCAGAAAGACCGACATGTCAACCATGGAACGCATCCTTCGCCTGATGGGCGAAAAGAAGGCCTCTGACGTGTACCTGTCGGCCCACGCGCCGGCGCTGATCAAGATCAACGGCCAGTGCATCCCCATCAACAACCAGCTGCTGCCGCCCGAGGCCACCAAGAACCTGCTGGCCGAGGTGCTGCCGGCCAAGCGGATTGACGAGCTGGAACAAACCGGCGAGCTGAACATGGCGCAGGCCATTGAAGGCGTGGGCAACTTCCGCTTCAGCGCCATGCGCCAGCGCGGCAGCTATGCGGCCGTGATCCGCTTCATCAGCACCGAAATCCCGCCGCTGCATTCGCTGGGCGTGCCCGACATCCTGGCCGACCTGATCATGGAAAAGCGCGGCCTGCTGCTGATGGTGGGCTCCACCGGTGCTGGCAAGAGCACCACGCTCGCGTCCATGATGGATTCGCGCAATGAAAAGGTCACAGGCCACATCCTGACCATTGAAGACCCGGTGGAATTTTTGTTCAAGAACAAGAAGTCGGTGGTCAACCAGCGAGAGGTCGGCACCGACACCGAAAGCATGCAGGTCGCGCTGAAAAACGCGCTGCGCCAGGCGCCCGACGTGATCCTGGTGGGCGAAATCCGCGATCGCGAAACCATGTCGGCCGCCATTGCCTATGCGCAATCAGGCCACCTGTGCCTGGCCACCATGCACGCCAACACCAGCTACCAGGCGCTGAACCGCATCCTGAGCTTCTACCCGGTCGAAGTTCGCCCCACCATGCTGGGCGACCTGGCCGCCGCGCTGAAGGCCGTGGTGTCGCAGCGCCTGCTGCGCACCGTGCACGGCAGCCGCGCACCGGCGGTAGAGGTCATGCTCAACACCAAGCTGGTGTCTGAATTCATCGAAAAAGGCGACTTCTCCAGCGTCAAGGAAGCCATGGAAAAGTCCATG
>CALRZF020000158.1:0-8493 GCA_943372585.1 Ramlibacter sp. 2FC | reverse complement strand
GGGGTGTTCAGGTGGTCGCTGTGCACGGCATGGATTTCACCACGGACGATCGCGCCCACCAAGTGGTTGCCGCCTGGCGTGGGCAACCAGATGTATTCGGTGCTGCCCGTGCTCTTGTTGCCGCCCGTGCCGTATTCGCCCAGCAGGTCCGGGCCGTCGTGGTAGACGAACACCGTGCCCAGCCGGGTCGGGTCGCCCCCGGGTTGCGATCCAAAGAGCCAGCCAAATCGGCTCCTGAGCCAGTCGATGAAGCTTTGGCCCAGCACGTCGGGGTCGGGTTGCGGGTTGTCTGCCAACGGTTCGCTTTTGAAGACGCGCTCGCCCAGCCCGTTGTGCAGGTAGGTTACTGATTGGCGGGACTCGCCAACGCCGAAGCTTAGCTTGGCCAGTCGGCCTTGGGCGTCGTACTGAAAGACCTTCAAGCCGTCTCCCAGCTGGTTGCCCGCCTCGTCACGGTTATAGCTGGTAGCGAGGCTGGCGCTGGCCACGACGTCGCCGCGGGCGTTGGTCCGGGTCAGTGTCTGCCCAAAGCCTGCCAGGCGGTTGCTGCCGGCGGTCAGGCTGTAGTCGCGCTCGGTCACCAGGCCTGCCCCAAGGTTGCCGTTGCTCGGGTTGACCAGGCGAAGCTCCTCTCGTTTGCGGGTCCAGTTGCCGTTGGCGTCGTACTGGAAGCTCTCTGCTTCTGCAAATCTCGCTGTCGGCGTCGTGGCTTCAGCCATTTCAGGTGCGGCTTCGGACACCCCGGCGGCTCGCAGCAATGGCCCCCCGGGCGAGCCCAGGCCCCGGCTGAAATTCGTGATCCGGCCACGCAAGTCGTATCGGATGTCATAGCTCACCTCCCCCAGCGCGAATGTCGCTGTCCCCGTGGGCATGTGCAGCTTTTGAGTGATTCGGGTTATGCGGTCGGTGTAGTCGTAGCGGTAGCTTGCAATCTCGCTTTGCACCAGGCGCCCGGCCGTGTCGTATTCGCGTTGCGCACTGTCGCCCGTAGACCATTGCCATCCGGTGAGCTGGTTCAGCCCGGTATAGCTGATGTTGCTGACAAATGGCGCCGCGTCGATGGCAATGCCTGTAACACGCCCGGCCTGGCGTTCATAGTTGACGACGCGTCCGCTTGGATAGGTGATGCCGGCCAGCACGCCGCCTGCCCCCCAGCTGTAGCGCACCACATGACGTGCACCGTTTCTGAGTTCCTGCACCTTGGTGATCAGGCGGCCAAAGCCGTCGTAGCGGTATTCGGTCGTGCCCTGTGGATCATCCAGGCGGCTGAGTTTGCCGATGGCGGCCTGCTGCCCATCCCAGGTGAAAGTGCTTACCTGGCCATCGGCCCGTTCAATGCGCGTGACGCGGCTCAGGGCGTCATAGTTGTAGCGGGTGGTCTGGCCGCGCGCGTCGGTACGCGTGAGCACATTACCCGCCGCATCGAAGCTGGCATTGGCGTTGCCGCTGTCCGGGCTGGCTTCGGACACCCGGTCGCCCAATGCATTGAGGCCGTACAAGGTCCGCACCCCGTTGGGGTCTGTTGCGGCAGTGATCTGGTCCAGCGCGTCATATTGCAATGCCGTGCTGGCCCCATCGGCAAACTGGGTGGCAACCGGGCGTTTGAGCGCATCGCGCGTCAGGGCTGTGAAGCCGCTGCTGCCTGGGTCGTAGCGAACTGTCAGATCACCGTTCGCGTCGTATTCGTTTAGCACCATCTCCTGCCCGCCACGAATCACCCGCGAGACCCGGTTGAGGTGGTTGATCATCGTTATTTCGTCCAGCGCCACGCTTCCATTCGCGCCCGTCACCTGCGTGCTGACGCGGTTGCCCATGCCGTCCAGTTGCCAGGCAATGGCATTGCCCAGGTTGTCACGTGCGCCGACAAGCCGCTGGGCTGCGTCGTAGCTGTAGTCAACCACAAGACCGCTGGCCGCGGCGGCCTGTGCCAGCTGGCCCGATGGCGTGTAGCTGAAGCTGTCCACTTCGGCCGCGCCGCCATCGCGCGGCGAGACGGTGCGCATGACCATACGGCCGGCTGGGTCGTATGCATAGGCCGTAGTGACCCGATTGGGTGCTATCACTTGCAGCAAACGGCCAGCGGCGTCGTAGGTGAAGTCTGTGGCGTGGCCAAGCGGATTCACAAGCCGCGTGAGGTTACCCATCTCGTCGTACCGGTAACGCGTTACGCCGCCCAATGCGTCCACCTCGGAGGCTAGAAGGCCATCCGTCCACCTTAGCGTACGCTCGCGGCGCGCGCCGCTGGCGGCGTCGGTTACCACTTCGGAGACCAGATTGCCCCGGTTGTTGTATTCCATCTCTATGGTGCGCCCCGGCTCCCGGATGCGCACCGGGAGGTTCCACTGCGCATGCCATTGGGTGCGCACCTCTCTCTGTTCAGGCCTGCCGGCCGCTTCGACAATGGTGAGGGGAAGGCGCCGCCGCTCATTCCATGCTTCATAGCGTTTCGTGACACCCACGAAATCCGTCTCGGACAGCAGCAGCCCGTCCATCCGCTGCACGCGCTCTTTGATGCTCGGCCCGTCGGCGGAAGGTTGGTCAGCTTCGGCAGCTACCACTTTGCCGCCCACGCCCTGGTAACGCAGGGACCGGGAGGTACTGAGGGGGTCGGTAACTACTGTTTGATCAATCGACCGGTAGTCAAATCCGAAACGCAACGCTCCACCTGCGTGTTCGGTTTGCACGGCACGGCCAGCTGTGTCGTAGCCAAAAGTCGAATAGCGAGCGCCGTTTTCGTCAAACACGCCTGTCAGCGCCAGGGGGTAATTGGCATCTTCATAGACGTATTGGCGCGCTCGCGACAGGGTGTAGTTCGCACGATACAGGCGCCCGCTTGCGTCGTATTCGTAGCTGACCACCTGGCCGTCGGGCAGGCTGGCCGCAGCCATGCGCCCTGCAGCGTCGTATGTCAAGGCAAGACGCCTTCCGAAGTGGTTGGTAACCTGAGCAACCCGATTGCCCAGGTAGGAATAGGTCATCACCCAGCCATTGCGCCTTGTCTGGCTCAGCAGCTTGCCTGCTGCGTCGAACTGCCAGACGTCGCCATCGGCTGCGCGTATGTACCGCAACCCTCCAGCTGTCGCTGTCAAAAGGTCATTACCCAGCAGCGCAACCCATCCATTACCTTGGGCCCGGAAAGCAGCGCCTGCGCCGTCACCCGCGACGATTTGGGCCAGGCCATCGGAGATCACCAGCGATACGGCCAGGTTATGGCTCCAGGCGGCCCCCAACGCAGCATCGACCGCAGTGGCTCGGGCATCTGCCGTGGCCCATGCGCTGCGGAATGTGCGCACCAGCGATATCGGGTGCGCCCCAATGCCAGCATGATCCACTTCAGTCTGAACCTTCTCCCCTGTGGACGCGTCAACAGGGTTACCGAAGTTCTTGTCGCAGCTCTCCGGTTCGTCTGGCAATGAGAGCACGGTCATACCGGCAGAGGATGGGCTCTGGCAAAGGTCACAAGATGCAGTGACCCGCACCGAGCCCGCGGCGCCTGCCGTGAACTCGCATGTCAGAACTCCGGAGGCATCGGTAACTGCGGAGCAATTATTCAAGCTTCCAGCGGGGCCTGATTGAGACATTGACACCGAGCGCCCAACGCCGGGTGACCCGTCACTCCCCGTGACTTGTGCGCGAATCGTCGAACGCTCACGAGGGTACAGCGCAGTGGGCGAAGCACTGAGCGAAATGGTGTACGGCTCCTGGCGGCACACCATGTTGATGCCGCGGTTGGCAGGGCTGTAGTACCGGGTACCGTTTGGAAAGGCGTGGGAGTAATACCAAGAAACGCCGGGCGTACAGGATTCAAGCAAGTAGGGCCGCCGCCAGGTATTGGGATCAACGATGTTTGCCAGATCCATGTCTGCCTGTGCAGCGCCACACCACGAGTTGGCGCGCAGCTCGGGTATGTCTGTGTCGTAGTAAAAATATTCCAGCTTCTGGCCGCTGGGGCATGCAGTCAGGCTTGTATCGCGATACAGGATCGGTGGCGATGTTGCCGCCGCTGCGGCAAAGCCGGATCGCTGGTTAGTCGGGTGGATGGCTACAGGCGCTGGCGGTATGGCGGGAACAACGGCAGGTTGTGCCACCCAGTTGGGTGTCGCGCCTGGTGGTGTACTGGCGACTTGGGCCCTGATGTGCCCGGCGAACAGCACGATAGACGCGGCCAGGCCGATCGCCGTGCAGAATTGACGTACGTTGCGTTCCACTCCCTGCCCCCCTGAAGACTTTTGGATGCGCCGAATTGTGGCGCACCAGGTCTTGCGCCGCAAGCGCTTTATCGACAATCAGCGAGGTGTTGAGAGATCTGGAGTTTCCCCTCAAGATTGGGGATGCGACCACAGCGTAAATGCGATAGTGAATACACCTCAGGCCGCCAGCCGCATGCGGGTCTGCGCCCTGTCGTGCTGCGTCATGCCGCCGTAGCCCCAGTCGGTTGCCGGCACTTCACGCACGGTCACGTAGCTGGCTTCTTCCAGCTCGCCACCCGCTGCAAGCTGACGGCGCAGCTCGGCAAACGCCGCCTGCACAAACGCGGCCTTTTGCGCAGGTGTGTTGGTACCGCTGGTGACAGTGAGCTCGAGGATCGCCGCAGGACGTTGCACCGCCTGACCACCCACGTACCAGCGCGCGGCAGGCAGGTCGTCGATGGTCACGGCGGTCACGGCAGCGCGCTTGCCCAGCGTATCAGCCGTGATGCGCGTGAGTGCAGCGGCCAGCGTCTCATAGCGTTCGGGGTTTTGCAGCGGGGCCACTTTGAGGTGCAAGGTAGGCATGACGGTCCTTTGGGTTTCCAGGTCTGAATGTAGGCATCACACAAGATCACGGAAACAATGCATTGCGCAAAGGGGTGTTGCAGTCGCTGCAAGGGATGCGCCAACCAGCGGACCCAAACGCACACGTACCCAGACCCACTACCATTGCCAACATGAGGGACCTGGCATTCGACGACCTGGCACTGTTCGCCCGCGTGGCTGAACTCGGCACGCTCTCGGCCGTGGCACGCGAGCGGGACGCTCCCGTCAGCCAGATATCAAGGTCCCTGGCGCGCATCGAAAAATCATGCGGCGCACGCCTCATCCACCGCTCCACTCACGGCCTGGCGCTCACGCCCGAGGGCGAAATCTTCCTGGACTATTGCCACCGCATGGCCGGCACCTTCACCGAGCTGGAGGCCGAGTTTGCCGACAAGGCGCGTGAGGTCGGCGGCACGGTGCGGCTGGCCGTGAGCCCGGCCATGGCGCACTTCCTGATCGTGCCGGGCCTGGCGGGCCTGACCGAGCGCCACCCCCGGCTGCAGGTGGACATCCATGCCGACGACCGGCTGGTGGACATGGCGCGTGAAGGCATCGACATGGCGATACGCACCGGCACCATCCAGACCGACGCGGTGATCGCGCGCGAAATCGGCCAGCACACACGCTACCTGTATGCCAGCCCCGAATACCTCGCCGCCCACGGCACACCGCAACACCCGGATGAGCTGGCCGCGCACCGGCTGATCACCAACAGCGTGGCGCAGCACCTGAACCGCTGGCCTTTCATGCTGGACGGCCAGAGCGTGGTGCGTGCGATGCAGGGGCACTACCGCACCGCCTCCACCGGCATCATGATGTCCATGGTGCTCAACGGCCTGGGCATCTGCCGCTGCAACGACCTGATTGCCAAGCCGCTGGTGCGCCAGGGCCGGCTGGTGCCGGTGCTGGACAGCTATGTGGATGCGCAGCGCTTCCCGATCTACGCGATGATGCTGCCTCAACGCCACCGCCTGCCCAAGATCCGGGCCTGCATTGATTACTGGGCCGAATGGTTCGGCAAGATCTGAGCGCGCCACACGTACAACCGCCATGCCTCCAGCAGACACCCTCGAAGCCACCGCACCCCCGCTCAAGCGCGCAGGCCCGGGCTTTTTGCTGCGCCACCTGGCGCACTTTGTTGCCCTGGGCTTTGGCTCGGGCCTGAGCCCCGCTGCGCCGGGCACGGCCGGAACGCTGTGGGCCTGGCTGGCGTTTTTGTGCATCGGGTTTGTGTTTGAGCCCACGGCGGGGCAATGGGGCGCGGTGATTGCCGTGACCTTTGTACTGGGCTGGTGGGCCAGCGCGGTCACCGCGCGCAACATGGGCGTGGCCGACCCGGGGCAGATCGTGATTGATGAGATCGCAGCGTTCTGGCTGGTGTTGTGGCTGGTCATGCCGGCAGGTTTCTGGGGCCAGCTCGCCGCGTTCGTGCTGTTTCGCTACTTTGACGCGGCCAAGCCGGGGCCGGTGGCCTGGGCCGACCAGCTGTTCAAGGGCTTTGGCTGGCGCGGGGCCTTCGGCATCATGTGGGACGACCTGGTGGCGGCCGCCTGCACGCTGCTGGTGATCGCACTGTGGAGATTCTGGTGAACACACCTTCTCTTGTCATTGCGTTGGCCGACAAACTGCAGGCCCGCAGCTGGATGATGGCCACGGCCGAGAGCTGCACCGGCGGCCTGATCGCCGGCGCCTGCACCGACCTGGCGGGCTCAAGCAACTGGTTTGAGCGCGGCTTTGTCACCTATTCCAATGAAGCCAAGACCGAGCTGCTGGGCGTGGATGCCGCGCTGATCGCCACGCACGGCGCCGTGAGCGAGGTGGTCGCCCGCGCCATGGCCTTTGGCGCCGTTCGCCATTCGCATGTGCAGGCCAGCGTGGCAGTGACCGGTGTGGCCGGGCCGGGCGGCGGCAGCGCCGACAAACCTGTGGGCCTGGTGTGGTTCGGCTGCTCGGTGGACGGCGTGCTGACCAGTGAAAAGCAGCACTTCAGCGGCGACCGCGCCGCCGTGCGCGCGGCCACGGTGGCGCATGCGCTGCAGCGGCTGAACGAGCTTCTGGATTGAATCAATGACCACTGCCACCGACCCCTCCCTCATCGACTCCCCCCACGCCTGGCGCCGCCTGCTGGTCACGCTGGCGCTGATGACCGTGGGGGCCAGCGGCATGTATGTGGTGCCGGTGGTGCTGCCGGCAGTGCAGGCCGACTTTGGCGTGGCGCGGGCCGATGCGTCGCTGCCGTACACGCTGCTCATGATCGGCTTTGGCGTGGGCGGCATCCTGATGGGGCGGCTGGCCGACCGCTTTGGCGTGGCGGTGCCGCTGCGCGTGGGCGCCATCGGCCTGGGGCTGGGCTACCTGCTGGCGGCGCTGTCGGGCAGCATCTGGGTGTTTGCCATCGCGCATGGCGTGCTGATCGGGCTGGTGGGCAGTTCGTCCACGTTTTCGCCGCTACTGGCAGACACGTCGCTTTGGTTCCTGCGCCGCCGCGGCATTGCGGTGGCGGTGTGTGCCAGCGGCAACTATCTGGGCGGCGCGATCTGGCCACCCATCGTGCAGCACTTTGTGCAGACCGTGGGCTGGCGCCAGACCTACCTGGGCCTGGCCGCGTTTTGCACGGTGGCGCTGCTGTTGCTGGCGCAGTTGATGCGCCAGCGCCCGCCCGCGCTGGCCGTGCAGCCCCTCAATGCGCAGGGCAAGGTGCCGGGCAGTCTGCCGTTTGGCTTCAGCGTGGGCCAGGCGCAGCTGCTGCTGTGCGTGGCGGGTTTGTCATGCTGCGTGGCCATGTCCATGCCGCAGGTGCACATCGTGGCCTATTGCACCGACCTGGGCTATGGCGCGGCGCGCGGCGCCGAAATGCTGTCGCTCATGCTGGCCTGCGGCATCGTCAGCCGGTTGATCTCAGGCGCCATCTGCGACCGCATTGGCGGCCTGCGCACCCTGCTGCTCGGCTCGGCGCTGCAGACGGTGGCGCTGGTGATGTTTTTGCCGTTTGACGGGCTGGTGCCGCTGTATGTGATCTCGGCGCTGTTCGGCCTGTTCCAGGGCGGCATTGTGCCCAGCTACGCGATCATCGTGCGCGAGCATTTCCCCGCAGCCGAAGCCGGCGCGCGCGTGGGCACCGTCATCATGGCCACCATGCTGGGCATGGCGCTGGGTGGCTGGATGTCGGGCAAGGTGTTTGACATCACCGGCAACTACCACGCCGCCTTCATCAACGGTATTGCCTGGAACCTGCTGAACTTCGGCATTGTGCTGGTGCTGCTGATGCGCGTGCGCCGCCGCGCGGCGTTGGTGGGGGCTGTATGAACCTGCCGCTGGCCCGGCTACGGCGCGGCACACAGCAGGTGTGGCTGCACGACCGGCTGAGCCCGCCGCCAGAAGGTGCCCCTGCGCCGCTCGCCGCACCGCCTGCGCCCCCACCGGCCACGACACCCGCCGCAGCACCCACAACACCAGGCACATCGGCAGCAGCCGCCCCGGCCGCAACCCAGCCCTTTCGCATGATGGGCGCACCGCCCGCTGCGCCCACACCCACAGCGACGCCCGCAGCTGAAACCCCCGCCTCGGTTTTCGACGTCACCAAGGCCAAACGCCGCGACTTCTGGCGTGCCGACGACGCCGTGCAGTACCTGCGCTTCTGGCAGCACGACGCCGCCGCGTGCCGCGAGCTGCGCACGGTGCTGCAGCGGCTGGAGCC
>CALRZF020000157.1:0-8528 GCA_943372585.1 Ramlibacter sp. 2FC | reverse complement strand
CCGCAGGCGCGCCACCTGATGTGGGAGCGGCTGCAACTGTTGCTGCAACAGGGCAAGTCCATTTTGCTGACCACCCACTTCATGGACGAAGCCGAGCGCCTGTGTTCCCGCCTGCTGGTTCTGGACCATGGCAAAAAAATATCCGAAGGCACGCCGCGCGACCTGATCGCCCAGCATCTGGAGCCCGATGTGGTGGAAGCCTATGGCAACGGCGCGCTGTCACTGGCTGAAGACCCCACGCTCAAGGCGCTGGCCGCGCGGGTGGAGGTCAGCGGTGAAACGGTTTTCTTCTACACCCAGGACGCCCGCCAGCTGCTGGACGCCCTGGCCGCGCACCCCAAGCTGCGCACCCTGCACCGCCCTGCAAACCTGGAGGACCTGTTCCTCAAGCTCACGGGCCGTCAGATCAGGGAGGATGGCTAGATGAACCAAAGCATCTGGCGCGCGCCCGACCTGTCGGCGCGCTGGTGGCCCGTGTTCCTGCGCAACCTGCTGGTGTGGAAGAAACTCGCCATCCCCAGCCTGGTGGGCAACATCGCCGAGCCGCTGATGTGGCTGCTGGCGTTTGGCTATGGCATGGGCGCGCTGGTGGGACAGGTGCAGGTGGGTGGCGAAAAGGTGCCCTACATCCTGTTCCTGGCCGGTGGCTCCATTTGCATGAGCGCCATGAACGCGGCCAGCTTTGAAGCCCTGTATTCCGCGTTTTCGCGCATGCATGTGCAAAAGACCTGGGACGGCATCATGAACGCGCCGGTCAACCTGGACAACGTGCTGGTGGCCGAGATGATGTGGGCGGCGTTCAAGGCGCTGTTCACCGTCACGGCCATCCTGGGCGTGATGCTCGCTTTAGGCATCAGCCACAGCCCCAAGCTGCTTGTGGCCTGGCCGGTGCTGCTGGGCGCGGGCATCACCTTCAGCTGCATTGCGCTGATCTTCAACGCGCTGGCCAGGGGTTACGACTTTTTCACCTATTACTTCACGCTGTTCCTGACACCCATGATGTTCCTGTCGGGCGTGTTCTTTCCGCGTGACCAGCTGCCGTATGCGGTGCGCGTGGTATCCGACTGGCTGCCGCTGACCAACGCGGTCGAACTCATACGCCCGCTGTTCATGGACCAGTGGCCCGCGCACCCGCTGCGCCACGCGCTGGTGCTGGTGGCCTATACCGTGGTGGCGTTCTGGGTGGCGCTGGCGCTGACGCGCAAGCGATTCCAGGCCTGAACCCAGCCGTTTTGCCGCCATGAGCACCGCCCTCACCCAGCTGCCACCGGACCTGTTGGAGATGATCAGCCGGGGGGTTTCCACCATCGTCGGTTCACGCGACCTGGCCCACCGGCCCAGCATCATGCGCGCCGTGGGTAGCCACGTGGCCGACGGCGGGCGCCTGATCACGGTGTACCTGGCGCGCAGCCAGTCGCGCCAGTTGCTGCAGGACGTGGCCGCCACCGGCGAGGTGGCGGTGGTGTTCAGCGAGCCTGCTACCCACCGCACGGTGCAGCTCAAGGCGCACCAGGCGCACATACGCGCCGCGACCGAGGCCGACGCGCCCGTGCTGGCGCGTTACCTGCGGTCCATGGAGCATGAAATCCAGCGCGTCGGCTATCCCCCGCCCATGACGCGCGCCATGCTGGCGCACCGGCTGGACGACGTGGTGGCCATCAGCTTCACGCCCGCGCAGGCGTTTGACCAGACGCCGGGGCCGCAAGCCGGCGTGCCGCTGCTGGGGGGGCGCACATGAACATGGCCACCACGGCCACCTCGCTGGATGCCATCCGCCCGTGCTTTGAAGGCGCGATCCCCGCCGTCATGGCCACTTGCAGTGCCGACGGCGTGCCCAACGTGGCCTACATCTCGCAGGTGTACTACGTGGACGCCCGCCACGTGGCGCTGTCGTTCCAGTTCTTCAACACCACGCGCAAGAACATCCTGGCCAACCCGGTGGCCACGGTGCTGGTGCTGCACCCCCAGACTGGCGCGTTCTTTCGCCTGCACATCCGTTACCTGCGCACTGAAACGGCCGGGGCGCTGTTTGAGCAGATGAAGGCCCAGCTGGCCGGCATTGCGTCGCATACCGGTATGGACGGGGTGTTCCGGCTGCTGGGCTCGGACGTGTACGAGGTGCAGCAGATCGAGCCGGTGCCCGGTCAGCCGTTGCCCGCGCCCGCGCCGCGCGTGGGACTGCTGAATGCCGTGCGCCGCTGCAGCGAGCGCATGGCGCGCTGCACCGCCATGGACGAACTGCTCAACGCTGCTTTGGGGGCCATGACGGACTTCATGGGCATCCACCACGCCATGGTGCTGATGCTGGACGCCGGCACCCAGCGCCTGTACACGGTGGCCAGCAGCGGCTACGCCACATCGGGCGTGGGCTCGGAAATTGAAGTGGGCGATGGCGTGGTAGGTGTGGCCGCGCGCGAGCGCACGCCCGTGCGCATCGGCCACATGACCAGCGCCTACCTGTACAGCCGCGCCATGCGGCGCAGCCTGCACGCCAATGTGCCCGACATCGAGCCGGCCACCGACATCCCCTACCCCGGCCTCGCACAGCCGCACAGCCAGCTGGCCGTGCCGGTGCTGTCGGCCGGGCGGCTGTTGGGTGTGCTGTTTGTGGAAAGCCCGGCGCAGCTGCAGTTCAGCTACGAGGACGAAGACATGCTGGTGGCCGTGGCCGGCCACCTGGGCGCCGCCATGGACCTGATGCAGGCCAGCACCGAGGCCGCCGAGCCGCCCGCCCCGGCCGGCACGCCCGCGCAGGCGGTGGCGGGTGCGACCGGCACCGTGGTGCAGGTGCGGCATTTCGGCGCCAACGACAGCGTCTTCATCAACGACACGTACCTCATCAAGGGCGTGGCCGGTGCCATTTTGTGGAAGCTGTTGAAGGACTACACCCAGCATGGGCGTACCGAGTTCAGCAACCGCGAGTTGCGACTGGACACCTCCATCGGCCTGCCCGACGTGACCGACAACCTGGAAGCGCGCCTGGTGCTGCTGCAACGCCGCCTGGTCGAGCACAGCCCGCACATCCGCATTGAAAAAACCGGGCGCGGGCGCTTGCGGCTGGCGGTGCTGCGCCCGGTCGAGCTGACGGACGGCTAAACCGCCACCAGGCCGTCCACCGGCGACAGGCCCAGGCTGCGCGCCAGCTTGGCCCACTCGTTTTGCGTCAGGTGCGCTCGCGCCGTGTCCAGCACCGCGGCAAACGCCTGAACCGGCGCCTTGGCACGCATGTCGGACAGCAGCGCAGTGCGCTCGGCGGGGTTCATGAACGGCACCAGCCAGCGCACGGTGCGCATCATTTCCTCGGGTGGGATCGAGGCCACCAGCGCATCGTGGATCGCCTCCAGCTCGGCGTCGGTGTAGCGGGCCCACAGCACGGCGTTGTGCGCGGTTTCCTCCACATGCATGTGATGGAAGTTCTCGGCGATGAACAGCGACAGCTCGCGGTACAGCGACAGCGCTGCGCCTGCGCGGTCGCCCACAGCGGTGCCCATCAGCGCCGTTGTGGTCCGGGCGATCCGGCCGATATGAGCCAGGTGGTCGTCATGCTCGTGCGCAATCACGGCGCTGGCCCCGGGCGCGCGGGCTTCCAGCGCGGTGTGGATGAATTCGTTTTCGTGCTGGAGGTGCGACGCGCAGGCGTCCAGCAGTGCCAGCACCTGCTGGGTGGTCTGGGCCAGTTCCAGGTCGTCATCGCAGTCCATGCGGCCCAGGGCCAGCAGGGTGTCGGCCATCAGTGCGCGCAGCGCCTTGTGGATACCGGCGTACATGTCCAAGCGGGGCGCCTGGGTGGCGGCGACCTGCTGCAGTTCAGTTGAATTGATGTTCATGGTTTTCTTTCCGTCTTGGCTGGTGCACCGTGCACCGCGGAAAGAAGTTTCGAAGAACGCGGTTTGGCGCGCCGCTAAGAATTGCTTAAACGATTGCTAAAAGAACCTTAAATGCCGGCGCGCAGCGCGCCGGCTGTGAACTGCGTCACAGGCTTACGCAGCGCGGATCAAGTCGGCCGCCTTCTCGGCCATCATGATCACCGGCGCGTTGGTGTTGCCGCCCACGATGCGTGGCATGACCGATGCATCCACCACCCGCAGCCCCTGCATGCCGTGCACGCGCAGCTGGGCGTCCACCACGTCCAGCGGGCCCGGCCCCATGCGGCAGCTGCCCACGGGGTGGTAGATGGTGTCGCCAAAGTTGCGGATGAACTGCTCGATCTCTTCGTCGGTCTGCGCCGCGGCCGAAACGGGCAACTCCTGCCCCCGGTAACCCGCCAGCGCGGGCTGCTGCAGCAGGTTGCGCATGAGCTTGAAGCCGCGCACCATTCGGGCCATGTCATCGGGCTCGGCCAGGAAGTTCGGGTCCACCAGCGGCGGCGCCAGCGGGTCGGCGCTGGCCAGCGTCACGCTGCCTCGGCTCAAGGGGCGAAGCAGGCACACATGGCATGAATAACCGTGGCCGAACACCGTCTTTCGGCCGTGGTCCACCAGCTTGCCGATCACAAAGTGCAGTTGCAGGTCGGGCAGGGCTTCCTGCGGCTGGCTCCTGATGAAGCCGCCGGCTTCCGCAAAGTTGGTGGTCAGCATGCCGGTGCGGAAGTTGCGCCATTCAAAAATGCCCTTCACGGCGCGCACCATGCCCGTGAGCGACAGGCCGAACAGGTCCTTGAGCTGCGGCGCATTCACCACCTGCACCACGTCCACATGGTCGTGCAGGTGCATGCCCACGCCGGGCAGGTCGTGCACCACGCCAATGCCGTGCTGGCGCAGCTGGGCGCCCGCGCCGATGCCCGACAGCAGCAGCAGTTGCGGTGAGAGCAGCGCACCGGCACACAGCAGCACCTCGCGCGCGGCGCGCAGTTGGCGCAGCTCGCTGCCCTGGCGGTATTCCACCCCTACGGCGCGGCGGCCCTCGGTGATGATGCGTGTGGCGTGCGCGCCCGTGATCACCTGCAGGTTGGGCCGCGACAGGTTCGGCGTGAGGTAGGCCTTGGCCGCGCTGAAGCGTTCGCCGTTCTTGTGGGTGACCTGGTACATCCCCACGCCTTCCTGCTGCTCGCCATTGAAGTCGGGGTTGGCGGGGTAGCCTGCCTGCACGCCCGCCTGCACAAACACCGGGCCAAAGCGGTTGGGCGAGGTGAGGTCGCGCACGTTCAGCGGGCCGCCCGTGCCGTGAAAGTCATCCGCGCCGCGTTCGTTGTGCTCCGAGCGCTTGAAGTACGGCAGCACATCGGCCCAGCCCCAGCCGGGGTTGCCCTGTTCGGCCCAGTGGTCATAGTCCTCGGGCACACCCCGTGCGTAGATCATGGCGTTGACCGAGCTCGAGCCGCCCAGCACCTTGCCGCGCGGCTGGTAACCGCGCCGGCCATTCAGGCCAGGCTGGGGCACCGTGTTGATCGCCCAGTTGGCCTGGCCGTTCTTGGCGAGCAGCGCCAGACCCCCCGGGCAGTGGATCAGCGGGCTGGTGTCTGGCGGCCCAGCCTCCAGCAGCGCCACCCGCACGGACGGGTCCTCAGACAGGCGCGCGGCCAGCACGCAGCCGGCCGAGCCGCCGCCGATGATGATGTAGTCAAGCACTTGCGTCCCCTCCACGTGATACAGGCGCGTACCTTACTCCGGAATCGGCCGCGCCGTAACACCCGTTAACATTCGGGGTCTTCGGCCAGCCGGGTCGGCAGCGCCGTGCATTTACAGGGGTTTTCTGCATGTCAAATGAGTTGGGCAGTGGCATGGGCGTGGTGGGCATCATCGGCGCCGGCACCATGGGCAATGGCATCGCACAGGCCTGCGCCGTCGCGGGGCTGCAGGTGGTGATGGTGGACGTGACGGACGCCGCCGTGGCCAAGGGCCTGGCCACCGTATCGGGCAGCCTGGACCGCCTGGTCAAGAAGGAAAAGATCACCGACGCAGACAAGGCCGCCGCCCTGGGCCGCATCAAGGGCAGCACGGCCTACGACGACCTGAAAGCAGCGCAGATCGTGATCGAGGCCGCCACCGAGAACTACGAGCTCAAGCTCAAGATCCTGCGCCAAGCAGACGCGCTGCTGGCCCCCGAGGTGATCCTGGCGTCCAACACATCGTCAATTTCCATCACCAAGCTGGCGGCGGCCACATCGCGCGCGGACCGCTTCATCGGCATGCACTTCTTCAACCCGGTGCCCATGATGGCGCTGGTGGAGATCATCCGCGGGCTGCAGACCAGCGACGAAACGCACGACGCGGTCAAGGCACTGGCCGTACGCTTGGGCAAAAGCCCCATCACCGTGAAGAACGCACCCGGCTTTGTGGTCAACCGCATCCTGGTGCCCATGATCAACGAAGCGTTCTTTGTGCTGTCCGAAGGCCTGGCCACGGCAGAAGACATCGACGCCGGCATGAAGCTCGGCTGCAACCAGCCCATCGGCCCGCTGGCACTGGCCGACATGATCGGGCTGGACGTGTGCCTGGCCGTCATGGACGTGTACCTGGCGGAGTTTGGCGACAGCAAATACCGCGCATGTCCGCTGCTCAAGGAAATGGTCGCCGCCGGCCGCCTGGGCCGCAAGACCGGGCGCGGCGTGTACAGCTACTGAGTACGGACCGCCACGTCCACACCATGGCGTCCAGCGGCACCACCGAGACACAGCCGGCCGCGCTGCGGCTGAGCACGTCGCTGGGCCGGGTGCCGCCGCCTGCGGCCCCCGCCGCCCCCGCGGTGCCTTTGGCCGCAGCACCGTCGCCAACGGCCATTGCGCCACCCGTACCCGTACCCGTACCTGTACCCGCCCCTACCGAAGCGGCTGATTCGCCCGTGGCGCCCGAGATCCCGCCCCCACGCACCGGCTCCATCGCCCATGGCGTCGCCGCACTGCGCGACGCCGCCTCCGCCGCACGCACGGCCCCCAGCCTCGTGCCCCTGACTGTCACACTGGGCGGCATTGCGCTGGTGTCCAGCATCGGCTGGGTGATCGAGCGCCGGCGCCACCGGCGCGAACATGACTCCGTGCTGTGGGCCGACGTGCAGCCGGCCGCGTCATCCCTGGTCACCCGGGTCAACAGCCTGGATGACATCCTGCCCGACAACCCCAACCCGGCCGAGTCGGCGCGCGCCATCTACGTCACCGCCATTGGCGAGACCAATTCGCGCCGCGAAGCCACGCTGATCGACCTGCACCAGCTCGACGAAAAGCTGCAACGCCGGCGCAAGCGCGGCGACGTGGTGGCCGCCGTGCTGCTGCTGCAGCAGCACCTGGTGGACTTTCGCTACACCAGCCCCTGGGTGTTCATGGAACTGCGCGAGCTGTACAAGGAGCTGGCGCTGCAGCAGGAGTGGGACGTGGCGCGCGATGCTTTCCGTGCCCGTTTCGGCCAGAACGCACCCCTGTGGTCGGCACCGTCCACAGCGGGCACCGAGCTGCTGGACGACACCCACCTGTGCAACGGCATCGTGGGCCAGTGGCCGCTGCGGCCCGCGCGCATGTGGATCCTGCGCTGGATGCTGGGCGAGCACGACATGCGCGTGAAGGCCATGGGCCCGCCGCTGCTGCCGCTGGGCGTGTACCGCGACCTGATGCTGCTGGACAGCGTGCTGGACGACGCCATGGCCATCGAGGCTTCCGTGGCAGCCGCAGCGCCCAAAGCCGTCCCCGACCTGGACCTGTCGCCCACGTGATGCCGCGGCGGCGCCTGCATGGCTAGCATGCAGGCATGAGCACCACCGCCCACACTGCAACCGTCCACACCGCACCCCCGCCTGAAGGCACCATCACCACCGAGCGGCGCGGCGCGCTGCTGCTGATCGGCATCAACCGCCCGGCCAAACGCAACGGCTTCACGCCGCGCATGTACCGCGAGCTGGCCGAGGCCTACACCCTGCTGGACGACGACGCAGACCTGCGCGTGGGCGTGTTGCATGCGTTTGGCGACCACTTCACCGCCGGGCTGGACCTGCCCACCATCGCGCCGCTGATGCAACGCGGCGAGAAGGCATTTGCCTTCGGCCTGGTGGAGCCAAACGACCTGGGCACGCCCGGTTACCGCCGGCGGACCAAGCCCATGGTGGTGGCGGTGAAAGGCATCACGTTCACGGTCGGCATTGAGTTGATGCTGGCAGCCGACATCGTGGTGGCCGCAGATGACTGCCGCTTTTCACAGCTGGAGGTCAAGCGCGGCATCATGGCCACCGGCGGCGCCACGCTGCGCATGGCAGAGCGCTCAGGGCTGGGCAACGCGATGCTGCACCTGCTGACGGGTGATGAGTTCGGCAGCGCCGAAGCCCTGCGCCTGAATTTCGTGCAGAAGGTGGTTCCGGCGGCGCAGGTGCTGGACGAGGCGCTGCGCATCGCGCAGGTCATTGCCGAACAGGCACCGCTGGCGGTGGTGGCCACGCGCATGAACATGCTGAAAGCGGTGGAGTATGGGCCGTTGATGGCCATGCAGGATTTCATCAGCACCCAGCAGCGTCTTGCCAACAGCGAAGACGCGGCTGAGGGGGTGCGGTCGTTTACTGAAAAGCGGCCTGCGCGGTTTAGCGGACGGTAGGTCTCTAGCCGAGTTTCT
>CALRZF020000156.1:0-8566 GCA_943372585.1 Ramlibacter sp. 2FC | reverse complement strand
GGAAGATGCGGGCGTGGATCATGGTGATCCCCTAAAATGTATATACGAAGAGTATATCTTTTTAGGCGCCCAATTGTGGGGACGCTGTTCCCACTTTCACCGGCGCCAACTGCACCGGGTCATAGAAAAACTGCTCCTGTGCAATGCGCTCACCGTCCCAGCGCTGGTACGCCAGCTCTTCAATGCGGCTCGTGCTGCCGTCTTTCCAGGTGAACTCAAAAACCCAGCGGATCACGACGAAGTCGCCACTCACAAAAACCGGCCGCACGCAGGTGGACTGCACCGACGCTGCGCGCGCCAGCGTGGCGGCTTCGCGGGCTACCAGCGCATCACGGCCCACCCGGGGTGCAGCCATGTTCTCCTGCATCGAGGCGTCCTCGGCATAGAACTCCTGAATGGCCTCCACGTGGGCGTTGCTTTGCACGCGGGCGATGAAGCGTTCGAGTGTGTCGGTGGTGGGCATGGCAGAGGGCGTTGTCTCGCGCCAGTGTAAAAGGGAAGCAATGGCACGTCCGGTTACGGCCAGCAGCGCTGCGCCGCAACGGGCAAGATAGCGGCCCATGCAATCACCCTATCTTCCCCCTGCCTTTGCCCGCCTGGCCTGGGCCAACTTGGCAGCCCAGTCCGCCGAACAGCTGAGCCTGGCGGCTGTGCCGCTGGTGGCGGTGCTGATGCTGGGCTCGGGGCCGGGCGAGATCGGGCTGCTGGCGGCCGTGCAGACGCTGCCTTTCCTGCTGCTGTCCATTCCACTGGGCGTGCTGGCGGATCGCACGTCGCGCCGCCGCCTCATGGTGTGGGCGGAACTTTTGCGTGCCGTCTCGCTGGTGGTGCTGCTGGCCATGGTGCTGACCGGCCAACTGTCGATCTTCTGGCTGGCGGTCGTGGGGTTTGCGGGTGCTGTGGGCACGGTCGGCTTCAGCGTGGCGGCGCCGGCCATGGTGCCGGCGCTGGTGCCACGCGAGTCGCTGGCGCGCGCCAACGGGCGGCTGGAGCTGGCGCGCAGCGCAGCCTATGCAGCCGGGCCCGCGCTTGCGGGGGCGCTGGTGGCCTGGGTGGGCGGTGCGGCGGCCTTCGTGCTGGCCGCGCTGCTGTCGGCCGCGGCGGTGGCGCTGCTGTGGCGCCTGCACGAGCCGGCACGCACGCTGGCACCGGCGCGCCACCCGCTGCGCGAGATCCAGGAGGGCGCGCAGTTTGTCTGGCGCCACGAATACCTGCGGCCCATGCTGCTGACCGGCATCGCCTGGAACATCGCCTGGTTTGTGCTGCAGGCCGCCTATGTGCCCTATGCCGTGCGCGTGCTGGGCCTGAACACCGAGGCGGTGGGCTTCACGCTGGGCATGTATGGCGCCGGCATGGTGGTGGGCGCGCTGCTGGCGCCGCGCCTGGTGGGCGCCATGCGCTTTGGCAGCGCCGTGCAGTTTGGCCCGGCGGTCTCGGTGGCGGCGTCGGGCGCGATGGCGGCCACGCTGCTGCTGCCGCACGGGGCGCTGGCGGGATTGTCGTTTTTCCTGTTCGGGGCGGGGCCGATCATCTGGACCATTACCACCACCACGCTGCGCCAGAGCGTCACGCAGGACGACATGCTGGGCCGGGTGGGCGCGGTGTTCCTGACGGTCAATGCGGGCTCGCGGCCCGTTGGGGCTGCGCTGGGCGCCGTGGTGGGCGCCACCTGGGGCGAGGCCGCCTGCCTGGTCCTGGCGTTCGCGGGTTTTGTGCTCCAGGCGGCCATCATCCTGACCTCGCGCCTGAGCGGGCTCAAGGCGCTGCCAAAGTAGTGCTTCGGCGGGGAGCGGGTGGTTTAAATTCTGGCTTGCCATGAAACCACCCTTGGAAAACACCACGAGCCTGCACCGCCAGGCCGGCCGCATGCCGATGGCGACCACGCACGCCGGTGCGCCAGGCGACATCCAGGAGCTCTCGACCGACGGCGTACCGCCGCAGGAGCGCTTTGCCTTCATGCAGCGCCTGAACCTGGACCGCCTCACGGTGTCGCGCCCGCCTGGTGCGCGCGGCAGTTTCGAGATGCGCATGCGGCGCATCTTCGGGCGCGACTCCCATCTGATGGAGACCTCCGGCGCGGCGGTGCGGGCCGAACGCACGCGCGAGCACGCGCGGCGCGACGGAGTGGACTACGTGAGCTTCAACGTCGTGGCGCAGGGGCAGCGTTTCGTGGTGGAGCACAACGGCCATGTGCACCGCCTGCGCACGGGCATGGCGTTCCTGGTGGATTCGGCTGAGCCCATCGTGATGGACATGCCGCGCCATGTGATGCTGTCGTTGTTTGTGCCGCGTTACCGGGTGATGGACGCTGTGGGCAGCGTGCCCGAGCGCATGCCCGAAGCACTGGCATGCGGGCGCGGGCTGGGCGCGGTGCTGGCTGCGCAGCTGCAGGCGGTGGCCCAGGAGGCGGTGCACATGACGGCCGCCCAGCGCATCACCATGGTGGGCATAGCGGTGGACCTGGCGATCAATTCACTGCAGACGGCGCTGGGCGCTGAAGTGCGGCAAATGCAGGCCTATGAGGATGTCTACCTTGCCGCCTGCCACCTGATCCGCGAACGGTGCGCCGACCCGCAGCTGGAGCCTGGCGCGATCGCCGCTGCGCTGCACTGTTCGCGCGCCAAGCTGTACCGCGCCTTCACCGCGCATGGCGAAGGGGTTGCCCAGCGCATCTGGGAGGTGCGCCTGACGCTGGCGCGCAACATGATTGAATCGCGCCGCCACGCGCAGCTCACGCTCGGTGAGATCGCCCTGCGCTGCGGATTTCTCGACCAGCCGGCGTTCAACCGCATGTTCCGCCGCCGCCACGGCATGACGCCGGGCGAGGCGCGCGCCCGGGTGGCCGCAGCCTAGGGCCGGCTACACGCGCCCCACCGTCAAGCTGGCGCGGTACTGCCCCTTGGGGATCGGGTCATTGATGGGGTAAGGCGAGAGGCTGTCCAGCGTGAAGCGAAATCCACCCAGCACGGCCTGGCGGTCGCGCGCGCCCGCGTCCAGTGTGATGGTCAGCGGCTGCGCCACCTGGTCGCCGATGCGCACCAGCAGCTGGGCTTCGGCATGGCCGGCGCTCACGCAGATGGCTGCCGCCGGGCAGCGGGTGTCCACGATATCGCGCAGCTCGATGCTGATCTTCAGCGAGGCGATCTCGCGGGTCTGGCCGATGGCAAAGTCGCGCTGTGTCGTGTCAGCGGCCACTTCCGAATGCACATAACCGCTCCACGGGCAAAAGCGCTTGACCGTGTTGAGCCAGTAGCCCAGGTCGGCCTGCACCATGGCCGGCGTGCCGTCGCACAGCTCAATGGCCGCATCTACCAGCGCGAGGTCCGTGAAATGCCAGCCCCAGTTGAGGTTGACGCCGCCGTTGCCCGCAGCAATCGCGCCCGAGGGGAAGGGCTTGCGGTCCGCCACGGGCAACAACAGCTGCGCGCGAGCCCGGGTGATGAATTCCCGCGATGTCGTGCTGTAGCGAAACTCCTGCTCGGCGCCGCCGTTTTGCATGCGCATCGCAAAGGTCACGGGCTCGGTGGGCGCTGGTGCAGGGTCGTCCCCACCGCCGCCACCGCAGGCGGCAAGGGCGACAGTGGCGGACAGCAAAAGCAGGCGGATGGATTTCATGGTCAAGCTCCAGAATTCTGTATTTGCGGAATAATATCCCACAAATACAGAATTCAGGAACGTGCCGGTCGTCACAAAAGACGTAAAAAAGCGCCCCGCGTTCTGGCCGGGGCGCGTTTTTTGGAGCGGCTGGCGCTATGACAGGTGCTTGCCCACAATCCCCGCCAGCTCAAACATCGTCACCTGGTCCTTGCCGAAGACCGGCTTGAGCTTGGCGTCGGCGTTGATGGCGCGCTTGTTGGCCGCATCCTGCAGGCCGTTCGCCTTGATGTAGTCCCACAGCTTCTTGATGACTTCGGTGCGGGCCACGTTGTCAGGGCCGATCACGGCGGCCAGGGCTTCGCTGGGTTTCAGGCCGGCGCCGGTGGCGCGCGGCTTCTTGGGTGCGGCCGCTTTTTTGGCGGCAGGGGCCTTTTTGGCCGCGGGCGCTTTGCTGGCGGCTGCCTTCTTTGCAGCGGGCGTCTTCGCCGGTGCTGCCGTCTTGCCCGCGGGCGGCTTGCGCGGCGGGAACTTGGAAGGCGCGAACTCGAAGTTGACCTTGCCGGCTTCAGCGTCCCAGGCCAGGAAGGCCTTGAACGCGCGTCGCGTGCGCATGCTGACAAACTTGTCCAGCAGGTCGGTCTTGCCGGTTTCCAGCAGCTTGGTCATCTGGTCGCGCATCACCGGCTGCTGCAGGATGACCTGGCCGGTCTTGAAGTCGCAGCTGGGTGTGGGCTGGCCGGCCGTGGGCACGGACTTCTCGCACACATAGTTCTTGCCGTACTCGAACACGCGCGCAGCGCATTTGGGGCATGCGCCCAGCGGCTGCTGCGCGCTGAAGTCCACGATCTCGCCGGTTTCGGCGGCGTTCTTGTCGTCGCCAAAGTCGAACTCAAGCTTCCAGTTCTTGTCTTCGTCGTTGTACTTCAGCACGATCTCGGCGGTGAAGGGCCAGCCCGCCTTGGAGCGGAAGCCCTCCAGCGGGCCGATCTTCTTGGCCGCCAGGAATTGCTCCACCTCGGCCGGCTCAAACGTGCGGCCGGCCGGTGTCTTGCCAAACGAGAAGCCGCAGGCGTCTTCGCCCGTGCCGGTCTTGCCTACGCAGGCGTAACGGCGGTAGTTTTCCTTCACCACACCGCCGCAATTCGGGCAAGGCGTGCTGAGCGTGGCGTAGTCGCCGGGGACGGTGTCGCGGTCGTATTCCTTGGCCTTCTTGACGATGTGTTTCGTCATCTCGGCGATCTCGCGCATGAACTCGTCGCGGCTCAGCTTGCCGTGCTCCATCTGCGCGAGCTTGTATTCCCATTCACCGGTCAGCTCGGGCTTGGACAGTTCCTCCACCCCCAGCCCGCGCAGCAGCGTCATGAGCTGGAACGCCTTGGCCGTGGGGATCATTTCGCGGCCGTCGCGCAGCATGTACTTTTCGTTGATCAGGCCTTCAATGATGGCTGCGCGCGTGGCGGGCGTGCCCAGGCCTTTTTCCTGCATGGCCTCGCGCAGTTCGTCGTCTTCCACGAACTTGCCGGCGCCTTCCATGGCGCCCAGCAGCGTGGCTTCAGAGTAGCGCGCGGGTGGCCGCGTCTTCAGGCCCTTGGGCTCCACGACCTCGGCGCGCACCATCTCGCCGGGCTTGACCGGGATCAGGCTCTGGCCCTTGTCGCCTTCCTTGGCGTCGGCCACTTCGTCGGCCGCTTCCTTGCCGTAGATGGCGAGCCACCCGGGCTTGACCAGCACCTTGCCTTCGGTCTTGAAACTGTGGCCCACCGCCTGGCTGATGCGCGTGGTGACCATGTATTCGGCGCTGGGGAAGAACACCGCCATGAAGCGGCGCACCACCAGGTCGTACAGCTTCTGCTCCGCGTCGCTCAGGCCGCTGGGCGCCTGCAGCGTGGGGATGATGGCAAAGTGGTCGCTGACCTTGGCGTTGTCAAAAATCCGCTTGGACGGCTTGACGTAATTGCCCTGAACTGCCTGTTTGGCAAACGGCGCCAGGTGCTTCATGCCACTGTCGGCCAGCATGGCGAAGGTATCCTTCACCACGGGCAGGTAATCCTCGGGCAGCGCGCGCGAATCGGTACGCGGGTAGGTCAGGGCCTTGTGGCGCTCATACAGGCTTTGCGCCAGTGACAGCGTGGTCTTGGCCGAGAAGCCGAACTTGCCGTTGGCTTCGCGCTGCAGGCTGGTCAGGTCGAACAGCAGTGGCGACGCCTGGGTGGTGGGCTTGCTTTCTTCAGTGACCGTGGCGGCCTTGCCGCGCACGGCGTCGGCAATGGCCTGCGCTTCCTTCTGGGTCCAGACACGGTCGGCTTTCTTTTCGGCGTCGTCTGCGTCCTTTTTCCACTTGGTGTCAAACCACTTGGCCGGGTATTCGCCGGCTTCGGCCAGGAAGGTGGCGTGGATTTCCCAGTAGTCGCGGCTGATGAACTTGCGGATCTGTTCCTCGCGCTCCACCACCACGGCCAGCGTCGGCGTCTGCACACGGCCCACGGTTGTGAGGAAGAACCCCCCATCGCGCGAGTTGAACGCCGTCATGGCGCGTGTGCCGTTGATGCCCACCAGCCAGTCAGCCTCAGACCGGCTGCGCGCGGCGTCGGCCAGGCCCTGCATCTGTTTGTCGGTGCGCAGGCTGTCAAAGCCGTCGCGGATGGCCTGGGGCGTCATGCTTTGCAGCCACAGGCGCTTGACCGGCTTGCCCAGCGGCTTGGCACCACCGGCATATTGCTCGATCAGGCGGAAGATCAGCTCGCCCTCGCGGCCCGCGTCACAGGCGTTGACCAGCGCCGTCACGTCCTTGCGCTTGGCCTGCTTGACCACGGCATTCAGCCGCGTCTTGGTCTTGTCCACCGGCTTCAGGTCAAAGAACGGCGGGATCACCGGCAGGTGGGCAAAGCTCCACTTGCCGCGCTTCACGTCAAACTGCTCGGGCGCCTGGATTTCCACCAGGTGGCCAACCGCGCTGGTCACCACGTAGCCGTCGCTTTCAAAAAACTCGTCGTGCTTTTCAAACTTGCCCGCCACAGGCGTGAGCGCGCGCACGATGTCTTGCGCCACCGACGGTTTTTCTGCAATCACCAACGTCTTCGTCATAGGAACTTTGCCAATCCTTCGATATCTTCGGGGAACATTTCCCCAGCCTCCGCAAACACCACCTTGGCCGCGCGCCCACGCACCACGACCACCGGCAGGCCCTTGGGCTTGGGCAGCACTTTAGCGACTTCAGGGGTCAGCATGCCCGCCGGGAAGGTGTAACCCTTTTGCCGCATGTAGGCTGCTGCGGCCTCTTGTGTCCTGTCAATAGACAGCGCCAGCACCTGCAGGCCGCGGCTGCGTTCCTTGCGCCAGAGCTTCTCTATATGCGGGCTCTGCACCGCGCAGAACGGGCACCAGCTGGCCCACCAGTAGACCACGAGCACCTGGCCGTCCGCCGCGCTGGCGCGAAACGTGCTGCCGTCCAGCAGCGTGACGTCGGGCACCGCCAGGGCCGAACCGGGTGCAGGCAGGGCCGGTGCGCGGGCATCGCCCGGGGTGCTGCTGCTGCCCTGTGCCAGGGCCAGGCCGGGGCCCCCAAAGGCCAGGCCGGCCAGCAGGTCACGGCGTGTGAATGTGAGTGGTTTCATCGGTGTTACTTAGAATCGCGGTTCCTCGCGCGTACGCGTACGCGCGCACGTGTGTGCATATTCAACTTACCAGAGTTTTCCGTTCATGCCAGCAAAAGCCCCCGCAAGCCCCGCCCGACGCATCCAGACCCGCCGCTCCAGCGTGCACGGCACCGGGGTTTTTGCCGTCCAGAACCTGGCCGAAGGCGAGACCATCATCGAGTACGTGGGCGAGATCATCACGTGGAAAGAGGCCCTGCGCCGCCACCCCCACGACCCCAAGGACCCCAACCACACGTTTTACTTCCACATTGATGAAGACCGTGTGATCGATGCCAAGCATGGCGGCAACTCGTCGCGCTGGATCAACCACAGCTGCGACCCCAACTGCGAGGCCGACGAGGAAAACGGGCGCGTGTTCATCAAGGCGTTGCGCAACATCAAGGCCGGTGAAGAGCTCAATTACGACTACGGCCTGATCATCGACGAGCCCTACACGCCCAAGCTCAAGGCCGAATACCCCTGCTGGTGCAATGCCAAGGACTGCCGCGGCACGCTGCTGGCGCCCAAGCGCAAGAAGAGCAAGCGATAAGCATGATCAGGTGGCCGGCGGAAGCGATCTGGGAGGCGGTGTCTCCCGTTTTGCCGGGCTTTACCGTCGAGGTCCTGCCTGAAATTGACTCCACCAACACCGAGCTGATGCGCCGCGCCCGTGCCGGCCAGACCGAGCCCGTGCTGCTCGTGGCCGAGCAGCAGACCGCCGGACGGGGGCGGCTGGGGCGGCCTTGGGCCAGCGACGCGGGGGCATCCCTGATGTTCTCTTTGGGCTTGCCGCTGGCGCCGCAGGACTGGTCGGGCCTGTCGCTGGCTGTGGGTGTGAGCCTGGCTGAAAGCCTGCACTCCGACGTGCGCATCAAATGGCCCAACGACCTGTGGCTGCACGACCGCAAGCTGGCAGGCATCCTGATTGAAACCGCCGGCGCGGGCGGCGCAGACGCGCCGCGGTATGTGGTGACCGGTGTGGGCATCAACATGGCGCCCCGGCCGGCAGAAGGCCTGTCCACGCCCCCGGCCTGGATGCAGGAACTGCTGCCCGGCGCCGACGCACCGCAGGTCCTGCAGCAGCTGGTGTTGCCCTTGGTGCAGGCTGCACAACTGTTTGAGGCGCAAGGCTTCACTGCCTTTCGCAATCGCTTCGCAGCCCGCGACGCGCTGACCGGCCGTGACGTGGTGCTCAGCGACGGCACGCAGGGCGCTGCCCGGGGCGTGGGCGCTGACGGTGCGTTGCTGGTGCATACTGCCACCGGCATGAAACAGGTCACCAGCTCCGAGATCAGCGTGCGCCCCGCAGGCGCGGGGAGGGCCTGACGCATGCT
>CALRZF020000155.1:0-8576 GCA_943372585.1 Ramlibacter sp. 2FC | reverse complement strand
GGACCGCGACCTGGCCGGGCGGCTGATCTCGCGCCACCGCGTGACGACCTGGACGAACATCCCCACCATGGTGATCGACCTGCTGGGCAGCCCGCAGTTTGACCAGTACGACCTGTCCAGCCTGGTGTACATCGGTGGCGGCGGCGCGGCCATGCCGCAGGCCGTGGCCCAGCGCCTGCTGGACAGCTACGGCCTGCGCTATGTGGAAGGCTACGGCCTGACGGAAACCGCCGCGCCCAGCCACAGCAACCCGCCCGATGCACCCAAACAGCAGTGCCTGGGCATCCCGTTCATGAGCTGCGATGCGCGCGTGGTGGACCCGGAGACGCTCAAGGAAATGCCGGTGGGCGAGCAGGGCGAAATCATCATGCACGGGCCCATGATCTTCCAGGGCTACTGGAAGCGCCCCGACGCCACGGCGGCGGCGTTCATTGAATTTGAAGGCAAGCGCTTCTTCCGTTCCGGCGACCTGGGGCGGGTGGACGAAGATGGCTATTTCTTCATCACCGACCGGCTCAAACGCATGATCAACGCGAGCGGCTTCAAGGTGTGGCCGGCCGAGGTCGAGGCGTTGATGTTCCGCCACCCCGCCATACAAGAGGCCTGCATCATCTCGACCAAAGACAGCTACCGCGGCGAGAGCGTGAAGGCCGTGGTGGTGCTGCGCCAAAGCCACAAGGGCCAGGTGAAAGAAGAAGACATCGTGGCCTGGTGCCGCGAGAATATGGCCGTGTACAAGGTGCCGCGCATCGTGCAGTTTGTGGACGCCCTGCCCAAAAGCGGCAGCGGCAAGGTGATGTGGCGCACCCTGCAGGAAGCGGAACAGACAGGCTGAGCACAACGACCAAGGGGCAGACCATGACGGAAGTACCGGGCACCGGCTGGCAGGAAACCATTGCCCCTGATGAGGCGCAGCGCTACGAAGAAGCGGGCAAGCGCTTTGCCGCCATCCAGCAGCGCAAATCACAAAAGTTCGGCACCGGCCGTACGCTGCACCGCAAGCAGCTGACCGCTGCCTACGGCACGCTGGAGGTGCTGGACGGTTTGCCGGCCTGGGCCGCTCAGGGCCTGTTTGCCGAGGCGCACGACTATGAGGTGTGGGTGCGCCTGTCCAACGGCGGGCTGGACAAGGCCAAAGACGCCATGCCCGACATACGCGGCTTTGCGTTTCGGGTGCTGGGCGTGCAGGGTGATTCCGCCCTGGGCAACGGCCCCGCCAAAAGCCAGGACTTCACCCTGATCAACCAGGAAGCATTCGCCTTCAAGGGCAGCGCCGAGTTTGTGGATTTTGTGGAGGCTGCATCCTTTGGCAATGGCGCGCTGCTGAAGTACATCTTCAAACGCTACGGTGTGTTTGGCGCGCCGCTGCAGCTGGCCAAAATGGTCAAGCTCGCCGGCAAACCGTTCAGCGGCTTCGCCACGGAAAACATGTTCAGCGCCGTGCCCATGGCCAACGGCCCCTATGCCGCGCGCGTGCGGCTGGTGCCCGCAGCCGCCAACGGCAAGCCCGAGCCCGGCGCCAACAAGGACTGGAACGCGGACTTCAGCGCGCGCCTGGCCCAGCGGGCGTTGCATTGGGATTTGCAGCTGCAGCCCTGGGTGAATGAAACCACCACGCCGATAGAAGACGCATCAGTCAACTGGCCCACGCGCTACGTGACCGTGGCCCGCCTGATGCTGCCGCGGCAAGACACCGCCGGCGTGGACGGCCAGGCCCTGGCCCACCGCGTGGAAGCCACCGTGATCGACCCCTGGCAGGCCCTGGCAGAGCATCGACCGCTGGGCGATGTGCAGCGCTCGCGCAAGGTGGTTTACTTTGCAAGCCAGAAGGGGCGGGGGGCGGCTTAGCCCTTCAAGTATTGCCCCGACGTCACCCCCATCGACACATAGATGCTGGTCACAGCCTCCATGCCAATGTCAGCCGGCTCCACCCATTCAGGCGGCACGTACAGCAGCCCACCACCGACAGGAACAGGGGCCGTGGGCACCAGCACGCCCATGTAGGGCATGCCGTTCAGCATGACCGGCTGCGGTGTGGACAACAGGCCCAGCACGACCGTGCCCTGCTCCTTGCCCTTGCCGCCAAAGTACAGCCACACCGGGCTCATCGATTTCAGGCCGTCATCGTCCTTGCGGGCAAACAGCTGCACCAACTTCTGGATCACGTCGTAAATCGTGCGCACGACCGGGATGCGCTTGAGCAGTGCATTCATCAGCCGCGCCGCGCCGCGCTGGAAACCTGCCTCGACCAGCAGGCCAAACACATACACACAGGCCATGAGCAAAAACGCGCCCAGCAGGTAACCCACCGCCTCAGAGTGCGTCACGCTCAGGCCAATGAACGTCAGCAGCCGGCCAAAGGCGCTCTCAGGCCCCAGCCAGCCGGCCAGGAAGCGCAGCGTCCAGCCCAGGATGAACAGCGTGGCCGCCAGCGGGAGCAGGGCGAGCACGCCGGTGAGGAAGGTACGAAGAACGTGTTGCAGGCTGGGTTTCATGGCCGGGAGCTTAGCCTGTGCGGCCACTTCGCGGCACAATGCCCAAGCCAATCGTCATACCAATAGAGGAGACAGCCTTGAAAATCACATCCGTCGAGCCCTTCATCCTGCATGTACCCGTGACCGGCAGCCAGATTGCCGACAGCACGCACTCCATCACCCACTGGGGCGTGGTGGGCGTGAAGATAGGCACAGACAACGGGCTGGAGGGTTATGGCTTCACCGGCACCCATTCGCACCTGCCCAGCGACCAGCTCATCACCCGCTGTATAGAAACCTGCCACGCGCCGCTGCTGATGGGCGAGGACGCGCACGACGTCAACCGCCTGTGGCTCAAGCTGGCGCGCAACCCTGCGCTGCAATGGGTGGGCCGCGCCGGCATCACCACGCTGTCGCACGCGGCCATTGACGTGGCGCTGTGGGACCTGAAGGCCAAGGCCGCCGGCATGCCGCTGTGGAAGCTGCTGGGCGGCCAGGTGCGTGACAAGGTCCGCGCGTACAACACCGACATCGGCTGGCTCAGCATTGCCGACGACAAGCTGGTGGAGGGTGCGAAACGCGCGGTGGCCGATGGCTTTACCGGCATCAAGATCAAGGTAGGCAGCACCGTGGAGCGCGACCTGCGCCGCCTGGAGGCCGTGCGCCAAGCCATAGGCCCGGACGTGACGCTGGCGATCGACGGCAACGGCAAATGGGACCTGCCCACCTGCCTGCGCTTTTGCCGCGGCGCGGAGCCGCACGATGTGTACTGGTTTGAAGAGCCGCTGTGGTACGACGACGTGAAAGGCCACGCCGAGCTGGCACGTGCCACACGCATCCCCACGGCACTGGGCGAGCAGCTGTACACGCAGGACGCCTTCAGCGAATTTTTCCACCAGAACGCCATCCACTGGGTGCAGCCCGACGTGACCCGCATGGCCGGCCTGACCGAAGTGCTGCGCGTGTGCGAAACGGCAAACAGCTACAGGTTGCCTGTTGCCCCGCACGCGGGCGACATGAGCCAGGTGCATGTGCACCTGAGCTATGCCCACCCGGCGGTGCAGGTGCTGGAATACATCCCCTGGATCAAGGACTGCTTCACCGACCCGGCCCAGGTGGTGGACGGCTATTTCAAGCTGCCGCAGGAGCCCGGGGCGGGCACGACGCCGACGAAGGCGGCTTGGGAAAAGTTCCAGAAGCCGGCGCGTTGAACGCCATGCCCGATACCCAAGTCATCGACAACCGCCTGACCGAACTGGAGATCAAGGCCAGCTTCACCGAAGACCTGGTCGAGCAACTGAACCAGGTGGTGATCCGCCAGCAGCAACAGATTGACCTGCTGGTGCGTGAGTTGACGGACTTGAAACAACAGCAGCGCGACAGTGGCAGCGGGGAGTTCCGCGGGTTGCGGGATGAGCGGCCGCCTCACTATTAGGCGGATGATACGACCCATCACTTCCTACAAGTAGAGGAGGTCAATCGTTTCCTTTTGCAGTATTCTCCTTCGCAACCAAAAGATGTGGAGGGGGGCATTGAAAAAGAAGGTCATGAATTCGAACTACTCATGCGTAGTTCAGCATTTTTGGGGTGGTTGATGTGGCGAAACGCGGCGCGATCAACGGTTCTCATTCCCATCCCTTTTAACGTCATTGTCTACTTGACCCAGCTCTGGGCTTTGGCAATGTGGCAAGCACATGGACGCTACGGACCAGGTTGGCCGGTCGCTGATCGGGCCGGGCTGCGTGCTCATCGCGCTGGGCGCGGTTACTTATGCGGCCAGCGCGACCGACACCTGATGATTGGTAGCGTCGGCGTGGGCGGTTTGATAGGCGGCGTCGCTGACGATACCTACCCACTGGCCGGTGGCGAGCTAGGCACTGCCCCACCAACTAACCGTCGAGCTGGCGACGGCCAAAAGAATAGAGTCGCCCCCTACCTTTGCGGAACTCCGCTGCCAAGATGCGATTGAGGAGAAGAAATGAGCCACAAGTTTGACTTTGAAGACACAAATACAAAGTCCTCTGAAATACCACCACTACCGATACCACCATTCACCTGGATGGGTGCCTACAGTCCATTGCTGATTGCACCACTGCTGCTATTAGTTTCCGTTGCGGCATTCGCGCCTGACAACGTGCTTGATGCGTGGCCTTCGGCCAAAGGCTTCACCAGCTTCATGGCTAGCAAGTTTTCGTGGATAGGCAACCATGCGCAATCCACCAATTATCCGCAAGTTGCTTTGCTGATTGCGTGCATGACGGTGTGCTTGCTGGGATGGACGATTTGCATATTTTTTGTTCAGTCGACGGTGAATTATCCATTCCTGCTTGCTAGGCAAAAAAAGTGCAGAACGATCAAATGGTCGCTCGCCATCGCCGCAACTTTTATCGGGGTGCCTTTGTTCGTTTCCTGCATCGCGCTTGCATTTGCTTTACCGGGTGATCCTTCGTTTGCAAAGGGATTTACCACAGGTAGTCGCATAGGCTTATTGATTGTGTGCTTTGGCCTGAGTTATGGCGGTGGTCTAGTCATTGGAGGAATCCCAATGATGTTTCGTGCGCTTATTGATCTTGATTTGAGAAAAGAGAATTGAAATGGCCACCACTTACGCCAATACTTTTATAGAGAAGCTTCGAAGCCCTGATTTTTTTGACTACTCAAGTGGTGCAGCTTCAGCAGGTGACACCTTTTTTAAGCAACTTGGTGAAATTGCAGGAAAAATCCAAGCAAAAACGCTTACAGCTTCTGATGCTCAAGGTGTTAAAACAGCGTTGACATGGTTTTCGAATCTGGTCAATCAAATGAATTCGCAATTAGCGAATGTTTCACCTTCTAGTGGCGCTGATTCTGAGTTCGCAGCCTATTTCAAAACACTGGCTTCCAAGACGAATCTGGCAGTGCAAAAAGTCAGCTACGCGGCCGACGAAATCATTGCTGGCCATCCAGCTCCTATCCAAAGGATCCAGGATTTCAGCGCAAAAGCTGCTGATGGGCTCAAGCAGGTCGGTGCATTTTTGGGTCTTTGGCAAATTGTCCTGGAAATTGGCGACATCTCCACCGTCAATGATTTGGAGAAGGTGGGGGAAAAATCTGCTGGCGTCCTAGCCGGATTTGCAGCCGGGGAGCTAGCTGGTGCCCTCGTAGTTGGGGTTGGCGCGTTCCTGGGTTTCCCCATTGTTGCCACCGCCGCTGTTGCAATTGGAGCCGCTGTTGGCGCTGGCTATGTTGCAGGCAAGGGCTACGAAACCATATGGCCGATTGCCTCCGAATACTATCGAAGCCTCTTGACGGACGTGTTCTCCACCTCCATTCCCGCAATCAATCAGAAAATCAGCGACACCACTATTGCGCTGGGCAAACTCAACGGAACCTGGCTCGAAGGCCTGAACGGCGTCACGGATGCCCAGAAATCCGCTTTCACCTCGCTAATTGCTGGCGTAGCTAAGATTCCTGCCACGGCATCCCTCAACGCCGACATCGCCAAACTCTTCTCCGCCGACTTCGCCCCTGAAGCCTTGGCCAGTCGCGACATCGTGCTGAAGGCCCTGCTGACCTTCGCTAAAGACAACGGTTACGCCGCAGAGCGCATCACGGTCAACGAAGCCAATGTGACCATCGACCTGCCCAAATTCCCCACCACCGCACTGAACCAGCTACGCGACGAAGCGCGCAAGCACATCGACTCTGCGGACCAGGCGGGCTGGTCACTGACGGGGCCTGGCCGCGTGGTCATTGCGCTTGGCGCGGGCACCCATGCGGCCAGCTCGGCCGGCACCCTCATGATTGGCAGCACCGGCGTGGATGGTCTGATTGGCGGCGCTGGCGACGATGACTTGATTGGCGGCGGCGGACAAGACATCCTGCTGGGCGGCGCAGGCACAGACGATCTGTTTGGCGGCGCCGCGGACGACCTGCTCAACGGCGGGGCCGGTGGCGACTGGCTGTACGGCGGCGCGGGCAACGACACCTACCAGCTCACCAGCGGAGAATTGGGCGACACCATCGTGGACAGCGATGGCAACGGAACGATTACCGTGGACGGCCAGGCCCTGACAGGGGGCAAGAAACAGGCGGAAGGCTACTGGGTAGGTGAGGATTCGGAGTGGGGCTACATGCTTGCGGGCAATGGCGACCTCATCATCAGCAAAGGCTCCAGCCTTGACCGGATTACTGTGCGCGGCTGGCAAGGCGGGGGTGGCAACAAGCTGGGCATCGTTCTGGAGGATGCATCAGAGCCGACATCGCCGGATCGAACCTACTTGGGCGATCAGCGCGCACCACTGGCGGGCAACACGTACAACTGGGCAGCTACCACTTGGTCAACCGACGGCTCGCTCGATGGTGGCGTGGCACAGGGCGACTTTGGGGACGTGATCTATGCTGGAGCAGATGATGACCTGATGCGTGGGCTGGGTGGTAACGACGCATTGGACGGCGGCGATGGGGGCGATGAGATCCACGGCGGTGACGGCGATGACCTGATCGGCGGGGGCAAGGGCAGCGACACGCTGTACGGCGGCGATGGCTCCGACACCATCCTGAGCGCCACGGGTCTGGGGGTTGACCCAAGGGAGAAGCCGACGGACAGCTACAACACGATACCGGCGGGGGCTGAAGTGTTGAGTCAAGGGCCTACCTGGGCCACATACAGGACGCAGGGTCGATACCTCAACATCAATGCGAGCAACGCTTCTGCCGATGACGACGGTGACGTTATTGATGGAGGCTCGGGGGATGACATTGTCTTTGGGGGGGTCGGCGCGGATCTGATCGAAGGAGGGACCGGGGACGACGACATCTTGGGACACGGTGGGGACGATGTCATTGACGGCGGAGACGGCAAGGACAAGATATACGGTGACGAAGTCACCGTCGTTTGGACCTATCGTGGCGCGTCAGGCACACAGCACGGAATGGACTTTATTGACGGCGGTGAAGGAGACGACGCCATTGTCGGTGGGGGTGCGGCCGATGTGCTGTACGGGAGCGGGGGCGACGACAACATCACGGGCGATGATCCGGGTTCCGACGAGTTCAGCAGCTGGATTCTGGCGGGGGAGTTTCACGGTGCCGACTGGATTGACGGTGGGGATGGCAATGACTTTCTGATTGGCGACGGAGCCGGCGACACGCTGGTTGGCGGTAGCGGCGACGACCAATTGCTCGGTGACAGAGATTCGAACCGACTGCAGGGCAGCTTCCACGGAAATGATGATCTGGACGGTGGTACTGGCAATGACCTTCTGATCGGCCACGGTGGCGACGATACCTTGGTCGGTGGCGAGGGCGTCGATCAATTGCGTGGAGATGATCTCATCACCTCTGCGCCGCCTGAGTTTCATGGCAATGACGAACTGGATGGCGGAGATGGCGACGACGACCTGATCGGTGGCGGCCGGGACGATGTGCTGTACGGCGGCAAGGGCGCTGACAGGTTGGTTGGTGACTTCATTGACGTACCCGGCGAGTTTCACGGCGCGGACTTTCTGGATGGCGGTGAGGGCGATGACCTCATGTTCGGCGACGGGGGTGATGACGTGCTGTATGGCGGCGCAGGCGATGATGAGTTGCAAGGGGATGCAGGCGCTCTTGAAGGTGAATTTCACGGCAATGATGAACTGGACGGAGAGGATGGCAACGACTTGTTGATTGCAGGTGGTGCCGACGACGTGGTGTTCGGTGGCAAGGGCAATGACCGGTTGCAGGGTGATGCGACGACCTTGGCCGGCGAATTCCATGGCGATGACTATCTGGACGGCGAAGACGGCAACGACATGCTGTTTGGTAGCGGGGGTGACGACGGGCTGTTCGGCGGCGCGGGTAACGATCTGTTGATCGGCGATGCCCAGGGGCTGGCCGCTGAATTTCATGGCGATGACGTGCTGGAGGGGGGTGATGGAGACGATGAGCTTCAGGGCAACGGCGGACACGATGTGTTGCATGGAGATGCTGGTGCCGATTTGCTGTTTGGTGAAGACGGCGATGACCTCCTGATCGGCGGCGAAGGCAACGACGAGCTGCAGGGCGGGGACGGTGTGGACTTGCTGGAGGGCAACGAAGGCGATGATCTGATCAAGGGCCAAGCCGGCAATGACACCGCGG
>CALRZF020000154.1:0-8668 GCA_943372585.1 Ramlibacter sp. 2FC | reverse complement strand
CACGGCCCCGGCGTGCCAGAAGATGCACTGCCCCACCTGGCCGAGCCGTTCTACCGACCCGACAGCTCGCGCGAGCGTGCTACGGGCGGCGTAGGCCTGGGCCTGTACCTGTGCAAGCTGATCGCGCAGGCGCATGGCGGCAACTTCAGCGTGCGCAATGCGGGGCAGGGCGGCGGGCTGGAAGTCAGCGTGCTGCTGCCCGCGTAGCCTGCTGACACACTGCTGACAATCAGCGGGCGTACGCTGACTCCTCCACCAACCCAAGGAGATCCCCATGAACACGCAAGAAGTTGCCAACGCCTTCACCGCCCTGTGCAAGGCCGGGCAGTTTGATGAAGCGGGCCAGAAATTCTGGGCCGACAACGTGGTGTCGGTTGAAGCGATGCAAGGCGAAGGCGCCCGGGTGGAAGGCCGCAAGGGCGTTGAGGCCAAGGGCGAGTGGTGGTATGCCAACCACGAAATCCACAGCGTCAAGGTCGAAGGGCCCTACGTCAACGGCAACCAGTTCATCGTGCGCTTCACGATGGACATCACGCCCAAGGGCGGCCAGCGCATCGGCATGGACGAAATGGGCGTGTACAGCGTGCAGGACGGCAAGGTGACCGAAGAGCGCTTTTTCTACGGCAGCTGAAGCCGCCGCCCGTTCAGGCCATGCGCAGCTGGCGGCGGCGGAAGAAGATCACCCCGCCGGCGGCCGTCAGCATCAGCACCACCAGCGACGCTGCGCCCAGGCCCCACACCACCCACAGCGCAACCGGCACCAGCCCGACCAGGAATTCACCCGACCCCTGCAACAGGCCAGCAGCCCATTGCATGAAGGGGGCCATGGAATCCACCCATTCGCGCCACGCCGGGCCGAACCAGGGTGCCATCACCTCGGGCAGCGGCAAGGCGCGGGCTTTTTCCGCCGTCACGGCCCAAGGCGCTGCCGTCACCAGGCTCCACAAGGCGTGCGTCGCCCACATCACGCCGCTCCATACCGCCAGCAGCAGCAGGCCTACGGCCCAGATCGCGATCATCATGGTTCAGGTTCTCCGGTTGATCCGCTGGTTGGCGGTTAACGTACGCTGTGACCCGGCAAGTCACGCAGAGTTCCGCCGCGTTTGGTGCCATGCGATGTGCGGCCGCGCGCCGCGAATTTCATAAAATAGTAGCTGGCGGGCGGAGTATTAATCAACGCAGGGAGCTGGCATATGACGAAGAAAAACGCTAAGCCACCATTGCTGGTGGACCGTATCGAGAATGTCTCAAAAGAGGTTTTCGACAACTACTACGAAGAGATCACAGACCTGGTGGCCGACTCTCCGGGTGTGTATGCGCTTTATTCGGGCGACGAGTTGTACTATGTTGGCAAGTCAATCGAGTTACGCAAGCGCGTGAAGCAGCACCTCAAGGACCGCCACCTGGCCAGCTGGACCCATTTCAGTTTGTACCTTACGCGCAAAGTGGAGCACATCCACGAAATCGAATCCCTTCTAGTGCGCATTGCCAACCCAAAAGGGAATCGGGTGATCCCCCAGAGTAGCGCCGCGGCGCCTATGGTCAAGCGACTGAAGGCGCTCATCCAGCAAAAGCAAAAGCAGGAGTTGGCCAGCCTGTTTGTACAAAAAAAGGCCGGGCAGAAGCGGGATGTGCGGCATGTGACGGGGCGGCCGCAGTCGCTGGTGGGCTTGGTCAGCAAGCCAACCAAGATTTACCGCGAATACAAGGGCAATGAGTATTGGGCAACGTTGTCACCTAAGGGCATCATTACATTGAACGGCAAGCGCTACACCACGCCAACCGGCGCTGCAAAGGCCGTGGTAGACCGCGGTGCGGTGAATGGCTGGTATTTCTGGTACATCGAGAACGTCAAGGGAGAATGGGTTTGGTTGGCGCGGTTCAGGATGTAGAGCGACAGTCGTAGTTAACCTTCCGCCGGGTCCACAATGGTCCCGGCCCTTCTGCGCTCGCCGCGCAGCATATACAACCCCGCTCCCACGAGCATCGCGATGCCCGCCCAGGCCAGCGCATTGGGCACGTCACCCCACACCAGCCAGCCCAGCACCAGCGCAAACAGCAGCCCGGTGTAGCGAAACGGCGCGATCACGCTCATCTCGCCCGCGCGCATGCCGGTGATGACCAGGTAGTAGCCCGCACTCAGGAACACGGCGGCGGCGGCCAGCAACAGCAGTTGCCGCGCGGTGGGCGGCTGCCACCCCTGCAGCGCGGTCAGCACCGCCGCCAGCAGCAGCACCGCCAGGGCCGTGGCCAGGGTGATCAGGATGGACGGCGTGCTGGCCGCGATGGTGCGTGTGCTGAGGTCGCGCGCCGCGTGAAAGATCGTGCCCACCAGGCACAGCAGCGCATAGGCGTTGAAGCCCGCCGCGCTGGGCTGCACGATCAGCAGCACGCCCGCAAAACCGGCAGCCACCGCGAGCCAGCGCCCTGCGCCCACGCGTTCGCGAAAGGCGATCACGGCAAACAGCGTGATGAACAGCGGCGTGGCCATGTTGATGGCCGTGGCGTTGCCAATGGGCAGGTGAAACAGGGAAGTAAGGTAGGTGAAGGTGCCTAGGGCGTCCAACCCCGCGCGCAGCATCACGCGCCGCTGTGCCATGGCGCGCAGGCCCGCGCCGTCCAGCGCACCCATGGCGCGTGCCACCACCAGCAACAGCAGCGCTGCAAACAGTGCGCGGATGAAGATCAGCTGCGCCGTGGGCAGCGTCTGGCTCACGTATTTGACCAATGCGTCGTTGGTCACAAAGCTGGCCATGGCCAGCGACATGGCGGCAATGCCGCGGCGGTTGGCGGCGCTTTCGGGGGAATGGGTCACCGGGCGATGTTAAGCGGCATTGCTATAGTCGCGCAGCCCTCCAAGGAGTTCCATGCTTGCCATTGTTCGACCCGTTCTGACCTTGCTGCTGCTGGCCTGCAGTGCGCTGGCCGTGGCGCAGCGGGTGGAGCCCGAGATCACCGTTCTGCCGCTGGTCATCAACGGCAAGCGTACCGACGTGGTCGCGCACGTCTACAAGCCCGAAGGCGACGGGCCGTTTCCACTGGTCATCCATTCACATGGCCGTGCCGGTGCCAGTGAAGACCGGGCCAGCCTGAAATACCCCGTACCCGTGGGCCATGGCAATTACTGGCTGCGCAAGGGTGTGGCCGTGGTGGCGCCGGTTCGGCCCGGTTATGGTGAAACGGGCGGCGACGATGTGGAGCATTCCGGCTCACGCTGGAAGGGCACCACCTGCACCACCGACCCCGAGTTCACCCGTGTCGCCGTCAACGCACGCCGCACCGTGGTGGCCACCTACGAATGGGCGCTCAAGCAGCCCTGGGTGCGCCGCGACCGGATACTGATCCAGGGCCAATCTGTAGGCGGGTTGACCACGGTGGCCACGTCGGCACTGAACCTGCCGGGCGTGGTGGGTACCGTCAACTTCGCGGGCGGCTCCGGCGGCTACCCTGAGGTGTCGCCCGGCAAGAGCTGCAAGCCCGACAACCTGACCCGAACCTACCGCGAATTCGGCCGCGAAGCGCGCGGCCCCAGCCTGTGGCTGTATGCAGTGAACGACCAGTACTGGGGCCCCGACATGCCCCGCGCCTGGCATGAGGCCTACCAGGCCGGCGGCAGCGACAGCACATTCGTCATGACCGGTACCCTGGTGAACAAGGACGGCCACCAGTTGCTGCTGTACGGTGGGCGCATGTGGTCGGTGCCGCTGGACGCGTTCGTCAAGAAGGTGGGTTTGCTGACGCCGTGAGGCGCCCCGCACGGTTCTGCATGAAAAACGGCGCCCGTGGGCGCCGTTTTAGCTTGCTCGATGGCCTTACAGCGTGTCGATGAAGCTGCGCAGCTTGTCGCTGCGGCTGGGGTGCTTGAGCTTGCGCAGGGCCTTGGCTTCAATCTGGCGGATGCGCTCGCGCGTCACGTCAAACTGCTTGCCCACTTCTTCCAGCGTGTGGTCGGTGGACATTTCGATGCCGAAACGCATGCGCAGCACCTTGGCCTCGCGCGGTGTCAGGCTGTCCAGGATGTCCTTCACCACGTCGCGCAGGCCAGCCTGCATGGCGGCCTCGATGGGCGCGGTGTTGGCCTGGTCTTCAATGAAGTCGCCCAGGTGGGAATCGTCGTCGTCACCGATCGGCGTTTCCATGGAGATCGGCTCTTTGGCGATCTTCATGATCTTGCGGATTTTGTCTTCCGGAATTTCCATCTTGGCGGCCAGGATGCCGGCATCAGGCTCAAAGCCGAACTCCTGCAAGTGCTGGCGGCTGATGCGGTTCATCTTGTTGATGGTCTCGATCATGTGCACCGGGATGCGGATGGTGCGCGCCTGGTCGGCGATCGAGCGCGTGATGGCCTGGCGGATCCACCACGTGGCGTAGGTCGAGAACTTGTAGCCGCGGCGGTATTCGAACTTGTCCACCGCCTTCATCAGGCCGATGTTGCCTTCCTGGATCAGGTCCAGGAACTGCAGGCCGCGGTTCGTGTACTTCTTGGCGATGGAAATCACCAGGCGCAGGTTGGCCTCGATCATTTCCTTCTTGGCATCGCGCGACGAAGCCTCGCCGTTGTTCATGCGCTTGTTGATGTCCTTCAGCTGACCCAGCGGCACCACCACGCGCGATTGCAGGTCGGTCAGCTTTTGCTGCAGTTCCTGGATGGGCGGGATGTTGCGCGCCATGATCACCGACCAGGGCTTGCCGGCGGCAGCCTGCTTTTCCACCCACTTGAGGTTCAGCAGGTTGGGCGGGAAGTCCTTGATGAACACGTCCTGAGGCATGCCGCACTTGTCCACGATGATGCGGCGCAGCTCGCGTTCTTTCTTGCGCACATCGTCCACCTGGCTGCGCACCATGTCGCACAGCTTTTCAATGGTCTTGGCCGTGAAGCGGATGGTCATCAGCTCTTCGGAAAGGGCCTGCTGCGCCTTGTTGTAGGCCGGCGTTCCGTAACCTTCCTTGTCGTAGATCTTGTGGACCTTTTCGAACAGCTGGGTGATGCGGTCAAAACGTTCCAGCGCCTGGGTCTTGAGTTCTTCCAGCTTCTTGGTCAGTGCCTTGGAGCCGCCGTTGCCGTCGTCGTCGTCGGCTTCGTCGTATTCGTCAAAGTCTTCTTCGGCCACAAAGTCGTCGGCTTCGTTGGGGTTGGAGAAGCCGTCCACCACGGTGGAGATGACGACCTTGCCTTCACGGATCTCGGCGGCCAGGCGCAGGATTTCGGCGATGGTGGCCGGGCTTGCGCTGATGGCCTCCATCATGGCCATCAGGCCGCCTTCGATGCGCTTGGCGATTTCAATTTCGCCTTCGCGCGTGAGCAGTTCCACCGTGCCCATTTCGCGCATGTACATGCGCACCGGGTCGGTCGTGCGGCCAAATTCGCTGTCCACGGTGGACAGTGCGGCTTCGGCTTCTTCTTCGGCTTCTTCCACGGTGGCTGCCGTCGGCGCTGTGTTGTTCAGCAACAGCATCTCGGCGTCGGGCGTCTGTTCGTAAACCGCCACGCCCAGGTCGTTCAGCATCGTGACCACGACCTCCATGGTCTCGGCGTCCACCAGCTTGTCGGGCAGGTGGTCGGAGATTTCGCCTTGCGTGAGGTAACCACGGGTCTTGCCCAGCGTGATCAGCGTCTTCAGGCGCTGGCGGCGCTTGGCCATGTCTTCTTCGGACAGGACGGTTTCGTCCAGGCCGAATTCCTTCATCAAGGCGCGTTCCTTGGCCTTGCTGATCTTCATGCGCAGCGGTTTGACCTTCTCGGTCGTCTCCGCTACCGGTTCACCGGCCAGATCGTCCTCAATGTCCGACATGTCCATGTCTTCACCGGGTTTGGACTCGGCCGCGTTCTTGGGCTTGCGGCCGCGCTTGGCGCCGGTTTTGGCGGGAGCGCCGGTTTCAGCGCTGGCGGCCTTGGGCGGTCGGCCCGGCTTTTTCTTGACGACTTCTTCGGTGGCAACAGGTTTGGCGGTGGACTTTGATGCGGGCACTGGCTTGGCTTTCGTGGCGGGCTTGGCGGCAGCTTTGGGGGCTGCCTTGGCTGCCGGTTTGGACGTGGGCTTCACAGCGGGTTTTGCGGTTGCAACGGGCTTCTTCGGCTTTTGAGCGGGCATGAGCGACCTCAGGACATCAAAAAGAGACACAGAAACACAAATGCGCCACAAATCCCGGCGCGGGTGACAAGACGACAGGCGGGAACAGCCACGAGGGCGACCCGGCTGGATCTCAGAGGCAAGATGTGTGGGCGAACATTTGGTGTGCAGTCCTTGCGGTAGATGGGCGAGTCGTGCGCTGAGGCATCGGTTGGCCGGGTCCGGAGGTGCTGCTGTCGCTCTTGCCGATAGCAAACCCTACATTATACCGTCACACCCAAATTTCAAGTCGGAGCACCGGCTCGGGCGAGTGAGGCCTCGAGCTCCAGCCGGCGGGCGTGCAGTTCGCGGTAGCGTTCCAGCGCCTGCGGGTCCGTCGCAGCCGCTTCAATGGCTTCGGTCTCCTGGGCTTTCAGCCGCTCTACCAGCATGCGGCTGAGCAGGTCCTGTAACTCTGCGGCCGATTCGGCCCCTGGCGGGGGCATTTCCTGTGCGTCGGCCATGAGCTTCATGGCCAGCGCTTCGCATTCGTGGCCTTGCAGCGTCTCGCGCAGCGACCCCCAGGGCAGGGGGCCGTGTTCGTGCAGCTGGCTGTCCAGCCAGGCGAACAGCGGGCCGTGCGGTTCTGGCAGCTCGCACAACATGGCGTGCAACTCGTGCGACAGGTTCTCCCACGCCACAGCGTCGCCCAACAGCAGACGGGCCGCATGGTCGGCGCGGCTGACCGGCGCGGCGCGGCCGGGCAGCCTGCGGGCGGGGGGCTTGCTGGCAGATTTCGGCCGGTAACTGTCATCAGGCCTTCGTGGTGTGCTCTCTTTTTGATAGCGGCCAGGGCTTGTGCCCGCCAGGCTCCACAAGTCTGAAAGCTCCCGCGTTTCCAGCTGGACCCGCTCGGCAATCTCGCCCAGCAATTGCCGCTTGAGCGCGCCTTCGGGCAGCAGCGTCCACAACGGACGTGCGTTGGCTGAAAAGTGGGCCCGGCCCTCGGCGCTGGCCAGGTCGCAGCCCTCGCTGGCGGCCTCGATCAGGAAGAGGGAGAGCGGGGTGGCCGCGCTCACATATTTGGCAAAAGCGTCCTTGCCAAACTCGCGGATGTAGCTGTCCGGGTCGTGTTCGGCCGGCAGGAACAGGAATTTGACCGAGCGCACGTCAGTGGCATAGGGCAGGGCGCCGTCCAGCGCCTTGCGCGCGGCGCGGCGGCCGGCGCTGTCGCCGTCAAAGCTGAACACCACGGAATCGGTGAAGCGAAAGAGCTTTTGCACGTGGTCCGGTGTACAGGCCGTGCCCAGCGTTGCCACAGCATTCGGGAACCCGAGCTGCGCCAGAGCCACCACGTCCATGTAGCCCTCGGTCACCAGCACATAGCCCTGCTCGCGCAGGGACTGTCGGGCCTCGAACAGGCCGTACAGCTCGCGGCCCTTGCTGAACACCGGCGTTTCAGGGGAATTGAGGTACTTGGGCTTTTCATCGCCCAGCACCCGCCCGCCAAAGCCAATGCATTCGCCCTTGACGTTGCGGATAGGGAACATCACACGGTCGCGAAAGCGGTCGTAGCGCTTGGTCTCGCCCGAGTCGTCGTCTTCATTGACGATCACCAGGCCGCTTTCAGCCAGCAGCGGGTCGTCATAGTTGGCAAACACGCTGGCCAGGCTGCGCCAGCCTTCGGGCGCGTAGCCCAGGCCGAACTGTTTGGCGATTTCACCCGACAGGCCACGGCCCTTGAGGTAGCCGATGGCGCGCGGCGACGCCTTGAGGTTCTTGCGATAGGCCTCACCGGCTTTTTCCAGCACGTCGGTCAGCGTGGCCTGTTTTTCGCGCTGTTTGGCGGCGCGTTCGCGGTCCTGGGGGCTGGCGTCGTCTTCGGGCACCTGCATGCCGTATTGCTGGGCCAGGTCCTTCACCGCTTCGATGAAGGTCATGCCCGCGTGTTCCATCAGGAAACCGATGGCATTGCCGTTCTTGCCGCAGCCGAAGCAGTGATAGAACTGCTTGGTGGGGCTCACGCTGAAGCTGGGCGACTTCTCACCATGAAAGGGGCACAGCCCCATGAAGTTGGCTCCGCCCTTCTTGAGCTGCACATAGCGCCCGACGATCTCGACGACGTCAGCGCGTGCAAGCAGCTCTTGAATGAAGGTCTGGGGGATGGCCATAGGTGGGAATACGGTTGCGTATTCTTACCTAACGCCGCTGGC
This sequence comes from Ramlibacter sp. 2FC, assembly GCA_943372585.1. Lineage (GTDB taxonomy): Bacteria > Pseudomonadota > Gammaproteobacteria > Burkholderiales > Burkholderiaceae_C > RAM1. The sequence continues at coordinate 405 of CALRZF020000154.1, read as the reverse complement.
CCCGGTTCGGCAGTACCCTACCGGCACACCGCATCAGCGGGAATAACGGAGACAAGCATGACGGATATCTTCAGCCAGGACCTGCCGCGCACCGGGGCCAACTTCGCGCCCATTTCCCCGCTGTCGTTCATCGAACGCGCGGCCGAGGTGTACCCCAACCGGCTGGCCGTCGTTCATGGCGAACTGCGCCGCAGCTGGTCGCAGGTGTACACACGTTGCTGCCAGCTGGCCAGTGCCTTGCGGAAGGCGGGCGTGGGCAAGGGCGACACGGTGGCCGTCATGCTGCCCAACACGCCGCCCATGGTGGAGGCCCACTTTGGCATTCCCATGGCGGGCGCAGTGCTGAATGCGCTGAATACCCGGCTGGACGCTGAAACCGTGGCGTTCATGCTGGACCATGGCGAG
>CALRZF020000153.1:0-8697 GCA_943372585.1 Ramlibacter sp. 2FC | reverse complement strand
GTTCCAGGGGCCGGGTGTGCAGGTGGTGGCAAAGGTGCCTGTGGCCGGGCCGGTGCCGCCGCCCAGCATGGTGGTCACGCCGGAGGCCAGGGCTTCCTCGATCTGCTGCGGGCAGATGAAGTGGATGTGGCTGTCGATGCCGCCGGCGGTGACGATGTTGCCTTCGCAGCTGATGATTTCAGTACCCGGGCCGATGATCATGTCCACGCCCGGCTGCGTGTCGGGGTTGCCGGCCTTGCCGATGGCCACGATGCGCCCGCCCTTCAGGCCAATGTCGGCCTTGACGATGCCCCAGTGGTCGATGATGAGGGCGTTGGTCAGAACGCAGTCCATCGCACCCTGTTCCCGCGTGCGCTGCGATTGCGCCATGCCGTCGCGGATGGTCTTGCCGCCGCCGAACTTCACCTCTTCGCCGTAGCCTCCGGCGCGCAGGGTGTAGTCGTCTTCCACCTCCACCAGCAGGCCGGTGTCGGCCAGGCGCAGCCGGTCGCCCTGGGTGGGGCCAAACATTTCCGCGTAGCCGCGGCGTCCGATCGTTGCCATGTCAGAGTTGTCCTTGAACGAGTCCGCGGAATCCGTACACCACGCGTGCGCCGCTGTAGTCCACCAGCTCCACCGTGCGCTGCTGGCCGGGCTCAAACCGCACGGCGGTGCCCGACGCAATGTTCAGTCGCATGCCGTGTGCCGCATCGCGGTCAAAGCTGAGCGCGCCGTTGGTCTCGGCAAAGTGGTAGTGCGAGCCCACCTGGATGGGCCGGTCGGCGGTGTTGCTCACCACCACGGTCAGTGTGCGGCGGCCGGGGTTGAGCGTGTGCTCGCCGTCGTCGGTGATCAGTTCGCCGGGAATCATCGTTTGCCCCCCTTATGTCAGTTATTGCCGGTTACGCAAGACGCGTCAACAGCGCCAGGCCGAACAGGGCCACACCGGCCCCCGCGGCGCGCGGCAGCCACACGTTGGCGTGGCGCAGCGCCCAGCCGACGGCAATACCGGCCGTGTGCAGGCCGGCCGTGGCCAGCAACATGCCGGCCAGCGTGGGCCAGGCTTGCGCATCGCCCGCCAGTTCGTACCCGTGCGCCACACCATGGAAGACGGCAAACACGCCCACCAGCGCTGCCGCGGCCAGGCCCGGCAGGCGCACGCGCGTGGCCACCAGCAGGCCCAGCACCAGCAGCGACGCGGCAATCATCGGCTCCACCGCCGGCAGGCCCACGCCGGCCAGCCCGGCGACGGCGCCAGCCAGCAGCAGCGCGGCAAAGCCCAGCGGTGCCCACAGCAGGTCGGGCCAGGCGCGGCGTGCGGCCAGCGCACTCCACAGGCCCACGGCCACCATGGCGGCCAGGTGGTCGGCGCCGGTCAGCGGGTGCAGCAGGCCGGCCATGAAGCCGGTGTGGTCGTGCGCGCCGGCGCCGGTGTGGGCCAGCACGGCGGCGGGCAGGGCGGCTGCAGCGGTCAGGGTGTAACGGGCAAGGTTCTTCATATGAGGCGGTCTCCTTGGGGGATTCGGAAATCAGGCGATGGGCTGATGAACGGTCACGAGCTTGGTGCCGTCGGGAAAGGTCGCTTCGACCTGGATGTCGGGGATCATGTCGGCCACGCCGTCCATGACGTCGGCGCGCGTGAGCACGGTACGGCCTTCGCTCATGAGTTGGGCCACGGTCTTGCCGTCACGCGCACCCTCCATCACGGCGGCGCTGATCAGCGCCATGGCCTCGGGGTAGTTGAGCTTCAGGCCGCGGGCGCGGCGCCGCTCGGCCAGCAGCGCGGCGGTAAAGATGAGCAACTTGTCTTTTTCGCGGGGGGTGAGTTCCATGGCGCTGGGCTGAAGAGGGGGTGCGAATCATCATATTGCAAGGGCCATGCCGCGCCATGCGCCTTGTGGCGTATGGCGGCACGGAACCTGCAGATTGCAGATGTGAACTCCACCCCCCGCCCCGTCATCCCCATCCACCCCGCCCCGGCGGCAGGGGACGAGGCGCCCCAGCGCATCGTGAAGGTGCGCCGGGACTACAACAGCTGGGTGGCCAGCGAGACCATGGAGGATTACGCGCTGCGCTACACGCCCCAGCGCTTTCGCAAATGGTCTGAATGGCGGGTGGCCAACACGGCGTTCGGCGCCGCGTCGTTCCTGATCCTGGAGGCCGTGGGTGCCACGCTGCTGGTGCAGTACGGCTTCATGAACGCCTTCTGGGCCATCCTGACCACCGGGCTCATCATCTTCCTGGCCGGCCTGCCCATCAGCGTGTACGCCGCCCGGTATGGGGTCGACATGGACCTGCTCACGCGCGGCGCGGGCTTTGGCTACATCGGCTCGACCATCACGTCGCTGATCTATGCGTCGTTCACTTTCATCTTTTTTGCGCTCGAGGCCGCCGTCATGGCCTATGCGCTGGAGCTGGCGCTGAACATCCCGCCCAGCTGGGGCTACCTGATCTGCGCGCTGGTGGTGATCCCGCTGGTCACCCACGGCGTGTCGGTCATCAGCCGGCTGCAGGTCTGGACGCAGCCGCTGTGGCTGGTGATGCTGGTGGTGCCCTTCGTGTATGTGCTGCTGCGCGATCCTGGTGCGTTTTCGGGCATCACGCACTACATGGGGGATAAGTCGCGGGATTCCGGGTTTGAAATGCACTTGTTTGGTGCCGCCTTGACGGTGGGCATTGCGCTGATTACCCAAATGGGGGAGCAGGCCGACTATTTGCGCTTCATGCCGGCGCGCACGGCTGTCACGCGCAAACGCTGGTGGCTGGGCGTGCTGGCCGGCGGGCCGGGCTGGGTGATCCTGGGCGTGATCAAGATGCTGGGCGGCGCGCTGCTGGCTTACCTGGCCATCACCCATATGGTGCCGGTGGACCGCGCGGTGGACCCCAACCAGATGTACCTGGCCGCGTACGAATACGTGTTCCCCAACTACGGCTGGGCGGTGGCGGCCACGGCGCTGTTTGTGGTGATCTCGCAGCTGAAGATCAACGTGACCAACGCCTATGCGGGGTCACTGGCCTGGAGCAATTTTTTCTCGCGCGTGACGCACAGCCACCCGGGGCGGGTGGTGTGGGTGGTGTTCAACACCGGCATTGCCTTCATGCTGATGGAGATGAATGTGTTCCAGGCGCTGGGCGATGTGCTGGGCCTGTACAGCAACATCGCCATCGCCTGGATCATGGCTGTGGTGGCGGACCTGGTCATCAACAAGCCGCTGGGCCTGAGCCCCAAGGGCATTGAGTTCAAGCGCGCCTACCTGTACGACATCAACCCCGTGGGCGTGGGTGCGATGGTGCTGGCGTCGGCGCTGTCCATCACAGCGCACCTGGGCCTGTTCGGGCCCATGGCGCAGGCGTTTTCGGCTGTGATCGCCATGGCCACCGCGTTCTTCACTGCGCCGCTGATCGCCTGGGCCACGCGGGGGCGCTACTACATTGCGCGCGGGCCTGAGGCGGATGCCGCGGCTGACGCGGGACCTGAGGGCGCCTACCTGGCCAGCGCGCTGAAAAAATGCGTGATCTGCGAGCGCGACTACGAAGGCCCGGACATGGCCCACTGCCCCGCGTACCAGGGGCCCATCTGTTCGCTGTGCTGCACGCTGGACGCGCGCTGCGGCGATCTGTGCAAGCCGCACGCGAGCCTGTCGGCGCAGTGGTCCGGCGCGTTGCGCTGGGTACTGCCCAAACGCATCTGGCCGTACCTGGACACGGGGCTGGGCCATTTCATTCTGCTCATGCTCATCATCGTGCCGCTGCTGGCCACGGTGTTCGGCCTGCTATACCACCAGGAATTGCAGGCAGTAGGCTCCGCGCTGGGGGATGCCAATGCCGGCGTGAGCGACGGCACATTGCGCTCGGGTTTTTTGAAGGCGTACATGGCGCTGCTGGTCATTGCCGGCATCGTGGCCTGGTGGCTGGTGCTGGCGCACAAGAGCCGCCAGGTGGCGCAAGAGGAGTCCAACCGCCAGACGCATTTGCTGATGCTGGAAATCGAGTCGCACAAGCAGACCGACGAGGCACTGCAGCAGGCCAAGCTGCAGGCCGAGCAGGCGCGCCACGCGGCCGAGCAGGCCAACCAGGCCAAGAGCCGCTACATCAGCGCCATCAGCCATGAGCTGCGCACGCCGCTGAACAGCATCCTGGGCTATGCGCAGCTCATGGGCGAGGACGCCAGCGTGCCCCCGCACCGCAAGCAGGCCGTGAACGTCATCAAGCGCGGCGGCGAGCATTTGCTGAGCCTGATTGAAGGCACGCTGGACATTGCGCGGATTGAGGCCGGCAAGCTCACGCTCACCGTCAAGCCCATGGCCTTTGCCGACTGTGTGCATGAGATGGCGGGCATGTTCGAGCCGCAGGCGCTGGCCAAGGGCCTGGCCTTCAGCTTTGATGCTGAGGGGACGTTGCCCGAGGTGGTGCGCGCCGATGAGAAGCGCGTACGGCAGATCCTCATCAACCTGCTGGGCAATGCCATCAAGTTCACGTCGCAGGGCCGCGTGGCCTTGCGTGCGCGCTATGCGCGCGAGATGGCCACCATAGAAATTGAAGACACCGGGCCCGGTCTGACGGTGCAAGAGATCGAGCAGATCTTCGAACCGTTTGCGCGTGGCACCGCGTCAGCGCAAGCCGCCCCCGGCGCGGGGCTGGGCCTGACCATTGCCAAGATGCTGACGGACCTGATGGGCGGCCAGCTCAGCGCCACCAGCACGCCAGGGCAAGGCTCGGTGTTCACCGTCAAGCTGTTCCTGCCCGAGGTGCACCGCGGCGTGGCCGCGCGGCCTGCGCTGGCGCCTGTACGTGTGCGCCGCGCCTATGCCGGCGCGCGCCGCAAGGTGCTGGTGGTGGACAACGAGGAGCCCGACCGCGAGCTGCTGGTGCACCTGCTGGAGCCGCTGGGCTTTGAGCTGCGCACCGCCGCCAGCGGCCACGACTGCCTGGACCTGCTGGCCGCCGGGCTGCGGCCCGACGCCATCCTGATGGACCTGGCCATGCCCGGCATTGACGGGTGGGAAACGATACGCCGCCTGCGCGGCATTGAGGGCGGCCATGCCCGCGTGGCCATCGTGTCCGCCAACGCGTTTGACAAGGGCCTGGACAATGATGTGGGCATACGCGCGGAAGACTTTGTGTTGAAGCCTGTGCGCCACAGCGAGCTGCTGGACTGGCTGGAGCGCCAGCTGGGCCTGCAGTGGCTGGAGCAGCCTCAGCCGGCACCCGAGCCCACGGCCGCACCAGTCGTGGTGTGGCCGCAGCCCGACCGCCTGGCCGCGCTGCAGGAGGTGGTGCAGCTGGGCTACTACCGCGGCATCATGAACCAGCTGGACCAGATCGAGGCGGCCGAGCCGGCCAGCGCGCCGCTGGTGGCGCAGTGGCGCGAAAGCGCGCGCCAGTTCCAGTTTGAGGCGATCAGCCGGCAATTGGTGGATGCACAGGGCGCGCACAATGCGCAGCAGCCATGAACATGATCCCCCCGCATGACCACACTCTGGACCGAGCCAACAGCGAGGTCGTGCTGATCGTGGACGACGTGCCCGACAACCTGTCGGTGCTGCACGACGCGCTGGATGAATCGGGCTACACCGTGCTGGTGGCTACGGGCGGCGAAGCAGCGCTGGCGCGCGCCGCCCAGGCCCTGCCCGACATCGTGCTGCTGGACGCCATGATGCCCGGCATGGATGGGTTTGAGGTGGCCAAGCGCCTGAAGGCCACCGCGCAAACCGCGCACATCCCCATCATCTTCATGACCGGCCTGACCGAGACCGAGTACCTGGTCGCAGCGCTGGAGGCAGGCGGGGTGGACTACGTCACCAAGCCCATCCGCCCTAAGGAAGTGCTGGCCCGCATGAACGTGCACATGCAGGGCGCGCGCGAGCGCCGCCAGGCGCGCAACGCGCTGGACGCCTTCGGCTACGCCAGCATCACCGTGCGCGCCAGCGATGGCCGCCTGATGTGGCAGACGGCGCTGGCGCGCGACCTGCTGGCCCAGTATTACGGTGCTGCCATGCCCTCAGGCCACCAGGCGCCGCAGCCGGTGGTGGACTGGCTGCGCCGCCACCTGAAAGAGGCCGAGGCCCAGATCGAGCCGCCACGCCTGATGGTGGCGCTGGGCGCGAGGCGCCTGACGTTCCGCCTGCACCAGCAGACGGGTGATGACGACTGGCTGATCGTGATGCGCGAGGTGTCTGACGCGGCCATCATCGAATCCATGAGCCTGGCCTTCAAGCTCACCGCCAAGGAGGCCGAGGTGCTGTACTGGGTGGTCAAGGGCAAGATCAACCGCGACATCGCCGACATCGTGGGCTCCAGCCCCGCCACGGTCAAAAAGCACCTGGAACGCGTGTTTGCCAAGCTGGGCGTGGAAACACGCACGGCAGCGGCAGCCATGGCGATGAACCGCATCCGGCAGCTGCATCCGCAGTTTGAGGGGTAAAGGTTTCAATCAGCCGGACTTGTTTGCGCTGGCAAAGCTCAGTAATCCCAGTCCTCATGCCGCACAGGCAAGCGGTTCAGCGTTGCCCGAAGGTGCTGCCAATGAGGCAAAAGCGAACTCATCAGCCCCTGAAAGCGCGCGTTGTGGCTGGCCTCCAGCAGGTGCGCCATTTCATGAACCACGATGTACTCCAGGCATTCAGGCGGCTTCTTGGCCAGCTCGGTGTTCAGTCGGATGTTGCCCTTGGCCGGGTTGCAACTGCCCCATTGCGTCTTCATGCGCTGCACAAAGACCTGCGCCACGCGCACGCCCATGGCGGCTTCCCATTTGCTGATCAATGCTGGCACGGCTCGGCGGATCTGCTCGCGATACCAACCGTCCAGCACCTCCTGGCAGCGGGCAGCATCGGTGCCCCGCCGAACACGTAGCACCAGCTTGTTATGCCCCAGCTCCACCGCTGGTGCCGCGTCATGCTCTACACGTCGCAGCAAGTAGCGCTGACCCCAGATGTAATGGCTTTCGCGGGATAGAAAATCGCGCGGCGCTTCTCTAGGCTGAGCCTGCATTTTGTGCTGCTCGGTCTTGATCCAGGCCAGCCGCGAAATGGCAAACACCCTGACGGTTTCCAGCTTCATGTGCCGGGGTGCTGCGATGCGGACCTTGCCTTGCGGCGGCAACACATTCAGGTGCAGATGCTTGATGTCCTTGCGGATGACCTCGGCGGCGATCCCGCCCAGGTCAATCAGGGTGCCCATCAATATTCCTTTTGCGCAAAGACGATGGGGTAAATGTGGTTCACCGCATCAATGTCCCTCAGCACATTGAAAATGGCCTGCCTGACCAGTTGCTCCCGCGCGGGCACACCACGCCAGCTGTTGGGGCGGTTCTGCCGGATGGATGCGTCCAGCTGGAGCGCTGTGGACACCACCACATCTGCATCACCATAGGCCGGTATGGGCTCGCTGGTGCCATGCTTGCCAGCGTAGGCCTTGAGGTTGTTGTACAGCGCGAGCTTGCCCGGCGTATTGAGCTGCACGGGGGTATCGGCAGATTTGCCACTCGTCACCTCGCGGGTCAGCACGGCGATGCGTTTGAGGTATTCCTCGTACTCGATGGCTTTTTGCTTGCGCAGGCGGATGATCTCGTCCAGCAGCGCCGACATGCGTTCAAAGTAAGCCGGGTCGGTCAGGCTTTCCTTGATGATCTTGCTGCGCACGTTGTTTTCAATGGTCTCGGCAATGCCATTGCGGTCGCCTTTCAGGCTGGCCAGCTTTTCAGCAATGGCGTCGGCAATGCCCGTCTTCACAATCAGGTCCAGCAGCCCGATGTTGTCAAACGGCGAAATCTTGCGCGGTGCAGACGCTTCGATATAGGTGTCTATCAGGTGGCGCATGTCGGCCTCGTACGCCTTGAGGTCCAGCGTCTCGCCCGCGGCCAGGCGGATCACATCGCGCAGGTCCAGGTAGTGCTTGAGGCTGGCCTTCATCCGGTCGCCGTCCTGCGGCGTGTAGCCTGTTGCCTCCAGTTCGTCGGCCACATTGGCCCAGGCGCGCACCAGCGCCACCGTCGCCTTGTACAGCGCCACCCGCTGCGGCTCGCGTTCCTTCAGGTCGGTAGGCACTTCGGTGTTGCCGCAGAAATGACGGATGTATTCCAGATCGGTGCGCGGCGGCGGCACGGGCTGGCACAGCAGGTGCAGGGCTTCAAACGCAGCGTCCAGCCGCTTCTTGCCCAGCACCAGCCTGTCTTGCAGCATCACCTGCGGGTCGGCGCCGCCCGCGCTGGTGTCCAGCTCCGACGTGTAGACGGCAATGGCCTTTTCAACCTTCTTGAACAGGTCCTTGTAGTCCACGATGTAGCCAAAATCCTTGTCGTCGCCGTCCAGCCGGTTGGTGCGGCAAATGGCCTGGAACAGGCCGTGGTCCTGCATGGACTTGTCGATGTACAGGTAGGTGCAGGGCGGGGCGTCAAAGCCCGTCAGCAGCTTGTCCACCACCACCAGCAGCTTCATGCGCGCCGGCTCCTTGATGAAGCGCTGCTTGGCCTGCTTCTCGTAAGTCTCGGTTTTGCTCTTGCCCGCCTCGGGCACCACGTCCGCCAGCAGCTCGGTGTAGGTGCTGTAGATGAACTGCCGGTCGCTCTCGGTATGGGCGCCGGTTTCTTCCAGCGTGACGTCGCCGGGCTTGGGATCGTACGAGGTGACGATGGCGCAGCGACCCTTGAACGGCGTCTTTTGCAGCAGGGCGTAGTACTTGCAGGCTTCGTAAATGCTGGACGCCACCAGCATTGCGTTG
>CALRZF020000152.1:0-8717 GCA_943372585.1 Ramlibacter sp. 2FC | reverse complement strand
CAGCGACACAAGCATCAATTCCATAGGGGGATTGTCGCAGGCCAAAAAAAAGCGCCGGGGTGACCGGCGCTTTGCGAAGAGACATCTCGTGGGATGCCTGCAAATTTGATTCTGCTTATTGGGGGGTGTCTCCTCGGTCCCTCGCCCTTGCGCGCACAGCGCTTGCGAGTGCATGGAATGTAACGAACGCACCCGCTTAGTGCATTGGGGGTTTCCCGCCCTTGCTTTGGTGCACGGAACGCCCGCATCAGGGTTAACCAGCAATTGGCACGACTTATGCGTGAACAGTTTCACACAGACACACAAAGAACAGGACATCAACATGCGCGCAGTTGGGAAGCGAACCATGCTGATCATCGCCTTGTGGCTTGCAGCGCACGCAGGTGCCTGGGCACAGGCGCCCGCGGCCACGCCCGCCAGTGCCCCGGAAGCGGCTGCAGCGCCGGCCGCACCCGTTGCAGCGGCAGAGGCTGCGGTGGCTGCTCCCGCGCCGGCTGCCCCGGCCGCAGCCCCCGCACCGGCGCCCGCGCCCTTGACGCGGCCGGGCCTGGTGGCCGCAGACACCATCAATGCTGCGGATACGGCCTGGATGATGACCTCGACCGCGCTGGTCCTGCTGATGACCTTGCCCGGCATTGCGCTGTTTTACGCGGGCATGGTCCGCAAAAAGAGCGTGATCAACACCATGGCCTGCGTGGTGGCCATTGCTGCCATGGTCAGCCTGCTGTGGTACGCGGTGGGCTATTCGCTGGCCTTTACGCCGGGCAGTGCCTGGCTGGGCAATGGCGAGCGCATGTGGTTCAGCGGGCTTGATTACCTCAAGGACAGCGGCAAGGTCGCAGTCAGCCATATCGCGCCCAATATTCCGGAGTCGGTTTACTCCATGTTCCAGCTCACCTTCGCCATCATCACGGCGGCGCTGGTGGTGGGTGCGTTTGTGGAGCGCATGAAGTTCTCGGCCATGCTGTGGTTCATCGGCATGTGGTCGCTGGTGGTGTATGCACCCATCGCCCACTGGGTGTGGGAGCCGGGTGGCTGGCTGGCCAAGCTGGGCGCGCTGGACTTTGCCGGCGGCTCGGTGGTGCACATCAACGCCGGTATCTCCGGGCTGGTGGTGGCCTATTTCCTGGGGCCGCGGCGCGGCTACGGGCGTGAGGCATTCGAGCCCTTCAACCTGGGCCTGACCATGGCCGGCGCCGGCATGCTGTGGGTGGGCTGGTTTGGCTTTAACGCCGGCTCGGCGGTGGCATCTGATGGCCGCGCCGGCCTGGCCATGGCGGTCACGCACATTGCGGCGTCAGCAGGCGCCATGTCATGGATGTTTGGTGAATGGGTGCTGCGCGGCCGGCCTTCGTTGCTGGGCCTGTGCTCGGGCCTGGTCGCGGGCCTGGTGGCCATCACGCCCGCGGCGGGTTTTGTGACGCCGGTGTCGGCGCTGATGATCGGCTTCATCGCCGGGCTGGCCTGCTACTGGGGGGCCACCGGCCTGAAGCGATTGCTGCGCGCCGATGATTCGCTGGACGTATTTGGCGTGCACGGCATCGGCGGCATTGTGGGCTCGCTGCTGACCGGCATTTTTGCCAGCAAGGCGGTGTCGGGTGTCGAAGGCAGCGTGCTGACGCAGGCCATCGGCGCGGGCGCCGTCATGCTCTACAGCCTGGTCATGACGGCCTTGTTGCTGTGGATCACCAAATTGATCGTGGGCCTGCGCGTGGACGAGCAAAGCGAGCTGACCGGGCTCGACATTGCACAGCACCGCGAGCGCATCAGTTCCTAGGTCCCGGCCCAGCCTTTCACATCCAGGAGGTGTTCCATGCTGGTCAGTGAAAAACTCGCAATGGCAGCGCATTTGCACGTGCTGCTGCGGCGCAAGACAGGCCGCGTGACAGATACCGAATGGATGGCAGCGAACGCTGAATACGCGCTGGAGATCGTGCGCTTTGCGCGCGCCAAGGCACAGGAAGACGGCCACCCCGATCTGGCTGAATGGGCCGACAAGCTGGAGCGCGCCACGCTGGACACGTCCACCAAATCGCCGGCCAAGCCGCTGGCCCAGACAGCCATGCAACTGCTGCGTGACCGCCAGTCGGCGCCGGTTGCCACGGCGCCTTCCCCGCTGGTGGAGCAGCCCGCACCGGCGGCCGAGCACCATCCCAGCGGGTTTCTGAACTCGGTGTTTGGTGAATCAGGTTTTGCCGATTCAACCCTGGGCGGCAAGGACGCCAAGCCGCGCGACCCCAACGCGCCGCGCTACGTGGGCGGCATCCGCTAGCGCTCAGGCCGCGCGCGCCGCGGCGCGAATCCAGCCGGCGGCTTTCTCGGCCATCATCAGCGTGGGAGAGTTGGTGTTGCCGCTGGTGATGGTGGGCATGGCGCCCGCATCCACCACGCGCAGTCCGGCGATGACGCCGCCTTGGCCATCGCGCACCCGCATCTGTGAATCCAGCACGGCCAGGGGGTCGTCATCGCGACCCATCTTCGTGGTGCCCACGGGGTGAAAGATCGTGGTGGCAATGTCGCCGGCCAGACGGGCCAGGTCGTCGTCGCTCTGGAACTGTGTGCCGGGCTTCCATTCCTCGGGCTTGAACTTTGCCAGCGCCGGCTGGGCCACGATGCGCCGCGTCACGCGCAGCGAATCGGCGGCGACCTTGCGGTCTTCATCGGTGCTCAGGTAGTTGGGGGCGATGGCGGGCGCGTCCTGAAATTTTGCGCTGCGGATCTGGACCGTGCCCCGGCTCGTGGGGTTGAGGTTGCACACGCTGGCGGTGAAGGCCGGCACGGTGTGCAGCGGCTCGCCAAAGGCATCCAGGCTCAGGGGCTGTACGTGGTATTCGATGTTGGCATACGGCTGATCGGGCGAGCTGCGCGTGAATGCGCCCAGCTGCGACGGCGCCATGCTCATGGGGCCGGTGCGCTTCATGGCGTATTCGAGCCCGATCTTGGCCTTGCCCCACAGCGTATGGGCCATGGTGTTGAGCGTGGGCACGTCCTGCACCTTGAACACGGCGCGGATCTGCAGGTGGTCCTGCAGGTTGGCGCCCACACCGGGCAGGTCGCTCACCACGTCGATGCCGTGCTTTTTGAGCAAGTCCGCAGGACCGATGCCCGAGAGCTGCAGCAGCTGCGGTGAGCCAATGCTGCCCGCGCTCAGGATCACCTCGTGCGCCGCAGTGGCCGTGACCATTTCATGCCCGTCCCAGACCTGAACGCCGGTGCAGCGGCGGCTGCCGTCGGGCTGGGTTTCGACCACAAGCCGGGTCGCCTGCGCGGACGTCCACAGTTCAAAATTCGGCCGCCCGTAGTAGGTGGGCCGCAAGAACGCCTTGGCCGTGTTCCAGCGCCAGCCGTCTTTCTGGTTGACCTGGAAGTAGCCCACGCCTTCGTTGTCGCCGCGGTTGAAGTCCTCGCTGTGCGGTATGCCGGCCTGTTGCGCGGCCTGGGCAAACGCGTCCAGGATGTCCCAGCGCAGCCGCTGGCGTTCCACCCGCCATTCGCCGCCGGCGCCGTGCAGGGCGTCGGCGCCCTTGTAATGGTCTTCGTGGCGCTTGAAGTCGCTCAGGCAGTTGTCCCATGTCCAGTTCGCATCACCGGTCAGTTGCGCCCACTGGTCATAGTCGCGTGCCTGCCCGCGCATGTAGATCATGCCGTTGATGCTGCTGCACCCACCCAGGGTCTTGCCGCGCGGATAGCGCAGCGTGCGCCCGTTCAGCCCCGCGTCGGGCTCGGTGTTGTACAGCCAGTCGGTGCGCGGGTTGCCAATGCAGTACAGGTAGCCCACGGGAATGTGGATCCAGTGGTAGTCGTCCTTGCGCCCGGCCTCAATCAGCAGCACCCGCTTTTGCTTGTCCGTGGTCAGCCGGTTGGCCAGCAGGCAACCCGCCGTACCGCCGCCGATGATGATGTAGTCGAACGCGGTGTCGCTCATGTTGTCTCTCTCTTTGTAATGTTCGACGTCAGTATTGCTGGCGTTGCTTTCCGTGTCCTTACCTCGCGGCAAAGCCACGCCTGCGGCGCACCGGCCTGGGGGCTTCACTGGAACGGTCGCCTTCGGCGACTCCCCTGCGCTGCTCGCGGCTCGGTCGCGCCGCGGAACTCGCTACGCGCTGCGCGCTGCGCTCAAACAGCCGCGGCGAGTCAGAGCACGAAGCGCGCTCACGCGCGCCGACACTCACCGCTGTGCTGCTCGGCGTCCCAGAGGCGCCCCCAGGCCGGTGCGCCGCAGGCGTGGCTTTGCAGAGCTACTGTTGGCGAGCCCACGTTGGCACACCGCCCGCCGCGAACCCCACGCTTACAGAAAACTTGACAAATGAATTTTGTATGCAAAAAATGCGGAAAACGGAGAAATCGAAATGCTGACCCTCGACTACCACCCCACCGGCAGGCACTTCCTGCAAATCCCCGGCCCGTCGCCCGTACCCGACCGCGTCCTGCGGGCCATGAGCCTGCCCACCATTGACCATCGTGGCCCCGAATTTGGCGCGCTGGGCCTGAAGGTGCTGGCCGACATCCAGAAAATCTTCCAGACCCAGCACCCCGTCATCATCTACCCCGCCTCAGGCACCGGCGCCTGGGAGGCTGCGCTGTGCAATGTGCTGAGCCCCGGCGACCAGGTCGTGATGTACGAGACCGGGCACTTCGCGTCGCTGTGGAACAAGATGGCCGCGCGGCTGGGCATCAAGACTGAATTTCTGGCGCAACCGGGCACCGAGCATGGTGTGCCCACCAGTTGGCGCCGGGGTGTGCAGGCCGATCTGATTGAAGCGCGGCTGAAGGCCGACACACAACACGCCATCAAGGCCGTGTGCGTGGTGCACAACGAAACCTCTACCGGCGTCACCAGCAACATCGCCGCGGTGCGCCGCGCCATTGACGCAGCGAAACACCCGGCGCTGCTCATGGTGGACAGCATCTCGGGCCTGGCCAGTGCCGAATACAAGCACGACGCCTGGGGCGTGGACGTGACGGTCAGCGGCTCGCAAAAGGGCCTGATGCTGCCGCCGGGCATCAGCTTCAACGCGCTGTCGCCCAAGGCCATCGAGGCCAGCAAAAAGGCTGCCTTGCCCAAGGCCTTCTGGGCCTGGGACGAAATCATCGAGATGAACAAGGGCGGCTACTGGCCCTACACGCCCAACACCAACCTGCTGTACGGCCTGAGCGAAGCCTGCGACATGCTGCTGAACCAGCCGGGCGGGCTGGACGCCACGTTTGCGCGCCACATCCGCTGGGGCGAGGGCGTGCGCGCGGCCGTGCGGGCCTGGGGGTTGCAGATCCAGTGCGCCGACCCGGCCGTTTATTCACCCGTGCTGACGGGCGTCATCATGCCCGAGGGCGTGGACGCCGACGCGGTGCGCAAACTCATTTATGACCGCTTCGACTGCTCGCTGGGCACGGGTCTGGGCAAGGTCAAGGGCCGCATGTTCCGCATCGGCCACCTGGGCGACTGCAACGACCTGACGCTGATGGCAGCGCTGGCCGGCTGCGAGATGGGCCTCAAGCTCAGCGGCGTCAAGCTCGCGGGCTCGGGTGTGCAGGCCGCAATGGATTTCTTTGCAAGCCACCCGGCGCAGCACACCCTGCTGAAAGCCGCCTGATAACACCACCGGCAGAAAAAGCCGAACAGGAGACAAACCATGATGAAACGCAGAACCTTCACCGCCGGCGTCGCCGCTACTGTTGCCGCACCGCTGGTGCGCGCGCAAAACCTGCCCACCGGGCCGGTACGCATCCTGGTGGGCTTTGCGCCCGGCGGAGGCACCGATATCCTGGCGCGCGTGATCGGCCAGAAGCTGGGCGACATGTGGAAGACGCAGGTCATCGTCGAAAACCGCGCGGGCGCCTCGGGCACCATCGCGGCCGACTTTGTGGCCAAGCAGCCCGGTGATGGTTCCATCCTGCACATGGCGCACATCAACAGCCACGCCATCGTGCCCGGCCTGCAAAAGCTGGGTTATGACGCCGAAAAAGACTTCCAGCCCATCAGCATGGTGGGCGTCACGCCCAACCTACTGATCTGCAACCAGAACCAGCCGGCCAAGACCGTCAAGGATCTGGTGGACCTGTGCAAGGCCAACCCCGGCAAGATCAGCTTCGGCTCGGCCGGCAACGGCTCGGCCCAGCACCTGGCGCTGGAGATGTTCATGCTGCAGGCCGGCGTCAAGGCCATCCACGTGCCGTACAAGGGCTCGGGCCCGATGCTGACCGACCTGATCGGCGGCACGGTGCAATACAGCTTTGACACCATGACGGCCGCCACGCCGCATGTGCGCGGCGGCAAGGCGATTGCCCTGGCCCAGACGCGCCAGGCCAAGGCCAAGGCCTACCCCAACGTGCCGACCATGGCCGAATCGGGCTTCCCCGGCTTTGAGGCCACCACCTGGTACGGCCTGGTGGGCCCCGGCAAGATGCCCGTGGCCATGGCCAAGCGCATGAATGAAGACGTGAACAAGGCGCTGCAGATGCCCGACGTGATGGAAAAGCTCGCGGCGTCGGGCGCGGAAGACGGCGGTGGCTCCACGGAAAAATTTGCCGAGTTCATGAAGGTGGAACTGGTGAAGTGGGCCAAGGTCATCAAGGACGCCAACGTCAAGGCAGAAATTTAGGTTCCCCCCGAAGCGGCCTGCGGCCGCCTCCCCCCAGGGGGCGCCGCCAGCGGCCCGGCGAAGCCGGTTCCGCGGCGGCCCACGAAAGACACTTCTCAATGACAACTCTTCCTCTGTCTGGCGTACGCGTACTGGACATCTCGCAGGTGATGGCGGGACCGTATGCCTGCATGCTGCTGGGCGATCTGGGCGCGGACGTGATCAAGATCGAGCCGCCGGGCACGGGCGACCAGACGCGGGGCTCGATGGGGTTCAAGATGAAGGGGCCCGACTCGCTGGGCTTTCTCAACATGAACCGCAACAAGCGCAGCGTCACGCTGGACCTCAAGAGCGAGGCCGGCAAGCAGGTGCTGCTGCGCATGGTGAAAGACGCCGACATCCTGGTCGAAAACTACCGCCCCGGTGCGCTGCGCCGCATGGGCCTGGGCTATGACGACCTGAAGGTGATCAACCCCAGGCTCATCTACACCAGCATCTCGGGCTTTGGCCAGAGCGGCCCCTGGGCGGACCGCCCGGGGTTTGATCTGATGGCCCAGGCCATGAGCGGCGTGATGAGCGTGACGGGCTACCCCGACAGCCCGCCGGTGAAAGCCGGCGTGCCGGTGGCCGACATCGGCTGCGCGCTGTTTGCGATCTACGCCACGCTGGCCGCGTACATCGGCGCCAAAAACACCGGCCAGGGCCAGTATGTGGACGCCGCGCTGTTTGACTCGGCCATGGCGTTCTCCGTCTGGGACATCTGCGATTACTGGGGCACAGGCAAGCCGCCCGAGCCGCTGGGCACCGCCAACAAGATGACCGCGCCGTATCAGGCCATGGCCTGCAGTGACGGGTATTTTGTGATGGGTGCCAACAACCAGAAGCTGTGGGTGCAGCTGTGCACGCTGATGCAGCGCACCGATCTGCTGGACGACCCGCGCTTTTCCACCATTGCGCTGCGGCTGGCCAACCGGCAGGCGCTGCAGGACGAGCTGGAAAAAACCTTCATCACCCAAACCAAAGACTATTGGGTCGAGACGCTGCTGGCCGCCGGCCTGCCGGCCGGCCCCATCCTGAGCTACCCCGAGGCCTTTGGCAGCGAGCACGCCAAGGTGCGCGGCATGCGTATGGAGATCGACCACCCCATTGAAGGCAAGGTGCCCAACATCGGCTTTGCCGTGAAGCTGTCGGGCACGCCGCAGCAGGTGCGCCGCCACCCGCCGCTGCTGGGCGAGCACACCGATGAGGTGCTGGCCGAATTCGGCATTGACGAGGCGCAACGGACCGCGTTGCGCGCACAGGGAGCATTTGGCACATGAGTGATGGCACCGTTGATCTGACTATCGAAGGCGGCATCGCGTCCGTTACCTTCAACCGCCCCGAGGCGCGCAACGCCATGACCTGGGCGATGTACGAACAGCTGCAGGCCATCTGCGAGCGCCTGCGTGCCGATGCCGCGGTGCGCGTCATGCGCTTTCAGGGTGCGGGCGCGGAAGCCTTTGTGGCGGGCACCGACATCGCGCAGTTCCAGGCGTTCACCACGGGTGAACAGGGCGTGGACTACGAACGCCGCATTGACGCGGTGATGGCTCTGCTGGAATCACTGCCCATGCCTGCAGTGGCCGTGGTGCAGGGCTGGTGCGTGGGGGGCGGCCTGGCCATTGCCACGGCCTGCGACTTCCGCCTGGCCACGCCGGCTTCAAAGTTTGGCGTGCCCATTGCCCGCACGCTGGGCAACTGCCTGTCCATTGGCAATGTGGCGCGGCTGGTGGCCGCGTTTGGGCGGCCGCGTGTGCAGCGGCTGCTGTTGCTGGCGGATCTGATCGCCGCTGACGAAGCCAAGGCCTGCGGTTACCTGCTGGATGTGACGCCCGCTGAAGAGATTGAAGCCGCAGCTCAGCGCCTGTGCGCCAAGCTGGCCGGCCTGGCGCCGGTGACGCAGCAAGTCAGCAAGGAAACCCTGGTGCGCCTGATGCGCCAGGGCCTGCCCGAGGCTGAAGACCTGATCCACCGCTGCTATGGCAGTGCCGATTTCCGCGAAGGTGTGCAGGCCTTTGTGGCCAAGCGGGCGCCGCAGTGGCAGGGCCGCTGAAGCCAGAGGTCTAGATGGACGTCAGGCCTTTGTAGAACATGTAGGCG
>CALRZF020000151.1:0-8720 GCA_943372585.1 Ramlibacter sp. 2FC | reverse complement strand
GATGTAAAAAAGCCGGCTTTTGCGTGGCGCAAAAGCCGGCTGAAGGCCAGGGCCGAAGGCGCCCTGGCTCTCGCTCAGTCTTCCACGAAGGCGACTTCCCGTCCCTTCTTGATGGAGGGCAGCGTCACGATGATCAGCAGCAGCAGTGCGGCGCCCAGCAGGCTGGCCGACAGCGGGCGGGTGACGAACACGCTCCAGTCACCGCGCGACAGCAGCAGCGCGCGGCGCAGGTTTTCTTCCATCATGGGCCCCAGGATGAAGCCCAGCAGCAGCGGCGCCGGCTCGCACCCGAGCTTGATGAACAGGTAGCCGATGAAGCCGAACAGGCCCACCATCCAGACGTCAAAAGTGTTGTTGTTCGTGGAGTAAACGCCCACGGCGCAGAACAATACGATGGCCGGGAACAGCCAGCGGTACGGCACCGTCAGCAGTTTGATCCACAGGCCGATCATCGGCAGGTTCAGGATGATCAGCATGAGGTTGCCGATCCACATGGAGGCAATCAGGCCCCAGAACAGCTGCGGGTTGCTGGTCATGACCTGCGGGCCCGGCTGGATGTTGTGTATGGTCATCGCGCCCACCATCAACGCCATCACGGCGTTGGGCGGAATGCCCAGCGTCAGCAGCGGGATGAACGAGGTCTGCGAACCGGCATTGTTGGCCGACTCGGGCGACGCCACGCCGCGGATGTTGCCTTGCCCGAACGGCACTTCGCCGGGCTTGAGCTTGGTTTTCTTCTCGACCGTGTAAGCCGCGAACGACGCCAGCAGCGCTCCGCCGCCGGGCAGGATGCCCAGCGCCGAGCCCAGTGCGGTGCCGCGCAGGATGGCCGGGAACATGTTCTTCAGGTCTTCCTTGGTGGGCATCAGGCCCGTGACCTTGCCGGTGAAGACCTCGCGGTTCTCCTCGGACTGCGACAGGTTGCTGATGATTTCGCCGTAGCCGAACACACCCATGGCGATCACCACGAAGCCGATGCCGTCGGTCAGCTCGGGGATGTCGAAGGAAAAGCGCGCCACGCCGGAGTTCACATCGGTGCCCACCAGCCCCATCAGCAGGCCCAGCACAATCATCGCGATGGCCTTGACCAGCGAACCCGAGGCCAGCACCACGGCGCCGATCAGGCCCAGCACCATCAGCGAGAAGTATTCCGCCGGCCCGAACTTGAATGCCACCTCGGTCAGCGGCGCGGCAAACGCGGCCAGGATCAGCGTGCCCACGCAGCCGGCAAAGAAGGAGCCTATGCCCGCAGCGGCCAGTGCCGGCCCCGCGCGGCCCCTGCGCGCCATCTGGTAGCCGTCGATCACGGTCACCACGGACGACGACTCGCCCGGCAGGTTGACCAGGATGGCGGTGGTGGAGCCGCCGTACTGTGCGCCGTAGTAAATGCCCGCCAGCATGATCAGCGCGGCCACGGGGGGCAGCGCGTACGTGGCGGGCAGCAGCATGGCAATGGTGGCCACGGGGCCGATGCCCGGCAGCACGCCGATCAGCGTGCCCAGCAGGCAGCCGACAAAACAGTAAATCAGGTTCTGGAAGGTGAACGCGACACCAAAACCGAGCGCAAGGTTGTTGAACAGATCCATGGTGTACCCCTTAGCCTGCAATGAAAGAAGGCCACACCGGGAACTGCAGCTTGAGCAGCCAGACGAACGCCACATAACTTCCGATGGCGAGCACGGTGGCAAGCACCAGTACTTCCTTCATCTTGAAGGTGTCGCCCGCCAGGCTGGCCACGATGGTCAGGCCGAAGATCGCCGCGATCAGGCCCATGGCCGGCACGCCGATGCTGGGCAGTCCGCCCAGCAGCACACCAAACAGCAGGTTGGCCGCAATGACAAAGCCCAGCGGCTTCCAGGCCCAGGCGCCGATCTTGCCCCCGTCCTCGGTCTCCACCACCAGTGCCTGCAGCGAGATGGCCGCGCCCAGCAGCGTCAGGATGACCCCCAGCAAAAGCGGAAAGTACCCCGGGCCCATGCGCGCGCCCTCACCAATGGTGTAGTTGGTCGCGCCCCAGGCGAACGCGACGCCGACTGCGCTGAACATGACTCCTGAAAAGAAGTCTTTCTGGCTCTTGATTTTCAAACGTGTACTCCTCGGATGGCGGACTCCGTTTATCGACGCCAG
The DNA here is from genome assembly GCA_943372585.1 of Ramlibacter sp. 2FC. Taxonomy (GTDB): domain Bacteria; phylum Pseudomonadota; class Gammaproteobacteria; order Burkholderiales; family Burkholderiaceae_C; genus RAM1. The sequence continues at coordinate 6,593 of CALRZF020000151.1, read as the reverse complement.
GCCCTGACCGCTGGCTGACCATTTCGCTACGTGATATCACTTAGGCCCGCCGCCCCGGTGACATGAAGCGGTGAAACCGCCCGCAAAAAGAGCGCAGAATCCCAGCGAATGCGAATCCTGCTGGTGGAAGATGATCTGGTGTTGCGCGACGTCATGGTTCGAAGCCTGGGCGAAGCCGGACACCGCGTGGACGTGGCCGAAACGGTGGAACAGGCCGAGCATTTCTGGCTGGTGCAGCCGTTTGATGCGGTGCTGCTGGACCTGAACCTGCCGCTGTCCTCGGCGCCGCACAGCGGCATCGGCAGCGGGCTGCGCGCCCTGCGGGCCGCCCGCGCGCGCGGCGACCGCACCCCGGTGCTGGTGCTGACCGCGCGCAACCGCACGGAAGAGCGCATTGCCGGGCTGGACGCCGGTGCCGACGACTACCTCGGCAAACCGTTTGACCTGGACGAAGTGGAGGCGCGCCTGCGCGCGTTGGTGCGGCGCACCCAGGGCACCGACGACGTGGCCCAGCTGGGTGAACTGGTGCTGGACCGCAAGGCGCGCCGCTTCTCGCAGCGCGGACTGCCGATGGACCTGCCGGCGCGTGAGTTTGAAGTGCTGTGGGAACTGATGAGCCCTGCGGGCCGCGTGGTGAGCAAGCGCACCCTGTCGCAAAAGCTGTCGGAATTTGACGAAGCGCTGGGTGATAACGCGCTGGAGGCGTTTATCTCCCGGCTGCGCAAGAAGCTGGTGGGCAGCGGTGCCGGCATCCGCACGCTGCGTGGGCTGGGCTATGCACTGGAGGCCCACCATGACAGTGACCGTGCCGGCTGAACCCGTGGCGCCCGTGCGGCCTTCGCTGCGCGCGCGCCTGTTGCGCGACGTGATGCTGCCCCTGGCCCTGGTGTGGGGCGCGGGCACGGCGCTGGTGATCGGCGTGGCGAGCTTTTTTGCCCAGCAGGCCTATGACCGGTCATTGCTGGATGACGCCTACCTGATGGCGTCCAACGTGCGCCTGGGCGCGCAGGGCCTGGAGCTGGCCCTGTCGCCACGCGAGTTGGGCAGCGCGCTGTTTGACTACCAGCAGGAAACGATCTACCACGCGTTGAGCGCGCCGGACGGCCGGCTGGTGGCGGGCCAGCGGGTGGATGCGCCGCCGCCGGTGGGCGACACGCCCTACCGCTTTTCGTACGTCAGGCACGACGGGCGCAACCTGCGCGCAGTGACGCTGCGCCGCGACACACCGGCCCCGTTTGTAGTGACCGTGGCGCTCACGACCCAAAGCCGCCGCGCGCTGTTGCAGCGCCTGCTGGCCTACACCGTGGTGCCGCAGGTGGCGCTGCTGGCGCTGCTGGCCTGGTGGTTGCGCCGCGCGATGGCCCGCGACCTGCAGCCACTGGCCGAGCTGCAGCATGCGCTGGCACGACGCGACGCCAGTGACCTGCGCCCCGTGCCTGCGGATGCCAGCACGCGCGACGTGCAGCGGGTGGGCGAGGCCATCAATTCCCTGCTGGGCCGGCTGGATCAAAGTGTTCGCGCGCAGCGCGAATTTGCAGGCAACGTCGCGCATGAGCTGCGCACGCCGCTGGCGGGCATCCGGGCGCTGGCGGGTTATGGCCTGGCACAGAAAGACCCCGCCGCCTGGCGCGAACAACTGCAGCGCATTGCCCACAGCGAGGCGCGGGCCAGCCGCATGGTGGACCAGCTTCTGGCGCTGGCCCTGGCGGCCGAGGCGCGGGCCCACATCACGCTGCAGCCCGTGGCGCTGGATGAGGCGGTGCGCGATGCGGTGCTGCACTTCTTGCCGCGTGCGGATGCGCTGGGCGTGGACCTGGGCGCGCGTGGCGCCGAAGACCCGGTGTCCGTCATGGCCGATCCCACGCTGCTGGAGGGGCTGTTGAGCAACCTGCTGGACAACGCACTGCGTTACGCCAAGCCGGCTGACGGCAGCACACCGCGTGTGACGGTAGACATCGCGGTGCAGGGCCATGAGGTGGTGCTGGGCGTGGTGGACAACGGGCCCGGCCTGCCGCCTGGTATGGCGGACCAGCTGGCGCAGCGTTGGGCGCAGGGTCAGGACGGCGTGAGCCTGCGCGAAGGCGCGGGCCTGGGGCTGGCCATCGTGACGCAATATGCCGCCCTGATGGACGCCCGCTGGTCGGCTGATGTACCGCCCGAAGGCCCGGGGCTGAATGCCCGCGTGGTGCTGCAGCGCGCTGCAATCGGGCAGGTAACGGACAGTTGATCGCCGTCGGTTAATATTCCGGCGGGCCGGCCCCCATGGCCGGCCACGTCGCTCGGACGGTTCCGGGCGCTTACGTGAGATTTCAAACATGACCGCTTCTTCCAGCGCGAAGCGCCGCTTTGCGCGCATTGACCGCCTCCCCCCTTACGTCTTCAACATCACGGCCGAGCTCAAGCTTGCGGCGCGCCGCCGTGGCGACGACATCATCGACATGAGCATGGGCAACCCCGACGGCGCCACACCGGCGCATATCGTGGCCAAGCTGACCGAGGTGGCGCAGCGCCCTGATACGCACGGCTATTCGGCCAGCAAGGGCATCCCGCGCCTGCGCCGCGCCATCAGCCACTGGTATGGCGAGCGTTACGGGGTCGAGATCAACCCCGACACCGAAGCCATCGTCACCATCGGCTCCAAAGAGGGCCTGGCCCACCTGATGCTGGCCACGCTGGACCGCGGCGACACCGTGCTGGTGCCCGACCCCAGCTACCCCATCCACATCTACGGCGCGGTGATCGCGGGCGCGGACATCCGCAGCGTACCGGTGTCACCCGACGTGGACTTTTTTGCGGAGCTGGAAAAGACCATCCGCGGCAGCTACCCCAAGCCCAAGATGATGATCTTCGGCTTTCCGTCCAACCCCACGGCACAGTGCGTTGAGCTTGATTTCTTTGAGCGCGTGATCGCGCTGGCCAAAAAGCACGACATCCTGGTCGTGCATGACCTGGCGTATGCCGACATCGTGTTTGACGGCTGGAAAGCGCCGTCCATCATGCAGGTGCCAGGGGCGAAAGATGTGGCGGTGGAATTCTTTACCTTGTCCAAGAGCTACAACATGGCGGGCTGGCGCATCGGCTTCATGGTGGGCAATGCCGACCTGGTGGCGGCGCTGGCGCGCATCAAGAGCTACCACGATTACGGCACGTTCACACCGCTGCAGGTGGCGGCCATTGCCGCGCTGGAGGGCGACCAGGCGTGTGTGAAAGAGATCGCTGCGCAGTACCAGCGCCGGCGAGATGTGCTCTACAAGGGCCTGACGGAAGCGGGCTGGGCGGTGGAATGCCCCAAGGCCAGCATGTACATCTGGGCGCGGCTGCCCGAGCCGTACCGCAAGCTGGGCTCGCTTGAATTCGCAAGGCAGTTGCTGGAGAAGGCCAAGGTGTGCGTGTCACCCGGCATCGGCTTTGGCGACCAGGGCGACGAGCACGTGCGCTTCGCCCTGATCGAAAACGAGCCGCGCATCCGTCAGGCGGTGCGCGGCATCAAGGCCATGTTCAAGGCCGACGGGCTGATGCCGCCAGTGGCCTGAACGCGTTGGCTTACTTGGCGGGCTGGATCACCAGCACCGGGTCGGACGTCTTGGGCTCGATCACCACCGAGGTGGCGTTGGCGGGCACCACAACGGTCTCGACCTGGCGGATCACGCCACCGCCGGCCACGCTGCCGTCGGTGCTGCCGTAGCCCACAATGCGGGCCTGGCAGGCGGCTTTGTCTTCGCCGGTCAGCACATCGCAGCGGGCGAGGGCGTTGGCGGCGTAGTTGGTGCCGCTGTCCAGCTTGCCGCTGCGCTTGTCGGCTGCGGCGTTGTTGGCTTCACGCAGGCAGGTCGCACGGTCTTGCTGGGTGTTGCCGCTCATGCAGGCAGCGCGCTCAGCCTGCGTGTTGCCCGAAGCGTCGATGCCCGTGGTGCCGGTGGCGACCTGGGCGGTGGCGCCGGCCACTGCCAGCAGGGTCGTGGCACTGAAAAGGGCCCAGCTCTTGGGTGTGTTCAGGAAGTTCATGTGTTGCTCCTTGGAATGGAAGTTCGATGGAGCAAGTCTAGGAACGGCCTCATGAAATACCTGCCCGACAGCGCGCCGGGCACCGGGTGCTGAATGCGCGTCGCAGCGTAGGAGATGTCCGGCACGCCAGGATGCGATGATGGCGCCCATGCCCACCCCTGACCGCGAACCACCGTTCATTCCGCACTCATGGCTGTTGCCCGCCGCCGATGGTGCGGGGCTGGAGGTGGAGCTGTTCCCCAGCGTGCTGATGCTGGCCGCGGGCACGCTGTTTCAGCGCAACATCTTTCGTCCCTTGCTGGAACCCAGTGGTCTGGGTGTGGCTGACTGGCGCGTGCTGCTGTCGTTGAACCATTACGGTGACGCCACTGCCGCCGAGATCGTGGCCCGCTCCTGGATGGACAAAGGCCAGGTCAGCCGTGCGGCGCTCGCGCTTGAACAGGCCGGCCTGATCGAGCGCCGCCCTGACCCCGCGCATGCCAAGAAGGTGATCCTGAGCAGCACGAAAGAAGGTAGCGCGCTGTACGCGCGGCTGCATGCGCAGGCGCAGCGCGAACAGGCCCGGCTGCTGGCCCTGCTGACCGCCGACGAACGTCGCGGGCTGTATCTGTCGCTGCAGAAAATCATCCGGCATACGCAGGGCCTGCAGCCATAAAAAAGCCGTGTGTTGACATGACAACACATGGCTTTTATAGTCTCCTGACTGCATAAAAGGAGACACACCATGCCCCAGTGGAACCGCCGCCGCGTCATGCACGGCCTGGCCGCGCTTGCCGCCGGCGCCGCCGCGCCGGCCCGGGCCCAGGACGATTTCCCAAACCGGCCGGTCCGCCTGGTGACCTGGTCGGCCGCCGGCGGCACGATCGACATCTTCACGCGGCTGGTGGCCGACAACCTGCAGAAGGCCTGGGGCCAGCCGGTGACGGTGGACAACCGCATTGGCGCTGCGGGCATCCTGGCGACCGACCACGTCGCCAAGTCGCGCGCCGACGGCTACACCCTCCTCATCACGGCGGCCACAGCGCAGATCCACAACGTCCTTTTGAAAGCCAAGCTGCCCTATGACCCTGAGCGGGACCTGGTGCCACTGTCGCTGCTGGCACGCGGCCGCTACGCGTTCGTGGCGCCCGCCCAGGCGCCTTACAACACGGTGCGCGAGTTTGTGGAGCATGCGCGCAGCCGGCCTCAGGGCCTGAGCTTCGGCTCGTGGGGCCAGGGCTCGGCCGGTCACTTGCTGGGTGTGCAGCTGGCGCAACAAAACAGGATCACCCTGGTGCACGCGGCCTACAAGGGTGGCGACGTCGCCACCGTCACCGACATGGTGGGCGGTGTGCTGGACGCGGCGTTCGTCACCCAGGGGACGGCAAAGATCCATTCGCGCGGCGGCAAGATCAAGGTGCTGGCCGTGGCAGGCGAGGGCCGCGCGCCCAGCATGCCCAACGTGCCGACCTTTGCCGATGCGGGCTTCAAGGGGTTCGAGGTGTCCGGCTGGATCGCGGCGTTTGCGCCGGCCGGCACGCCGCCTGCAGTGACCCAGAAGATCGCCGCCGCGATGCGCAGCGCCATGGCGCTGCCCGCCGTCATGGCCCGCAGCGAAGAGCTCGAATTTGAGCCGGTGGGTAGCACGCCGGCTGCGCTCATGGACACGCAGAAAGCCGATTTCACGCGCTGGGCCCAGATGGTTCAGGGCTCTGGCCTCAAACCCGAATGAGTACTGTTGCCGCGCCCCTGGCGGTCGTGCTGTGGACGCCCTTTCCGATGCAGGGGCAGGCCGTTGAAGATGCGCTGGCCGGGTTGCAGGGTGTGCGCCTGCTGCATGCGCGTGACGAGGCGCAGGCGATAGCGCTGCTGCCGCAGGCCGACGCCGCGCTGTTTGCAGGTGCAGGCCCGGGCTATACCGCGGCGCTGGCCGGCGCCGTGCGCCAGGCACCGCGCCTGCGCTGGGTGCAGGCGCTGTCCACGGGTGTTGACGGGATGGAGGCCCATGGGTTGCCCGGCCATGTGACGCTCAGCGGTATTGGAGATGCCGGGGCTTCGGTCGTGGCCGAACATGCCGTGGCGATGCTGCTGGCGCTCGCCCGCCAGTTGCCCCTGGCTGTGCGACAGGGCGATGCGAGCCGGTGGGACCGCCAGTTCGCCCCGCAGCTGCGCTCGCTGGAAGACATGCGCCTGTGCCTGGTGGGTTGTGGCGGTATCGGTCTGGCCACAGCGCGCCGGGCCCAGGGTTTTGGCATGGCCTGCATCGGCGTCAACCGCAGCGGCACCAACCCGGATGCCCGGCTGATTGACACGGTGTACCCGATGGCGCGCCTGCATGAGGCGCTGGGCCAGTGCGACGCCGTGGCCGTCTCCTTGCCGCTGACGGCGCACACGCGCGGCGTCATGGGGGCGGCGCAATGGCAGGCATGCAAGCCCGGGGTGCTGGTGGTGAACGTCGGGCGCGGACCCGTGCTGGACACCGCCAGCCTGCTGCAGGCGCTGGACGCCGGCCAGGTGCGTGGCGCGGCGCTGGACGTGACCGACCCCGAGCCGCTGCCGGCCGCGCACCCCCTGTGGGGCCGCCCCGACGTGCTGATCACCCCGCATAT
>CALRZF020000150.1:0-8720 GCA_943372585.1 Ramlibacter sp. 2FC | reverse complement strand
CGGTGGCCGCCGCCATGTTCTCGCGCACATGGGCAGGCTGGCTGGTGGCGGGGATGGCGCACGTCATGGCCGGGTGCGTGACGATGTACTTGAGCACCACTTGGGCCCAGGTCGTGCAGTCGATGTCACGCGCCCATGCGGGCAGCGGGTGGCGCTGCAGCTGGCGCGTGAGCGCGCCTTCACGAAACGGCCGGTTGGCCAGCACGGCAATGCCTCGCTCTTGCGCCAACGGCAGCAGGCGCTGCTCCACATCGCGGTCCAGCGGGTTGTAGGTGAGCTGCACAAAGTCGATGCGCTGGGCGCGCATGATCTGCTCCAGCTCGGCATGCCGCCGCCCTTCTGATGTGCTGATGCCCACGTAGCGCAGCTGCCCCGCCGCCTTCATGGCCTGCAGCACGGGCAGCTGCCGCTCCCAGGCCAGCAGGTTGTGCACCTGCAGCAGGTCAAAGCGCGGCACGCGCCACAGCTGGCGCGATGCTTCGATCTGCGCGGGGCCGTTACCCGATGTCCAGACCTTGTCCGCCGCAAACGCCTGGCGCGGCATGCCCAGCTTGTGCAGGCCTTCGCCGATCACGCCCTGCGACGAGCCGTACATGGGCGACGAGTCAATCAGCCGCCCGCCCGCGGCAAAGAACTGGCGCATGACTTCGGCGCTGGTGGCGCGCGCCTGGGCGTCGTCGCCCACGTTGAAGGTGATCCAGGTGCCCAGGCCGACTGCGGGGATTTCTTCACCCGACGAGGGGATGCGTTTGAGCAGCGGCTTGGGCTGCTGGGCCCACGCACCGGCACTGGCACCCGCCAGTGCGGGGGCCAACTGCAAAAGGGTGCGGCGTTTCATGCGTGTGAGTGTGGCGGCAAGGGCAATAGTTCCGCCAGATAATCGACCGGGTGACAACGCCCTCCCCAGCCCCCGCGGCATCTGGCCACCACGCCACCATCTTCCTGCTGTCGTGCGCGGCGTTCTTCAGCGGCGCTGCGTTGCGCATCTGCGACTCATTGCTGCCGCGCCTGGCCGCAGACTTTGGCCGTACACCGGGCCAGGCCGGGCAGGTAATCATCAGTTTCTCCATCGCCTACGGCCTGATGCAACTGCTGTTCGGCCCGCTGGGCGACCGCTATGGCAAGGCCCGCATGGTCAGCCTGGCCATGGCCGGCTGCACGCTGGGGGCCTTTGTGTCGGCGCTGGCGCCCAGCTTTGACGCGCTGGTGGCATTGCGCGTGGTGTGGGGCATGGCGGCGGCGGGCGTGATCCCGCTGGCCATGGCCTGGATCGGCGACGCCGTGCCCTACGAACAGCGCCAGGCCACGCTGGCACAGCTGCTGACCGGCACGCTGGCGGGCATGATGGCCGGCCAGTTGGCAGGCGGCCTGTTTGCCGATGCGCAGGCGGGCTGGCGAGGGGCGTTCTTCACGCTGGCGGCGGGCTACTGCGTGGTGGCCGTGCTGCTGGGCCTGCGGGTGCGCGGCATGGCTGCAGCGGTGCCGTCCGCAGGCAGCGGTGCTTCTTTTTTTGCGCAGGTACTGTCGGTGTTGCGCACGCCCTGGGCGCGCGTGGTGCTGCTGGCCGTGCTGGCCGAAGGCGTGCTCATGCTCGGGCCAATGGCCTACCTGCCGGCCTACCTGCACACGCGCCACGGCTTCACGCTGTCGGCGGCGTCGGCGCTGGTGGCGCTGTATGCCGTGGGCGGCCTTGTGTATTCGGTATTTGCGCGGCGCATCGTGCAGGCGCTGGGTGAGCGGCGCATGGTCGCCATCGGCGGCTTCATCATGGGCGCGGGTTTTGTGGCGTGGTGGCTGTCGCCGCTGGGCTGGACGGCCGGGCCGGTGGCACTGGCCGTGGGTTTTGGCACCTATTTGCTGCACAACACGCTGCAGACCCATGCCACGCAGATGGTGCCCGCGTCACGCGGCACGTCGGTGGCCACGTTTGCGTTCTGCCTGTTCACGGGCCAGGCCATTGGCGTGAGCCTGGCTGGCTATGCGTGGGACCACCTGAACCCGGCGGTGCTGCTGACCGTGCCCGCCGTGGGCCTGCCGCTGACGGGCTGGTGGTTTGCCCGCGCGCTGCGCTCTCGCGCGCTGTAAACCCTCAGCCCGGCAGGACGGTGCGGCCTGCGTACATTGCCGCCGCGCCCATCTCGGTCTCCACCCGAAGCCCCTCGTTCCACTTGGCCATGCGCTCGGACCGGGCGAAGGAACCCACCTTGAGCTGCCCTGTGTTCCAGCCCGTGGCCAGGTGGACGATGGCCACGTCTTCGGTCTCGCCGGACCGTGCGGACACGACCATGCCCCAGCCCGCCTCACGGGCCACGTCCATGGCGCGCACGGTTTCGGTGATGGTGCCGGCCTGGTTGGGCTTGAGCAGCACGGCGTTGCACGACTGGGCAGCGATGGCTTCGCGCACCAGCGCGGCGTTGGTCACCAGGAAATCGTCGCCAATGACCTGGATGCGCTGGCCCACGGCGGCGGTGAACAGGCGCATGCCCTCGGTATCGTCTTCGGCCACCGGGTCTTCGACCGACACGATGGGGTAGCGCTGTACCCAACCTTTGAGCACCTCCACCCACTCGGCCGTGTCGTAGGTTTTTTTGTCCAGGCCCAGCGTGTAGCGGCCGCCCTTGCCGAATTCGGACGCGGCGATGTCCAGCGCAATCGCCACCTGGTTGTGCCGGTAGCCGGCGGCGTCGATCGCGCGCACCAGCGTTTCAATCGCTTCTTCGTTCGACTTGAAGTCGGGCCACCAGCCGCCTTCATCGGCCACGCCCGCGCGCCGGCCCATGGTGTCCATCAGCTCACCGGCCGCGCGGTACACCTCGGCGGTCATCACCATGGCTTCGTCAAACGTGGCGGCACCGATGGGCATGATCAGGAAGTCCTGCACGTCCACCCGCCGCCCCGCGTGCGCGCCGCCGCCAAAGATCTGGATCTGCGGCAGCGGCATGCGCACCGGTTTGCCGCCCGACAGGTAGCGCCACAGCGGCAGGCGCGCCGCGGCGGCTGCCGCATGCAGCACGGCCAGCGAAGTGGCGATGATGGCGTTGCCGCCCAGGTGTGATTTGACGGGCGTGCCGTCCAGGGCAATGAGCGCGTCGTCCACAGCAGCCTGGTCCATCGCGTCCATGCCGCGGATGCGCTGCGCGATGGCGCCGTTCACGTTGGCCAGCGCCGCCTGCACGTCAAAGCCGCCCAAGCGTGTGCCGCCGTCACGCAGGTCTACCGCCTCGCGGCTGCCACGCGATGCACCTGCGGGCGCCATGCCGCGCCCGCGCGCGCCGCCGGCCAGCGTCACGTCCACCTCCACTGTGGGCCGGCCGCGTGAATCCCAGATGCGGCGGGCCACAACAGTTTCGATCAGGGTACGGGTCATAAGGGACTCCAGCGTTGGCGGACAGTGTTCAGGCTGCGTTCGGGTTGCAGCAGCAGGGGAATGGCGAAATGCCGCACGCGGTCACGGTCGGCGTCGGCGGTGATGTATTCGGCGGGGGATTTGCCGTCGATGCGTGCCAGCAGCATGCCGGCCAGCAACGCCGCCGCGCGGGCCTCGGTCTGCGCTGGTGGCTCCCACGTCACGCCGCTCAAGTAGGCCGCGCACAGGGCGTCGTAACAGGCCATGAAGCCCGCAGTGGATTCAGGCCGCCACACGCATTTGAGCAGCAGGTGGTTCAAACAGAACGCCAGGTCAAACGCCGGGTCGCCATACCAGGCGCATTCGGCATCCAGGAAGATCGGGCCGTCCGCACCCACCAGGATGTTCTTGGGGCTGATGTCGCCATGCACCAGCGCCAGTTTTGTCTGGGCTGTTGTGCGCACCAGCGCGTGCAGTGCGTCCGCGCAGGCGGGGTGGCGCTGCGCCGTAGCGACAAAGTACGGCTCCAGGCGAATGGCGTAGAAGTCGGCGTCATGGGAAAACTGCCGGGCCACGGCCACATCACCCGCCGTGGCGGCGTGGATAGCCAGCAGGTTGCGGCCCACAGCCGTGGCGGTGGCAGGTTCCGCCATGCCATCACGCAGCAGCGCCTTCCATACCGGGTAGTGCTCTGGCGGCAACCAGGCCATGGCAAAGGCGTTGTCCTGCGCGTCTTCACCCAGGATGGCAGGTACGGCGGCGGGCACGATGCGGTGGGCGGTGCGCATCCACGCGACCTCGGCGCGGTTGCGCTCCACGGGGGCCTCCCACACGGCGGCGACCTTCAGTTGCGCCAGTGCCTGCTTGACGCACAGCGGCCCGCGCGCCGTGTCAGCCCGAACGATCAATGACGACACGCCACCGGTCAGCTGCGTGAGCACAGGGGATTCATCCGGCGCCAGCAGGCCCATGCGGTGCAGCGCAGCCAACAGGCGGCGGGATTCTTCGGGGGTGAGGTTCATGACGCGGCAGCCTTCTTGCGCGGGGCACGAACGCGGTACTCGGCAAGCGGTTCGGCCACATGGTGCGCGGGCTGGCTGGCGGCGCTGAATGTGATGTTCACGCCCAGGGCGTGGATGACCTTGAGCAAGGTGTCGTAGCGCGGCTTGGCGCCGGGCGCCAATGCCTTGTAAAGGCTTTCCCGCCCCAAGCCACTGTCCCGGGCGAGCTGGCTCATTCCGCGCGCACGCGCAGCGGTGCTGATGGCGTTCAGCAGGACCTGTTCGTCGCCGATTTCAAGCGACGCGGTCAGGTACTCGGCAATCGCCGTCTCGTCGGTCAGGTACTCCGCCGCGTCGAAGGGCGTGAGTTCGATGATGGGTTGCTTGGGCTTCATTCGCTTACTCCTTTGGGACCTGCGCCGCAAGAACCTTGGCGCGCTTGATATCTGACTTCTGTGTGGACTTGTCCCCGCCGCACAGCAACACATAAACCACCGAGCCGCTGCGCACGAAGTACACCCGGTAGCCGGGCCCCACATGGATCTTCATTTCACTCACGCCTTCGCCCACCGGCGCACATTCACCAAAGTTACCGGCAACGGCGGCGGACAATCGCGCAACAATACGGGCCTTTGCCTGAAGGTCCCGCAAACCTTGTAGCCATTCAGAAAACTCCCTGGTTTGCTGCAGCAGAATCATCCATCGACTGTATCACTTCGGATACATTACATCAACCCGTCAACGCCCTAGCCCCGACATGTCTACCGACACCCACCCACCTGCACCTCCCCCAGAGCCCCTCACCCCCGAAGACTTCGACGCACAGGACGCCGTGCTGGACGCGCTGCGCGAGCAGGACGAAGAAATCCCGCAGTGGGAATTTTGTGAAGGCTTCATGGCCGCGCTGGTGTGCACGCGCCGCCAGATCGCGCCTGACGAGTATTGGCCGGTACTGCTGGGCGACACCTTCAAGCCCATGCAGCACATGGAGTTTGTGCTGCGCTGGCGGCGGCGCTGGGCCGAAGTGGTGGCTGCGCTGGACGCACCGGTGGAGACCATGGACGACGAGCGCACCTACCACCCCGAGGTGCTGGACACCCGCGGCGCCATCCTGGCGCTGCCCGAAGCTGAGCGCGACGCCGACACGCCCGACCTGGCCACACTGCCCTCGTTTGCGCAGGTGTGGGCGCTGGGCTTCATGTTTGCGGTAGAGAACTGGCCCGACGACTGGCAGCCGCCGCGCGACACCGACGCCGCGAAGATGCTGGACGAAGCGCTGGGCGCCATCGTCGCGCTGACCGAAGACGACACCGGCAAGCCCGCCATGTCGATGTACACCGAAGACGGCCCGCCCAGCGTGAGCCAGGACCGTGTGGACGATTTCGGCAGCGCCATCTGGGCGGTGTACGACCTGCGCCAGCTCTGGAAAAGCCTGGGCCCGCGGATTGAGACCATCCGCAAGGAAGCTGAACCCGGCCGCAATGACCCGTGCCCTTGCGGCAGTGGCAAGAAATACAAGAAATGCCACGGCGCCTGAGCGCCGTTTTCAGTTGCCGCCTGAGACCTATTTCCCCGCAGGCAACCGCCCCAGCACCTGCTCCAGCGCCATGCCGATGCCGATCAGCCGCCGGTCGCTGCCCGCAGGCCCGTCCAGCTCCAGCCCCACGGGCAACTTGCTGGCTGCGCCCAGGCCCATGGGCAGCTGAATGCCGGGCACACCGGCATTGCTGCCCGGGTCGGTGTTCTGGATCAACAGGCCGAAGTTTTCCAGGCTGCTTGAGTCTGGCGTAGCCGCCAACGCCACGCGCGGCACCGTTGGGAATACCAGGGCGTCCAGCCGCTGCGCCGCAAACGTGTCGGCGTACAGCTTGATGAGCGCGGGGCGGTGCACTTCCATGGCCGCCTTGTAGATGGGCGCGGCGTCCACCAGCCCGCTGGGCGCGGGCAGCTTGCGCGGGATCACGAGCGCGTCGTAAGTCCCTTTGACGTCAGGGCTGGCGGCCGCCGCCGCCAGTTGCTGGATGCTGACGCCCGTGTTGTAGCGCGCCAGGTAAGCCACCATATCGTCATGGGCTTCGAACAACGCCACGGGAAAGCCCACGTTGCCGTTCAGCGCCGGCAGTTGGGCCATAGGCACATCCACCACGGTCACACCCGCCGAGCGCAGCTTGCCCAGCGTGGCGTCCCACGCGCCGCGCGTGTCGGCGTCCAGGTTGGCCAGCATGCCGGGCACGACGCCCAGGCGCACGGTGTTCAGTGCAACGGGCACCTGCGGTGCAGCAGCGCCCGTCACCACCCGGTCCAGCAGCTCCACATCCGCCATGGCCACAGCCATCGGGCCAGCCGTGTCGCGCGTGCGCGAGATGGGCGCAATGCCGGCCTGCGGGTAGCGCCCTGCCGTCGGCCGCAGCGATGCGCAGCCATTGAAAGCGCAGGGGATGCGAACCGAGCCGCCCGTGTCGGTGCCCAGCCCGGCAGGGGCCATGCGCGCGCCCAGCGCCGCAGCCGTTCCCGATGACGAGCCGCCTGCGACCTTGCTGGCGTCGTAGGCGTTGCGCACGCCGGGTTGCGGCCCGGTGTTGAACGCGGCGTTGTAGCCCGACACGCCAAACGCCAGCTCGTGCATGTTGGTTTTGCCCAGCACCACGGCACCCGCGTCGCGCAGCTTTTGCAGCACGGGGGCATCAGCCGTGGGCACAAAGCCTTTCAGCGCAGGCGTGCCGGCGGTGGCAGGCAGGCCGCGCGCCTGGATGTTGTCCTTGACGACGATGGGGACGCCCTGCAGTGGCAGGCAGGCAGCACCAGCGGCGCGGCGCTGATCCGCCGCACGGGCGGCCTGCGTTGCGCCGGCTTCGTCCAGCGTCACAAAGGCATTGAGCTCGGGCCGGGCTTTGGCCCGGGCCAGGTAGGCACGGGTGAGCGCCTCGCTGCTGAGGGTGCCGGCGCAGATGCGGGCCGCCGCATCGGTGGCGGTCAACGCGTCGATGTCGGGGGCGGCGGGGCCGGTGGCGCAGCCGGCCAGGGTGGCGGCAACCAGCGCGACGGGGATGTAGCGGCAAACGCATCGGTGAACCATGGCTTCTCCTCAAGAGATGTTGTGCCTGCATCGTGGGGCCCGCGGCCTTTGCTGTCTGTCATCAAAAACAACGACAGCGCCCGGTTGACCGGCAACCCGCTTGGCCCTAGGCTTGCGGGCATGTTCCTGTCCGGTCCCGAACAACGCGCGCTGGCCACCTGCTTTTCGCTGCTGGCCGAGGACCTGAACGAGCGCGAAATCCGCGAACGCATCGGCCACGCCACGATGGCGCTGCTGGGCGCGGACCATTTCGCGTCGTATGTGTGGAGCGCGCCCACGGCCACGTTTGACCACCGCATCGCCATCCACATGGACGAGGGCAACCTGGCGAAATATGAGGCCTGGTACCAGTACCACGACCCCATCACCTTCAAGCTGCAGTCGCGCCGCCATGCCACGCTGGTGAGCGAAGTCATGCCGCGCGCCGCGTTCCTGAAAACCGAATTTTTCAACGACTTTCTGGCGCGCGACGGGCTGCACTGGGGCATCAACCTGCACGCGTTTGACGGCGATCAGGCGCTGGGCGACCTGCGCATCTGGCGCGGGCGGCAGCGGCGTGAATTCGACGCGCACGACAAACAGTTGCTGGACATGATCGAGCCCGCCTTCGTGGCTGCGCTGCGCCGCGCGCGCCAGGCCCATGCGCCCACCGCCGTGGCGGCTGCGGGCGCGGCGCTAAGCCGGCGCGAGCTGGACGTGGCGCGCTGCGTTTGCCGGGGGCTGACCGACAAGGAAATTGCCCGCGAGCTGGGTATTGCCCTGCCCAGCGTGCGGACCTACCTGCAGCGCGTGTTCGACAAGCTGGGCGTGCACCGGCGCGCCGGCCTGGCGGGGCTGGCGGACCGGCTGCATTGAGCTACGACCGCGACCCCTGGCTGGACCGATGGCTGGCGCTGCTGCGAGGCGCAGCGGCCACGCGGCCCGTGCTGGAGCTGGGGTGCGACACCGGCATCGACACCGCCTGGCTGGTGCGCCAGGGCTTTGCGGTGACGGCTACCGACATCGCCGCCGACGCACTGGTGCAATGCGCACGCAACGCACCCGGCGCATTGCGCATACGCCACGATCTTCAGCAACCCATGCCGTTTGCCGATGCGACGTTTGGCGCCGTGCTGGCCAGCCTGTGCCTGCACTACTTCCGCTGGGAGGTCACGCTGGACGCGGTGGCCGAGGTGCGCCGCTGCATCGCACCGGGCGGTGTGCTGCTGTGCCGGCTCAATTCAACCGCCGACGTGCACCATGGCGCCACGGGGTATGAAGAGATCGAGCCTCACTACTACCGCGTGAACGGGCGCTA
>CALRZF020000149.1:0-8768 GCA_943372585.1 Ramlibacter sp. 2FC | reverse complement strand
GCTGTACTGCTCGGTCTTGCCCTGGCTTTCCGCGGAAATCCCGGCGCCCACCAGCAGCTGGGCCGCCTGGGCGATCAGGCCCGGGTAGTCGGGCAGGTTGGCGGGCACCTGCAGCACCCGCACCTGGGGCAGCTGGCTGCGCACGGCATTGCACTCAAAGTCCGAGTCGTCCACAAAGATGAGGCTGTCCAGCCCCAGGTTGAGTTCGGTGGCGATCTCGCGCAAATTCTGCGGCTTGTCCTGCCAGTTCACCTTGCTCACCACGATGTGCGAGGCTTTAAGCACCATGGACGTGTGTCTCGCCAATGCCTCTTGCACGTCTTCGGGGTTGTTTTTGCTGCACAGGCACAGCAGCACGCCCTGCTGCTGCAGCTGGGCCAGCTGGTTCTGCACCCGCCAGAAGACATTGCCGGGGTAGTTGAATGGGTCCAGCTGAATGCCCGCCAGGCCGTCCTCACCCAGAACACCGCCCCACAGCGTGTTGTCGCAGTCCAGCACCAGGCATTTGTAGAAGTAGGTGCCAAAGCCCCTGGACGCCACGCTGACGGCCGAGGCCAGCGCGTCCATATAGCGCGGGGTGTAGGGCGCCTTGGCGCGGTAGTAAAAGCGGGCGTCGATCGCGGCGTCCAGGCCGATCTGCTGGACGATGCCGCCCGTGTCAATCCATTTGGCGTTGGCATGGGTCTGCACCACAGCGCGCAGGAGGCCGTTGAAGCGGGCCAGCAACTGCTCCACGGCATCTTCGTCGCCACCTGGCGCGCGGGTGATGCGGTGCAGGCTGCAGACGAAGACCGTGTCAAAGCCCGCGGCCTGCTGCAGCGCCAGTGTGTAGCGGGCAGAAAACTCGGCCGCCTTGGCCTCCAGCTCGGCCGGGTCCAGCGTGGCGGCGCGCGACTCCAGGTGCGCCAGGACGGCATCCAGGAACGGCATCAGCACCACATGGGTGACGCCTTGCGCAGCGAACCGCGTCATGTCACCCAGCGGGTCATCAAACCCGCCTTGCGTCACCACGGCCTTGACGCCGGCCAGGGCGGCCTGCTTGCGCAGGAACGGCGCCAGGCCGTCTGCGGTGATGGCTGCAGACACGCCCAGGTGCACGGTGCGCGATGCGCCCAGGCCGGGCTCAATGGCCTTGAGCGCCTGCATCACCTTGGCCAGCGAGACCCCCGAATCCTGCAGCGCCGTCCGCGCGTCAACGTTGCCAGAGGTCATTCACATCACCAGGCCGCCGTTGACCCGCAGCGTCTGGCCGGTGACGAACTGCGCCGCGTCCGAGGCCAGGTAAGCCACCGCGCCGGCAATGTCGTCGGCCGTGGCCAGGCGGCGCAGGGGGGTCTGGCGAGCGGTGAGTAGCTGCACCTTTTCCGGGATGTCGCCGATCAGGTTGGTGTCGGTCATGCCCGGGGCCACCGTGTTCACGCCGATGCCCAGGGGCCCCAGCTCCAGCGCCAGGCTGCGGGTGAGCGCGGCCTGGGCAGTTTTGGCCAGGGTGTAGTGCAGCCAGCCGGCGGTGGGCACGCCGTCGGTGGCCTGCGAGCCGATGTTCACGATACGGCCCGCCTTGCGTTGGGCCATGTCTTTGGCGCACAGCTGCGACAGGGTGAGTGCAGCCTTGACCTGCACATCCAGGTGGGCCTGGATGTCGGCCCACTGCGTGGACAGCACAGGGATGGACGCGATGCGGGCCGACGCGTTGTTGACCAGCAGGCCCACGCCGCCGAAGTTCTGAAGGGCTGCATCCACCAGCCGCTGGGCGGAATCTGCAGCCAGCAGGTCTGCGCCCACGGCCACGGCCTTGCCGCCGCTGCTTTTGATCCGGTCACAGATTTGCTGGGCAGCGTCGGCATTGCGCGCGTAGTGGACGACAACCGCGTAGCCGTCTTTGGCCAGGCGCTCGCAAATGGCGCTGCCAATGCCGCCGGAGCCTCCGGTCACGATGGCAACGCGACAGCCTGCGGCCACAGTGCCCTGCGCCTGGGGCGCAGGGGCTTCCATGACCTTGACCTTGCCGCGGCCCGTCAGCACCTTCTGGCGGTGCTGGTTGACGATGGTGGTGTCCAGCTCCAGCAGGCGTTCGCCCGCATGTTTTTTTGTGACCGCGCAAGTCACGGTCAGCTGGTCGCCCAGGCGCACCGGCAGCAGAAAGTCCATCTGCTGTGACACCCACAGCGCGCCCTTGCCGGGCAGCTTGGTGCCGATCACGGTCGATAAAAACGCAGCCCCCAGCATGCCGTGGACCACCACGTCCTTGAACGGCGTGGTCTGGGCGTACTGCGGGTCTACGTGCAGCGGGTTGTCGTCGCCCGTCATCTCGACGAACCGGCGCACATCCTCTGCAGTGATGGTTTTTTGCAGTGAGCGCTCGTCCCCCACCTGGATCGCATCAAAGTCCTGAAACATCGCTGCTCCCTGGTGTTGGTGGCTGGATGGCCCAGCGCCATGCGCTGGCGCCGAAATTGAAACCTGCGCCCACGGCGGCCAGTGTGACGAGGCTGTCTTTGGCCAGCAGCCCCTTGCCCCAGGCTTCGCTCAAGGCAATGGGCACCGAGGCGGCACCGGTGTTGCCGATGTCCTGTACGTTGGTGAAAGTGCGGCTGTCCTCGATTTTCATCTTGCGCACCAGGTACTCGATCAGGCGCAGGTTGGCCTGGTGGAAGATGAAGAAATCAACATCCGGCACCGTCGCGCCCGCCTTGGCCAGTGCCGAGCGGATCACAGGAGGCAAATGTGTGATGGCCTGCTTCCAGGTGGCAATGCCGTTGAGCTCCATCATGTCCACTGCGGGGTCAAAGCCGCCGCCCGAAGCGCGGAATGACGAGCCGCCGCCGCGCAGCCTGACGGCCTCGTAGTTGGAGCTGTCGGTATGGAACGACGATGCGATGATGCCCGCGCCCGGTGTGCGGCCCAGCACCACGGCGCCCGCGCCATCGCTGTGGTAGATGGACGCATCGGCATTGCGCCGGTCGATCACCCGGCTGTTCATTTCCACGCCGATGACCAGCGCATTTCGAACCGAATCGTCCAGACGCATGCGGTCTGTGGCGGCCGTCAGGCCGCTGACGAAGCCGGAGCAGTTGGCCTGCAGGTCAAAGATCTGGCCGCCGCGCAGGCCCAAGTCCTTGTGCACCTTGGCCGACAGGGGCGGGAAGGTGTAGTCGGCCGAGAAGGTGCAGGCCACGACCAGGTCAATATCCGCTGCGCCAAGGCCTGCGGTGTCCAGCGCCTTGCGTGCCGCGGCCAGCGCATAGCCGGAGGCCGTGTCTTCAGGCAGTGCCAGGTAGCGGCGTGCGATGCCGGTCTTCTCCAAGATCCATTCGGGCGTGACGTCCAGGTTGGCGCACAGCTCTTCGTTGGTTTCAATGCGCGTGGGCAGGTGGTGCCCCAGGCCGATGATGCCGATGCCGGATGCTTCAATGCGGTCTGTCATGCGTCCACCGCCTTGTGTTGTGCCGACATGAAGTCCCGCAGGGATGCATTGGTCTCACGGATCGCATCCCAGGTGGCCACCGGGCCGTGGCCGGGGCACATGGTCATGTCGCCCGGCAGGGTATCCCACAGGGCCTGGATGCTGGCTTTCAGCAGGGCATGGTTTTCACCGGGCAGCTTGGACAGGCCCACGCCGCGCGCATAGATGGAGTCGCCCGAAAAACCATAGCCGTCAATGCAGATGATGGAACTGCCCGGCGTGTGCCCGGGGCAGGGGAGGTAGCGATAGTCTGCTCCGCCGGCCTGCACGGTGGCGGGGCCGGGGGCAACCGCCGTGAAATCTGCCAGGGTGATGCGCGCCGGGATGCGCAGCGCCATCAACAGGAAGTTGGACGCCTTGGCCGTGGGGGCATCGGCCTGCGGCAGGTGCACCGGAACGCCGTAGCGCGACTGGAAATGCGATGCGCCGCCGACATGGTCGAAGTGGCCGTGCGTGCACAGCACGGCCACCGGCTTCAACCCCAGCGTGCCCAACTGCTCGTCAATGCCCTGCGGGTCCAGGCCCGGATCTACCAGCACGCAGGTGCCCGGTTGTGCCGAATGGATGTAGCAGTTGGACGCAAAAACACCGGCCGTGACCTGCCAGGTGCCCGGCCCCACGGGTGTGAGCGTGACGGGGCTGGCCGTCAATTCACCCCCCCGAGGTAGATCGTCTGCGCGGTGATGTAGCTGCTGCTTTCGGCGGCAAAAAAGTCGATCACATTGGTGATGTCTTCAATGGCTGCGAAACGCGGCACCGGCAGGCCGGCAATGATGGCGTCGATCTTGTCGCGCGGCAGCTGGCTGAGCATGTCGCTCTCAATGGCCGAGATGGCCAGTGTGTTGCAGGTCACGCCGAACGAGCCGAATTCCTTGGCCATCACATTGGCCAGCGTGGCCACGCCCGCCTTGCAGGCGGCGTAGACCGAGTCGCCCATGGGCTCCAGACTGGCCGCCATGGAGCCGATATTGATGATGCGGCCCCACTTGGACTTGCGCATGAGCTTGGCCGCCTCACGCGACACCAGGAAGGTGGCCAGCAGGTTCACGTTGACCATGGCCTGTGCGGCCGCGGGCGGCATGATCATGGCGTACTGCGATGTGAGCACCGCTGCGTTGTTGATGACGATGTCCACCTGTGGCGTGAGCTTGCGCACCGCCATGAAGGCCGTGGTGATCGCTGCGGCATCGGCCAGGTCCACCTGGATGTGGTGGTAGGCCGCGTGCGTGACGCCCGCTTCGCCGCGGGCAAAGCCGATGACGGTGGCGCCCTGCGCCAGCATGTGCTCGGTCAGTTGCCTGCCCACGCCCCTGCTGCTGCCAGTGATGAGAACCGTCTTTCCAGAATAGTGCATGGCGGGGGTGTCCAGGAACGGTGCCTCAGGCGGATTTCCCGCCCAGGAGCTCAAAAATGTAGTCTACCAACGCCCCCACGTGGGTGTAGGGCGATACCGGCCGGCTCATGGCCTTGTCGTCGGTCAGGCTGATGGGCTCGCCGAACTGGTCGGCCACAGCCGTTTCAATATCGACGATGACCGACACCAGCGACAGTGAGTCCAGGTCCGAGCCCTCGCCGAACAGCAGCGTGTCTTCGGCCAGCTGCAGCTGGCGCGACGGTTCCAGCTCTTCGTTGAGCGATTGGACGGCGGCCAGCACCAGGTCGAGAATGGCTTGTTTTTGAATCATTTTTAATTACTCTTCGCCGCGGCACATGCCGGCGGCTCAGCTTTCAAACGGGGCCTGGTAGCTGGCAAAACGCTTGCCCTTTTCCAGCCAGGTGTCACGCAACAGTTCGACCACATGCACGTTGAGAGACTGCCCCTGCCGCCACACATGGTCCAGGTGAACGCCCACCTGCCGGTAGCCGCAGACCTCATGCATCTTGAGCATCCCGGTATTGGTTTCAAGCACCATGCCGTAGAGCTTGTGCAGGTTCAGGTCGCTGCGCGCAAAGACGTAATTGTAGAAATACACGGGGATCATCCCGCCAATGGGGGAGTTGAGCTTTTCACCGAGGTACAGCCCCCATGTGGCATGCCGGTTGACCAGGTCGATGGCGGCCAGGTTGATCACGCCGACGGGCCGCCCGGCAAATTCAATGATCCAGTACTGCGCCGCGGGTGAGTTCTTGACGCTGTCAAACCACCGGCGCTGGCGGGCCAGGTCGTTCTGGACCTGTGTCACCATGAAGTCGGCGACTTCGGGTTTGACGCGCCAGCCCAGAACCATTTCCTGGTCGGCATCGGTCATCTTCCTGAAATTCAGCATGATGGTTCAACCCCGTTTCAGCAGAATGCCCGCCAGGTCGGCGACCTGGGCCGGCATGATGTCCATGGCGCGCTGGCCCAGCGCAGCCCGGCGCTGCGGATCGCCCATGAGCGCCGCGACCTGTTTGCGCAGCGCAGCGGGCGTTGCAGCATCCACAGCCCCGATGTTGACCAGCACGCCTTCCTGAGCCAGCTGTTCAGCGGCCAGACGCTGATTTTCCGCCAGGACAACGGCCACAGTGGGCAAGCCCAGAAAGCAGCGTTCCCACGTGCTGGACCCGCACGCGCCGATGGCGAGGTCGGCCGTGGCAATGAGTTCGGCCATGTTGGCGGCTTGCACGTGCAAACGCGCGTGGGGCAGTACCGCCAGGCGCTGCTGCACCGCGGCCTTGTGCGGATTGCCAGCCCCGATAACCACGTCAATCGCGATGTCCGTCGCGCCCAGCGCGATCAGGGCGTCCAGGGCCAGGCAGGTCGCATTCGGCTCGTCGGCACCGCCAAAGTTGACCAGCAGCCGTTGCATCCGTGTGAAGTCGCGTTGCAGCGTGGCGCGCGCCCGGGCAAATTCGTCGCGCAGCAGCAGGTACGCGGGCCCGAGCAACTGAAGGCAGTGGGGCGGAACCAGGCCGTTGTAGCGGGTGTGGGCATCTGGCCAGAAGTTCTGGTCCAGCAAAGCGGTGCATTCGTGAGGGCGGTTGGCCAGGTCATCAATCACCAGGATGTGGCGGGCGGCTCCCTGGACCTGGCGCTCCCATGTGGCGTCCAGTGCGTAATGGTCCACCACCAGCCACTGCACGGCTTCACCCGCTGCGATCCTGCGAGTGGCCGCTGCGTCGTCCTGCTGTGCGTCCAGCGCATGGGCAATGAAGCCGTCCTGCCTGATCTGCGCCATGAGCGCGCCCGGCAGGTCGCGGCAGATGAACTCCACCTGGACGCCGTGCGTGCGGGCCTGGCGGGCCAGCGTGAGGCAACGCGCAATGTGGCCTGAGCCGATGGTGACCGATGCGTCGGCCCGTACGAGCCACCGCACGCTAGAGCTCCCCGCGGCGGCGCAGCGCCTCGTACATCAGCTCTGCCCTGTGCCAGTCTTCAGGGGTATCCAGGTCCTGCACGAGGTGGCGCGGCAGCTTGACGGCGGCGGTATGCGGTGCAAAAGCGGGCAGGCGCTGCATGAACGCATCGCGCGTGCCCCAGCAGAATTGCCCCGCGTCGTGCCACGCGGGCTCGAGGTCCTGGGAGCGCGTCTTGCCGTATTGCGGATACAGCGCGTCAAGCGAGCCGTCGGGCAGGATGCGGACTGCGCGCTGCACCGCAAAGGGAAAAGAGGTGACGGCGATGGCAAAGGCTTTACCGCCCGAGAACAGGGCGTCCCAGCCCTGGCGCAGGGCTGCGGCACTGACAAAAGGGGCGGTTGCAAAAACGCAGCAGGCCGCCTGGACTGGCTGGCCGTGGCCTTCGAACCACTCGATCGCATGGACGATCACGTCAGCCAGCACGGTGTGGTCGTCCGACAGTGCGGCGGGCCGTGTGAAGGGGACCTCTGCGCCGCAGGCCCGGGCGATCCCGGCGATCTCATCGTCGTCGGTGGACACGATGACGTGGTCGAAGCATTGGCTGGCCAGGGCGGCTTCAATGGAATAGGCGATGACCGGCCTGCCGGCAAACGCGCGAATGTTCTTGCGGGCAATCCGCTTGCTGCCGCCACGCGCGGGAATGATCGCCAGCTTCATGGCGCGCCGCTCAGTGCCTTGTCCAGCGCGTCAGTGACATGCTGCAGTTGCGCTTCGTCCAGCGCCGCATGCATGGGCAGGCTCAGTGCCGCCTCGTAGTAGGCCTCTGCGTTGGGGCACAGGCCGCGCTTGAACCCCAGCTGCTGGTAATAGGGGTGCCAGTAGATGGGCAGGTAGTGCACGTTGACACCGATGCCCGCGCTGCGCAGGCTGGCGAACACCTGGGCGCGCGTGCGGGTGGCCTGCGGCCCCAGTTGCACGGGGTACAGGTGCAGGGCCGAGCGCGTGCTGGCGTCGTCAGGCACCGGCAGCGTCAGCAGGCCTTGTGCCGCGAACGGCGCCAGCAGCTGGGCATACCGGGCGTTGACGGCGTGCCGCGCATCCACAAAGCCGTCGATTCGCTCAAGCTGGCTCAGGCCCAGCGCCGCATGCACTTCGGTCATGCGGTAGTTGTAGCCCAGCAGGTGCTGCTCATAAAACCAAGGGCCTTGTGTCTTGTCGTGCAGCAGGTGCGGCTCGCGCGTGATGCCGTGCGTGCGCAGCATGTTCAGCCGCTGTGCGAGCTCAGGGCTATGGGTGAGGGCCATGCCTCCCTCGGCGGTGGTGATGATCTTGACCGGGTGAAAGCTGAACACCGTGATGTCGGCGAGACCGTGCGCGGCGACCTTGGCCCCGGCATAGCTGCCGCCGATGGCATGCGACGCATCTTCGATGATGGCAAACCCATAGTGGTCGGCCAGTGCGCGAATCTCCTTGATCGGTGCGCTGCGGCCTGCAAAGTCCACCGGGATGACCACCTTGGGCAGCGAGCCTGCGCGGTCCGCGGCTTCAAGGCGCGATGCCAGCGCCTGCACGTCCATGTTGAGCGTCAGCGGGTCGATGTCAATGAAGTCCACCTGCGCGCCGCAGTACAGGGCGCAGTTGGACGAGGCGGCGAAGCTGTTGGCGCAGGTCCAGACGCTGTCGCCCGGGCCGACCTCCAGGGCCATGCAGGCGATGTGCAGGGCGGACGTGGCGCTGTTGACGGCCAGGGCATGCAGGGGCGTGGGGCTGTCAAGGTAGGCCACCACGGCCGACTCAAACCGCGGCGTGACCGGGCCCTGGGTCAGGAAGTCGGATTGAAGAACGGCCGTGACGGCGGCGATGTCGTCGTCATTGATCGACTGGCGGCCATAGGGAATCGAAACCGGGGTCAATGAAGACCTTCCATGGCAAGGCGGTTGGTGCGGGTGATCTGGTCCACATCCAGGAAATGGGTGTTGGTGCCGGAGTTGTACTCAAAGCCCTGCGCCACCGGTGTGCCGGT
>CALRZF020000148.1:0-8781 GCA_943372585.1 Ramlibacter sp. 2FC | reverse complement strand
ATCTCGTCCAGCACCACCAGGAAATGTTCGCCGGCCAGGATGGTCGCGCGCGCCTTCTGCCAGCCGTCGCGCGCCAGCTGCGCCGAATGCTCCAGGTCCTGGCTCTTCCAGCTGAAGCCGTCGCCCAAGCCTTCAATCGGAATGCCGATCTGCTCAAACATGCGGTGCTCGCCAAAGCGCGCCGAAGGCACCTTCATGAACTGGTAGATCTGCACCGCCTTGCCCCGACCATGCGCGCGCAGCGCCAGCCCAAACGCCGCCGTGCTCTTGCCCTTGCCGTCGCCCGTGTTCACGATGACGATCCCGCGCCGCTCCCCTTCGGGCTTGTCATATGGCTTGGCAGACGGCGGTGTTTCGATTTGCATGTCAATTCCTAATCGGGGTCAGATTCCAATTAATCCAGTTCAAGTCACTTGGGTACGGCGACCCATTCGCTACCCAGGGGGTGGATGACAATGCGCCGGTCAAACACCTGCTCCAGCGCGCGGTGCGTGGCCACATCGGCACTGGCGCCCTGATGCACCACGCGGCCCGCGGCCATCACGACCACCTCTTGTGCATGCAACGCGATAGAGATTTCATGCAGGACGCTGACCACCGTTTTGCCCACGGCCACCAGTTCGCGCACCAGCGCCAGCCAGTCGGCCTGGTGCGGTGGGTCCAGGTTGGTCAGGGGTTCGTCCATCAGCAGCACCTGCGCGTTTACCGCCAGCGCGCGGGCCAGCAGCACGCGCTGGCGTTCGCCGCCTGACAGCGCGCCGAGCGATCGCTCGCGCCAGTCCCAGGCCTGCGTTGCACGCAGGGCATGCTCTACCGCTGTGCGGTCCGCCGGCGATGGCGGCGCCAGCCAGGGCTGGTGCGGCAGGCGGCCCAGCATGGCCACGTCGTACACCGACAGGTCGTCGGCGCCCACCTCGCCCTGCCCCAGCCAGGACAGCGTGCGTGCGCGTTCCCGCTGGCCCAGCGCGGCCAGCGGCTGGCCCAGCAGCGCCACGGTGCCCGCATGCGGCAGCAGCCCGGCCATGGCCTTGAGCAGCGTGGACTTACCTGCGCCATTGGGGCCGACGATGGCCGTCCAGCGGCCGGCAGGCAACGCCAGGTCAATGCCGTGCAGCACCTCGGTGCCGCCCAGCGATACATGCACGCCACTTGTCTGGATCGCGTTCGTCATGAAGCCCTCGCGCCCAGACCGCGCCCGCGGTGCATCAGCCGCAACAGGTAGCCGCCGCCCAGCAGCGCGGTGAGCACACCCAC
Organism: Ramlibacter sp. 2FC; assembly: GCA_943372585.1. Lineage (GTDB taxonomy): Bacteria > Pseudomonadota > Gammaproteobacteria > Burkholderiales > Burkholderiaceae_C > RAM1. Next base: position 7,527 of record CALRZF020000148.1, on the reverse strand, counting down.
GGGCAGTTCCTGCGGCGCGATCACCCAGCGCGCCAGCACATCGGCCGCCATCAGCAGCAGGCCGCCCATGGCGGCGCTCAGCAGCACCAGCCGGCCGTGCGTGGTCTTGACGATGGAGCGCACCAGGTGCGGCGCGGCCAGGCCCACAAAGGCAATCAACCCGGTCTGTGCCACCGCCGCGCCGGTGGCCATGGCGAGCACCGCCACCAGCAGCGTGCGCATCAGCGCCAGCGGCACACCCAGGCTCTGCGCGGTCGATTCACCCAAAGCCAGGCCGTCCAGCCCGCGGCCCAATGCCCAGGCCACGGTGGCCGCAGGCAACAGCACCGCCGCCATGACCAGGCACGACGACCAGCCCACAAAGCCCGTGCTGCCCAGCGTGAAGGCCTGCATGGCCTGCAGCACGTCGGGCACGGCAATCGTGATCAGGTCGCGCGCGGCGCTCAGCACCACGCCCACGATCACCCCGGCCAGCAACAGCCGCAGCGTGTGATGCACGCCCTTGGCCAGCGCCAGTGTGAGCAGCACCCCCAGCACCGCACCGGTGAAAGCCGCGCCGGTCAGGCCCAGGCGGGCCACCCACTGTGTGGCAAAGGGCGACACACCAAACAATGCCAGCGCCACCGCCACGCCCAGCGCCGCGCCCGACGCACTGCCCAGCAGGTACGGGTCGGCCAGCGGGTTGCGAAACAGCCCCTGCGCCACGGCGCCCGCCAGCCCCAGCAGGGCGCCGGCCAGCCACGCGCCCAACGTGCGCGGCAACCGGATGTCCCACACGATCTGCCAGGCCACCGGGTCGTGGCGCGCCTGCAGTACGCTGGCAAAACCGGTGCTGCCCACGCCCACCCCCACGGCCAGTACGGCGGCAGCGGCCAGCAGAAGCGCCAGGGTCAGCCACGCAATACGGGCATTCATGGGGCGGCCCTCATCGCACGGCCGCTCCGCCCTTGTCGGCAATGCAGCGCGCCAGCAGGCGCGCGCCCTCGGCCATGCGCGGGCCGGGGCGCACCAGCACGTCGGATTCCTCGGGCGTGAACACACACACGCGCTGCTCGCGCAACGCACGCATGCCCGCCCAGCCCGGGCGCTGCGCCATGCCGGCCACGTTGCGCTGGCCGATCATGATGATGTCGGGGTTGGCGCGCACCACGTATTCGGGGTTGATGCGCGGGTACGGCCCCAGGTCAGGCGTCACGATGTTCTGCACACCCAGGCGTGCCATGTTTTCACCGATGAACGACGTGACGCCCGCCGCATAGCCCCCCACACTGACCTCGTAATACACCCGCAGCTTGCGCGCCGACGGCGGCAGGGACTGCGCCGCCGCTGCCACGCCCGCGTCAATGTTGCGCCAGATGCGCTGCGCGTCGGGCACCTCCAGCAACTGGCCCAGCTTGCCCATCACGCGCTGCGCGTCGGCCGTGCTTCTGGGCTCCAGGGCCAGCACATTCAGCCCCAGCGATTCGAGCCGCTGCACGCCGCGCGACGACGTGGCCATGAGCACCACGTCGGGCTTGAGGGCCACCACCGCTTCGATGTTCGGGTCGATACCACCGCCCACCTGCGGCAGTTTGCGCACCTGCGCAGGGAAGTTGGAGTAACGGTCCACACCGATGATGCGGTGGCACTGGCCCAACTCGCACACGGTCTCTGTCAGCGACGGCAGCAGCGTCACGATACGTTGCGGGCTGGCGGGCAGCGTCACAGTCACGCCGCGGTCGTCGGTGATCTGCAGGGCTTGTGCGTGCCACGCAAGACAGCACATCAGCACGGCCAGAAACTTCTTCATGCTTTGTCTTTCAGCGTCAGCGGCAAGCCGGCCGCCATCAAGGTCACGCGGTCGCACGCCGCCGCCACCTGCTGGTTCAAGCGGCCCAGTGCGTCCACAAAAGCGCGGACCTCCGTGCCCATGGGGATCACGCCCAGGCCGATCTCGTTGCTGACGATCACCACAGCGCCGGCGTGCGCCACGATGGCCCGGGTCAAGGCGTCGGCGCGGGACTCACCGGGTTCCGCCTCGCCCTGCGCAGGCATGCGCAGGTTCGTCAGCCACAGCGTCAGGCAATCCACCACCACCAGCGTGCGCGCGGCGTTGTGCTGTGCCAGCACACCGGCCAGATCCACCGGCTCCTCTACCGTCACCATGCCCGGCACCCGCTGCGCGCGGTCGCGCTGATGGCGAGCAATGCGTTCGCGCATCTCGTCGTCCCATGCGGTGGCCGTGGCAATGAACACAGCCCGGTGCGCAGGCGAAGCGCCCAGCCACTGCGCCGCCAGTGCCTCCGCCCGCGCCGACTTGCCACTGCGTTGCCCGCCCAGGATCAGTTCACGCATGTTGCTCGGCCCAGTTCAGCATGATGCGGTGCAGTTGCTCCACCCCGTCCGTCAGCGCAGCCGGCCCGGGCTGCAGGATGTCGGCGGACTTGATCTCGAACAGCTGCGCGTTCTTCACCGCGTTCACGTCCTGCCAGCCCGCGCGCGCCGCCACTTTTTCGGCACGAAACTTCTTGCCGCACCACGAGCCAATGATGATGTCGGGGTTGCGCCGCACGATCTCTGCGCCATCGGCAATGATGCGGTTCTTGCCCAGGCTTTGCACCGCCAGCTCAGGGAAGATGTCGTCACCGCCCGCAATGCCTGCCAGCTGCGACACCCACTGGATGGCACTGATGTGCGGTTCGTCCCATTCCTCAAAAAACACGCGCGGGCGGCGCGGCAGCGCACGGCCTGCGGCTTCGATCTGCAGCAGCCTTTCACGCATGGCCTGCAGCAATTCAAGCCCCCGCTGCGCCTGCCCCACCATGGCCGCCACCTGGTACAGCATGGAGAAAATCTCTTCCACGCTGCGCTGGTTGAACACCGTGACCTGTACGCCGTGTTTGATGAGTTCGCTGGCAATGTCGGCCTGCAGGTCGGAAAAGCCGAATACGCAGTCGGGTTGCAGCGCCAGGATCTTGTCGATCTTCGCGCTCAGGAAGGCGCTGACCTTGGGCTTTTCCTCACGTGCGCGGCGCGGGCGCACGGTGTAACCCGAGATGCCCACAATGCGCGCTTCTTCCCCCAGCAGGTACAGCCATTCGGTCGTCTCCTCGGTCAGGCAGACGATGCGCTGCGGTCCGGTGCGGATGTCCAGTGCCATCACGCAGCCCCCACGAACAGCTGCGCCGCAGCGGCTGGGCTGGATGAAAACCACGCATGGAAGTAGCTGCCCTGCACGCTGCCCTGGCGGTACACGGCTTCTCCCTGCCCCACGGCCGCCAGCGCGCCGCCGCGCATGGTGTGCGCCACGGGTGCCAGTGGGGTCTGGCAGGTGGAATAGTGAAACGTATGGCCGCGCAGCGTGCCTGCGTGCAGCGCCAGTTGTTGCGGCCCCAGGGCCGCCAGCCGCTTTTGCATGGTGACGTGGCCCGGCAGCAGGCCCCACATCGCGTGGGTTGCGCCGTCTGCCGTGGTGAGTTGGTCAAACAGCGCCATCATGCCACCGCACTCGGCCCACACGGGCCGGCCTGCGGCCGCATGCGCATGCAAGCTGTTGCGCGTAACCACAGCCGCGCCCAGTACTGCGGCATGCAGTTCGGGGTAGCCGCCGGGCAGCCACACAGCGTCGCATTCAGGCAATGCCTGATGGGCCAGCGGCGAGAAGAATTCCACGCGCGCGCCCAAAGCCTGCAGGCAATCCAGGTTGGCCGCGTAGAGGAAGCAGAACGCTGCGTCGCGCGCCACGGCCACGGTTCGGCCGGCCAGCAGCGGCGGTATGGCAGGCTCGTCCACCTGTGGCGCATCAAAGCGCACAGCAAAGCGTTGCAGGCCTTCAGCGTCCAGCCGCCCCAGCGGTGTGGCCGCCAGCGCATCCGCCGCGGCGTCGAGCCGCGCCAGGGCGTCAGGCACCTCGGTGGCCACCGTCAAGCCCAGATGGCGCTCGGGCAGCTGCAGTGCCGCATTGCGCATCAGCGCACCCAGCCATTGCGCAGGCTCGCGCAGGCCCGCCTGCAGCATGGCGGCGTGGCGTTCTGTGGCCACCCGGTTGGCCAGCACACCGGCCCAGGGCAGGCCTGCGCGGTAATGCTGCAGGCCAAACGCCAACGCGCCAAACGTGCCGGCCATGGCCGATGCATCCACCACCGCCAGCACCGGCAGGCCAAAGCGCTGCGCCAGATCGGCCGCGCTGGGCTCGCCGTCGAACAGGCCCATGACGCCTTCCACAATGACCAGGTCGGCTTCAGACGCAGCGGCGTACAGCCGGGCCGCGCAGTCGGCGGCGCCGGTCATCCACAGGTCCAGCTGGTGCACGGGCGCACCGCTGGCCAGCGCCAGCCAGTAAGGGTCCAGAAAGTCCGGCCCGCACTTGAACACCCGCACCCGCCGCCCGGCGCGCGCATGCAGCCGCGCCAGCGCGGCGGCCACCGTCGTCTTGCCCTGGCCGGACGCGGGGGCCGCGACCAGCACACACGGGCATTGAACGGGCAAGCGGGTGGACGGCATCATGGCGCCGTTCAACGCGGCTGCCAGCGCAGCGTGAGGTACGCCGCGCGGCCAGCCTGGTTATAGCCCAGCGCGGTTTCGTACTGGCGGTCGGTCAGGTTGTTCACCTTGGCCTGCAGGCTCCAGTCCTTGCTCACGGCGTAGTCCACATACAGGTCTACCGTGGTGTAGCCGGGCAACGCCCGCGTGTTGGCCGCGTCGTCAAAGCGCGAACCCACGTTCAGCACCGAGCCGCCAAAACGCCAGGCGCCGCTGCCGTAGTCCGCACCCAGCATGACCTGCTGTTTCGCGCGGCGCGGCAGCAGGCGGCCGTTCTGCTCGTTGCGCGGGTCCAGCGCATCGTAGGCCGCGCGCAGCGCCAGCGCGCCCACCTTGCCCTCGTAGCCCAGCGCCCAGCCGTCAATGCGGGTACGCGGGATGTTGATGGGCAGCGTGGTGTTGGTCATGTAGCCACGGATCTTGTTGTCAAAGCGCACGAGCTTCACCTCATGCCCGCCGGCCGACCAGGTCAGGCCGATGTCGGTGTTCTTGCCCTCTTCAGGCTGCAGCGCCGGGTTGCCAAAGCCGGGGAAGTACAGCTGGTTGAACGACGGCGCCACAAACGTGGTGCCGTGCGACACGCTGGCACGCCACGCCGGGGCGATGCGATAACCATAGCCCACAAAGCCCGTGCTGCTGCCGCCGAACTGCGAGTTGTTGTCGCGCCGCGCGTTGGCCTGCCAGCTGTGGCTGCCCGCGCTGCCGTTCAGGCCGATGAACACCGCGTTGATGGTGCGTTCATTCACCGTGTAAGCGGTGGAGCCGCTGACTTTCTGCGTGCGGTGCTCCAGCCCCGCCAACACCACGCCCAGGGGCGTGTCGATGTTGTTCTGCCAGGTCAGCTGGTCCTGTTGCGTCTTGAAGTCGGTGGGCAGCGTGGCGGCCACCTTGGCGTTCGACGTGTCCACGCCCTGGCCGTAACGCAGCTCGGTTTGCCAGCCGGGCATCACGCGGCCCTTCAGGCCGAGGTTGCCGGCAAAGCTGCGCACCGCCGTCTGCGCGTCACGGCCCGGGCCGTCGTCGATGTGGCTCACGCCGTCGGAATACAGCACGCTGGCGTCCGCCGACCAGTCAGCGTTGAACTTGTAGCCCAGCGACGCGTTCAGCGCGTCCTGGTTGAAAGCGTCGGTGTCGGGATTGTGGTTGCCGAACTGCACCTTGGTGTTGGTAGACGAGTAGCCGCCTTCGCGCATCGTCTGCACGCCCAGCGCGTAGTTCCAGGCGCCCTGCCCGCCGGTCGCGCCCGCAGCGGCCTGGCGGTGATCATGGCCGCCCACGGTGGCCGATGCATAGGGATGCAGCCCCTGCTGGCCGCGCCGCGTGAAGATCTGCACCACGCCGCCCACGCCTTCGCTGCCGTACAGCGCAGACGCCGGGCCCTTGAGCACCTCGATGCGCTCGATCATGTCCACGGGCACCGCGTCCCACGTGGGCGTGCCGGCGGTGGCCGAGCCATAGCGCACGCCGTCGATCAGCAAGATGGTGTGGCGCGATTCCGTACCGCGGATGAACACACTGGACGTCTTGCCGGGCCCGCCATTGGCCGACATCTGCAGGCCGGCGGTGCGGGCCAGCAGCTCGGGCACGGTGCGCGCGGTGGATGCTTCGATCTGCTCGCGCGTGACCACCACCACTTCGCTCACCAGTTCGTCGGTGCGGGTGGGATTGCGTGTGGCGGTGACCACGGTTTCGCCCAATGCAGCGACCTGGATGGGCGCCATGGCGGTTTGGGACAGGGACGGGAACGCAGGAAACAAGGCGGTCAACGCCAGCGGAAGCGCGGCAAGCCGCGCAGGGAACACAGAGGATTTCATCAGTGAAAGTAACCAAGGCAATTGCCCTCACCGGCTTCCCCGCCGGTGCATGGGCGTCACGGCGGCGCGCTTGACGCGCACCACCACCTTGTTGGCCGGTATCCGGGCTGATGGAACGACTCCTGTCGCCTTCCCAGGTGCGTGGTTCACGCGCCCAGTGGCCGTTTGACAAAAGCGGAGCCCGAAGGCCCGTCCACTTACCGTTGCGGGGGCAGCGCAGGTTAGGTCTTGCGGTTGATGGCGCGACCCTCCTGCTTCCCGTTGAACTGCGGCATGTGAACCACACCGCGAGCACCAACGCGCACATTTTAGGGGCGAAACCTGCCGCTAACCCTACAATCGTCTGCTGTATGGCCAGCCCAGCCCAAATCGACCAGATCGCCGAACGCGTAGAGCGCCTGCTTGTACGCTATGAAGAACTGCAGCGCACCAATGCCCTGCTGGCCGGCCAGGTCGAGGTGCTTACGCAAGAGCGCGACTCGCTCAAGTCCCGCCTGTCGGCAGCCCGCTCGCGCGTAGACGCGCTGCTGGAGCGCCTGCCCGACATCAAGAACGCAGCCTGATTTTTCCCCACGCATCCCACATGGCCACCAAACAGCTCGAAGTGCAGATCATGGGCCAGAGCTACCTGCTCGGCTGCCCCGAAGGCGGTGAATCGCGCCTGCTGGACGCCGTGGAAAAGGTCGACACCGCCATGTGCAAGATCCGCGACGCGGGCAAAGTCAAGGCGCGCGACCGCATTGCCGTGCTCGCTGCGTTGAACCTGGCGTTTGATGTGGCCGAGCGCCCGGCACTGCGGGACACGCCGCCGTCGTTCCAGGCCTCCGGCTTTGGCAACGGCGATTTCGGCGACACCACCGACGGCACCAGCGGCGTGAGCGACCCGCGCCTGGGCTCGCTGGTGCAGCGCCTGGACCGCGCCCTGGGCCAGGACGGCCGCCTGCTCTGAGCCGCACAACGGTTTTGCGGCACACGCAAACCCACAAGCGCCTACAATCCAAATCGTCTGCAGTGCATGCCGGGCTTTATATTTCCTTGAACCAATGCTCTTAGAGCCCGGGCCTGGAACATCCCCTGGTGAGCGTGATCATCTCGCGTCAGATGAACCCAACGCCAGGTTGACCTAGCCCACCTGAACCCCGGTTCAGGATGCCGGTCCGGTGGCACCGCAGACACCTTTTTTCTTCATGAC
>CALRZF020000147.1:0-8795 GCA_943372585.1 Ramlibacter sp. 2FC | reverse complement strand
CACTGCACCACTGATCGTCAGGCCACCGGTGGAGTCGTACAGTGTGATGGGATTGTTGTTGGGGCTGGTGGACAGGCCCGACACCGTCGACAGCTGGTTGGCCGTGTTGTTGAGGTTGATGCCACCGGGCGCCGCCGCGGTGAGGTTGGCGATGCTGAGGAAGTTCGTCGCATGCTGGTTGATGGCGCCGGTGATATTGGTGTTGACCAGCAGCGTGCTCGTGCCGCCATTCACCGTACCCAGCGTCACGTTGGCCGCGTCGCGCAGGATGATGGTACCGCCGCCGGTGCCGGTGCCCAGCGTGCCCGCGCCCAGGGACAGGTTGCCGGTGGTGCCACCGTTCAACGTGACGCCGCCCACACTCGACGAGACCGCCTTGCTCGCGCCCAGCGTGATGCCGCCGCCCGTCAAGGTGGTGCTGCCGCCAGCGTCACCGCCTGTGATGTTCTCGCCCACCGTCAGCAGGCCCGATGTGGTGATGGACAGGTTGCCGCTCGCGCCCGCTTTGGCCGTCACGCCAGTGGCGGTGTCGATTGCACCAATCGCCAGCGCCCCGTTGTTGTTGAATGTGAATCCGCCCGTGCCGCCGTAAGTGCCCGACAGCTGGGTCACGCTGTTGTTATTGCCCAGCGTCACCGAGGCAGCGCTTTCGGCATTGAGCTTGCTGGCAGCCAGGGTGTAGAAGCTCGTGGTCTGGATGGCGCCCGCGTTGACCAGGCTGAGCTTGTCGACCAGCGTATTGCCCAGGCTGATGTGCTGCGTCAGGTTGATGCCACCCGTGTAATTGGTGCTGTCGCCGCCGATGCGCAGCAACCCGGCGGTGATGCGGTCCAGCTCCGCGTCGGACAGCTCCAGGGGCGCATTGGTGTCGGCCGTGGAGCCCAGGTCAATGGCCGTGCCCATGCCAAAGGGCCGCAGCATGACGCTGCCCGCCGTGGCGCTGCCCGTGGTCAGGTTCGCTGCAATGTCCATCTTGTCAGCCGTCAGTGTGATGGCCGTCTGGCTGCTGCTGACCTGGCTGCCCACCGTGATCTTGCCGGTAGACGACAGCGTGATGTTGCCGCCGATGCCCAGGTTCTTGACGCTGTAACCCGCGGCCAGGCCCAGGTCAGACAGCGTGAGGTCGGCCAGGCTCTTGATCAGCACATGGCCGCCGGTGTTCAGCACGTTGAGCGCGGAAGCCTGCACCGCCGCCGGGCCGGTGACCGTGCCGTCGGTGATGCCGTTGGCCGACTTCATCTTGAGCTGGTTGGCATACACCGTCTTGTTGGTGGACACGCTGATCGCGTTGCCTGATTCCAGCGTCACGTTGCCGGCGGTGCCGGCGCCCTTGCCGCGCGCGTCAATGTCGTCCAGCGTCATGAAGCCACCGGACTTGATGTCAATGGCGCCGCCATTGCCCGGCGCGCCCGGCGCGGTGGCCACGCCGCGCACCACGGCGGAGCCGGACGACTTGACGGTCACGGCGCCGCCCTGCGTGGACAGCTTGCCGACCGTCAGCGCCACGGCCTGCGGGGTGGGGTCCGTGCCGGCTTCCATCGTGATCGTGCCGGTGCCCTGCGTGCGCCATTCCAGGTTGACGCCGGTCACGCTGCCCACCAGGTTGATGCCACCGGTGCCGTCGCCCCCCGCGTTGCGCGTGCGCAGCGTGAGGTTGGTGTTGTTGGCCATCACGACAGCGCCGCCCGTGAAAGTGCCGCCGGTGGTGATGCCGCTGGTTGCCTCCAGCACCACGTTGCCGCCCACGATGCCTTCCAGCTCCGACTGGTACACCGTGGTGGGGCCGGTGTCGCTGAAGTTGATGGCGCCGCTCAGCGCGCTGGGTGCGCCCTCAAAGGCCGCCGTGCCGTCGGTCGTGCCGTCGCCCGTACCGCCCACGATGTTGATGGTGGTGGGGTCCAGCAGCACCGTGCCTTGCGCGCCGTGCGGCGCGCTCACGTCCACCTTCGCACGGAACGCCAGGTCACGCTTGCCGGATGTTTCGACAAAGCCGCCGTCGCCGCCCTGTGCGCCGCCGCGCGCCTGGATGCTGCCCAGCGCGCGCGTGACCTCGTCGGCCCAGACGATCACGCGGCCGCCGTCGCCGCTGCCGGTCGCGTCTGCGCGGATGGTGGTCTGCTCGCCCACGAAAGTCCGTTTGGCGTTGGGCACGTCGGCATTGGCGCCCTGGTAATCGCCACCGATGCGCACCGTACCGCCACCCGCTGCACCCGATACGTCCAGCATGGCCCGGCCGTGCAGCGCCACGCGCTCGCCCAGCAGGTCAATGCGACCGCCGCGATTGCCGGCGGTGGCGCTGGCGCTGCCGTCCACCAGCGCATCACCCGCGGCGCGCAGCACCACCCTGCCGCCGTCCACCGTGGCGGCCGTGGCGCGGGCCAGGCCCGAGTGCTTCAGCGTGCCCGCGAACATCGCGATCGCGTCGCCGCTCAGCGTTCCCAGATTCACCGCGCTGTCTTGCGGTGCCTGCACCTGCAGGCGGATGCCTTCGAGCCCGCGCCCCGTGATCTCCACCGTGCGCCCTGCGGCCAGCACCGTGGCGCCGTTCGGGCTTTGCACCAGGGCGCCTGCCGCCACGTCCACCTGCGGGGCGACCAGCACGGCGTCGCCGCTGCGCGCCAGGATCTGGCCGCCCACGCTCAGCGTGCCACCCCCGGTGCCATCACCAAACAGCATGCGCCCGGCAATCGCATCGGCGTCGCGCATGCGAAGCGTGGACGCGGTAAAGCCCGCTGTGTCCACCACCGCACCCGCACCCACGGCGATGCCGGCGGGGTTGACCAGCACCAGCTTGCCATTGGAGCTGAGTGAGCCAAAAATCGCCGAAGGGTTGTTGCCCAGCACACGGTTGATGGAGGTGCTGGCGGCGTTGGGCTGCGCAAAGTGCGTGGCCTGGCCTGCGGGAATGGAAAACGATTGCCAGTTGATGGCCGAATGACCCGTGCCCGCGCCGTTGGCGGTGGTCACGACCAGCCGGTTGCCCTGCTGCGAGAGGCTGGCACTGCCGTGAATGGCCTGCGCGCCGGTGGGCTGCGCCAGCGCCGGGATGCTGGCGAAGCACGATGCCATGGCGATTGCCAGCGAGAGCGGGCGGTGACCTGCAACAGCGGGGCTCGCGGCGGCGAGGGTGCGGCTGGAAACGCTCATGGAATCATCCCTGCGAGAAACAATTGCCAAGGATTCTCACCGGGTTTTACGTGTGAGTACCTTAGGGCTAAGCGGCAGGCCGACCGGGATTTGCACGGATTTCAGCTCGGCGCGCAAAAACCCTCAAACACCGATGCCGTTCATGCGCTTACAGTGCACCCATGAATATGGATGCCCCTGACTCTGCCCTGCTGGAACGCACCGAACGACAGGCCGCCGTGGTGCGTGCGCTGGCCGCCGTGCTGCCGGCCCATGCGCTGCTGTGGCACAACGAAGACACTGTGCCGTATGAGTGCGACGGCCTCACCGCCTACCGCCAGCGCCCGCTGGTGGTCGCGCTGCCCGAGACCACGCAGCAGGTGCAGGCCGTGCTGCGCGCCTGCCATGCGCTGGCCGTGCCGGTGGTGGCGCGCGGCGCGGGCACCGGCCTGTCGGGCGGCGCCATGCCGCATGCGCTGGGCGTCACGCTGTCGCTGGCCAAATTCAACAAGATCCTCAAGCTGGACAAGTACAGCCGCACCGCCGTCGTGCAGTGCGGCGTGCGCAACCTGGCCATCAGCGAGGCCGCGGCGCCCATGGGCCTGTACTACGCGCCCGACCCGTCCAGCCAGATCGCCTGCACCATCGGCGGCAACGTGGCTGAAAATTCCGGCGGCGTGCACTGCCTCAAATACGGCCTGACGCTGCACAACGTGCTGAAGGTGCGCGGCTTCACCATCGAAGGCGAGCCGGTGGAGTTTGGCGGCGACGCGCTGGACGCGCCGGGGCTTGATTTGCTGCCCGTGATCGTGGGCAGCGAGGGCATGCTGGCCGTCACCACCGAGGTGACCGTCAAGCTGGTACCCAAGCCACAGCTTGCGCGCTGCATCATGGCCAGCTTTGACGACATCCGAAAAGCCGGCGATGCGGTGGCCGCGGTGATTGCGGCGGGCATCATCCCCGCGGGGCTGGAGATGATGGACAAGCCCATGACGGCGGCGGTGGAAGATTTTGTGCACGCGGGCTACGACCTGACGGCCGAGGCGATTTTGCTGTGCGAGAGCGACGGCACGCCCGAAGAGGTGGAAGAAGAAATCGGCCGCATGAGCGCGGTGCTGCGCAACGCCGGTGCCACAGCCATTGCCGTGAGCCGTGATGAAGCCGAGCGTCTGCGCTTCTGGAGCGGGCGCAAGAACGCGTTCCCCGCGTCAGGCCGCATCAGCCCCGATTACATGTGCATGGACTCGACCATTCCGCGCAAGCGCCTGGCCGACATCCTGCTGGCCATCCAGCAGATGGAAAAGAAATACCAGCTGCGCTGCGCCAACGTGTTCCATGCGGGCGACGGCAACCTGCACCCGCTGATTTTGTTTGACGCCAACGACCCCGACCAGCTGCACCGCTGCGAACAGTTTGGCGCCGACATCCTGGAAACCAGCGTGGCCATGGGCGGCACGGTGACGGGCGAGCATGGTGTGGGCGTGGAAAAGCTCAACAGCATGTGCGTGCAGTTCAGCGCTGAAGAAAACGAACAGATGTTTGGCGTGAAGCGCGCGTTTGACGCGCAGGGCCTGCTGAACCCCGGCAAGGTGATCCCCACGCTGAACCGCTGCGCCGAATACGGAAAGATGCTGGTGCGCGGCGGGCAGATCGCCCACCCGGACCTGCCGCGCTTCTAGCTCACTTGCACTGATCGGGGTTGATCAGCGCGATCGACTCTTTCTTCTCTTCTTCCTTGCGGCGGTCTTCAGCCTGCTTGGCTTCTTCCTTGATCAGCAGGGTCACGAAGCGGGTCACGTTGTTGTCGATCTCGGCCACGATGGCGGCCACATCGGCGCGCGTGACGGACGTGTCGTTTCGCAGGACCTCCACGATGCGCTCGACGGCTGGCGTGGCCGCAGGAGAAGGCGCTACCGGGGGTTGCGCTGGCGGTACAGGTGCGGGTGGCGGTGCCACTGGGGGCGTCACCGGTGGACTGACGGGCGGACTCACCGGCGGCGTTACGGGGGGCGCCGTAGGTGGCGTCACCGGCGGACTGCCTGCTGGCGGCGGCGGTGGCTGCACAAAAGGCGGCGGTGCCGCACCCGAAGCCGCAAACGAGTTCAAACCCGTGCCCGGCGTGTACACCGGCGTCGTACTGAAATTGAGCGCCGGGCTGGTGGCCAGCGCAAACTGGTTCGGCCCGTTGCCGCCCACGAACTTGATCGTCGGGCTGTTGATGTTCATGCCGCCACCGGCGACCGTGCCCACGCCACCGGTGTTGGTCGCGTTGACCTCAAACGTTTCGCTGCTGTAGGCCGTGGCCAGAAGGGTGCCTTCGGCGCGCAGGTAGACCGAGGGCAGGCTCGGCAACGCCGGTGTTTCGCGCGGCGTTCCCGTGGGCGTACCCGCCGTGTGGTACAGGTAAATGCTCTGCGCCGCCGCGTGGATATTGGCCTGTGACATGACATGCACGTCGTCGGAGTAGTTGTCGAAGTGGCCTATCTTGATCACGTCGCCCGCGTACAGCTCAATGCCGCTGCCCTCCGCGTCCGTTGCCTTCACGCGGTGGCCGATGTGCAGGTCGCCGCCAGAGCTGATGTACACGCTCTTGCCTACGACACCGCCCCTGTTCATCCCGCCGCTGCCTTCCATGCCGTCCAGCAGGTTGCCGCTGACCTGGATCAGGCTGGAGAACGGCCCCCAGATGCGGATGTCGCCATCGGCGTTGCCGGCGCCGCGTATGCGGGTGGCCTGCGCGCCGGTCAGTACCAGGTCGATGGTGTCGCTGCCGCCGGTGCTGTTCGTGGGCGAGTCGCCCGCCACGATCTCGGCGGCATCCACATGCGCCGCCACGCTCTTGCGCGCGCCCAGGATGACCTTGGGCGCTTCGATCTGGGTGCCCAGGCTGGCTTCATGCGTGCTGCCCAGGATGGAGCCCTGTGCGTGCAACGCCACGACGCCTTCGCTCACGAGCCAGGCGGTGGGGGCCAGATGGATGTTGCCCGATTCCGCGTTCACACCCAGGGCCTCAATTTCCACAGCATCACGCGCCTGCACCGACGCATATGCGCCCAGGTAAACGCTTGCGCCCTCCAGCCGCACGGTGCCTGTGCCCGCACCACCTTCCCCGGCCAGGCCGCCCAGGAGCCCGGTCCCGCTGACGGTGATTACGCCGTCGTCGTGCGGGGCCTCCGGGTCGCCGCGCTGGCCCGTATACAGGGCCACCACACCCTCGGCCGGCGCAAAGACGCTGTCCACGGTGATGGCGTTGGCGGACTTGATATGCACTTCACCCTGGCCGCCGCCCACCTCCAGGTCCAGCAGGCTGGTTAGCAGCGTGGGGGCGGTGTCCTGCCCGAAATACAGGGCCATCTGCGATGACTCAAAGGCACCACTGGTGCCTGCGTGCGCATGGACCCTGGTGCCGTCCAGCGGCGCGACGCTGATGTAGCCGTCGGGCTCCGCCTTGCCGATGTTGCCTGCCGCATCCAGAACGATGGAGTCTTCGCCGGCCGCCACGGTGTTGGGGCCGTCGCCGGCCACGGTGCGCAGCACGCCGCCCAGCGGAGCACCCGCGATGCCCTTGTTGTAGATGTGTTGGGCCTTGAGCTGGATCTTGCCCGACTCAATACCGGGCTGGCCGATCTCGATGTTGCCGCGCGGCGTACCTTCGTCGTCCACCGCCGCGATGTGCACCAGCGGCACCGAGCCCACTTCGCCGCCCGACAGGTTGGACACGGCATACACGCCACGTTCGTTGTAGTTGAAGCCGCCGGTGCCTGCGTCTTGCGCAGACAGTTCCAGCGTACCCAGCGCTGCATTGCGCAGGCGAACAGAGGCCTGTTCGCCGCTGTACAGGCTTTCCCCAAAACCGCCGACATCGGCCGAGAACCAGCCGCGCCCGCCGGCCGTGTCGGGGCCGAACAGGTTGGCCAGCTGCAGGTCCACCGCGCCCGCACTGATGTGCATGCGGTCCACCGAGAAGGGCTCGGTCTGCGCCACTTTCAGGTTGGTTTCGATAGAGACGGTCTTGCCCGGCGACAGCGCGCCGGGGCCATTGAACATCACGCGGTCCACCGGCGCCGGGGCGGGTGGTGCATCGGTCGTGCGGGCAGGCGCCCCTGCGCTGGCGCCAAACACCACCGATTCGCTGTCAGGCGCCGAGTACAGGTAGTTGTGCACGCGCAGCACCGGCGTGTCCATGCGGGCGATCTCGTCGCTGTTGAGGATGATCTCGTTTTCGCTGTCGGGGTCGCTGGCATGCGCCTGCGGGCTGAAGCGGATGACGCGGTCAGAAATGATCTGCACCGCGCCCCGGTCATGGTTCGTTGCAACCAGCTTTTCATGCGACGCGCCAGACGCCAGCTTGAGCTTGTTGGTGTACAGGCTGATGGTGCCGTTTTGAGACTGCACCGTGTCGGCAATCACCAGCGTGCCGCCTTCCTCACGGCCTTCAGCGGCCAGCAGGGTGATCGATATGTCACCCGCCACCGTCAGCGCCTGCGAATTGCCGCCGCCCAGGCGCAGGGCCTGCGCGTTGGACTCCAGCGTCAGCCTGGCCGGGCCGCTACCCATGGACGGGCCCTGGTACACGCTGGGGTTGGTCACCGGGCCATAGACCTCACGGATGTCGTTGTCGCCCAGGATGCTCACATTGCCCAGAGTGTTGGCATGCGCCAAGGGCGAGTCCAGGTGCAGCGAGCCCGTGTGCAACACGGCCCCGGAGCCCACGACGATGCCACCCGAACCGGCCCGCAGATGTACCGTGCCCGTATAGGGCTGCGCCGGGCTGGCACCCAGTGCATTCAGTCCCTGCTGCGAACCCGACAGCTGGATGCGGCCGCTGGCGGAGGTGGTCTCCAGGTTGATCACGCCGCCCGCGCCGCCGGTGCCTTGCGGCAAACCGCCGTACTCATCCTCGCCGCCCGCGCCACCTGCCACCGATGCACCCAGCAAGACCGATGCCGGCAGCGAAAGTGTGGGCGCCTTCAACGTGATGGCGCCGCCCGCGCCACCGGCACCCATGGTGCCCTCGCTCAGGACCAATTCGTTCTGCGTGCCGCCGCCTGCGCCGCCATGGGCAAGAAGCTCGGCCGACTGCGTGCCCGACAGCAAGCTGCCGCTGGTGGTGCTCAAGGCAATGCTGCCACCGCTGCCGCCCTGGCCGGCCTGTACGGCGGGCGCGGGTGGCCCCTCGGAATGCGGCATCATCGGCTGCGTGCGAAGCCCGCCACCCGTGCCGCCAAAGGCCTTCGCCTCCAGCATTTCAATGCTGAAGCCGGTGCCGGCTGAAAGCTCCACCGTGCCGCCATGGCCTCCGTTGCGCCCGGCGGGGATGCCGTCGCCGTTTTCGGTGCCGGCGTCGCCGCCGGAGACATCAATGGAAAGCGACGCCGCAGTGATGCTGCCCGCCAGCGCCTTGACGCGCACGGTGCCGCCGTTGCTGCTGGTCAGGGTGTTGCCTGCCAGGTCGTGCAGCTCACCGTCCGCCTGGATTTGAACCGTTTGGCCGTCCATGCGGATGTTACCCGCCAGTGCTTCCAGCACGACTGTGCCGCCGGCTACGGGCTCACCCGTCAACGAGGCATGCCCGGACCGTGCGCTGATGGTGATGGGCGACGGGCCGTCGTAGTTCATCGGCAGCATGGCGGAACCCGGCTCCATGGGCTCCTCACCGATCGTCAGCG
>CALRZF020000146.1:0-8796 GCA_943372585.1 Ramlibacter sp. 2FC | reverse complement strand
CGTGGGTCCCGCTGCTGGGCCGCAACGGGCTGGTCAACCAGGGGCTGGTGGGCCTGGGGCTGGTGGACCAGCCCGTGGAGTGGCTGCTGTTTTCCGATTTCTCGGTGGTGCTGGCCTTTGTGCACCTCTACACCATGTTCATGATCGTGCCGATCTTCAACAGCATGATGCGCATCGACCGCAGCCTGCTCGAAGCCGCCAGCGACAGTGGCGCCACCGGCTGGCAGACCCTGTGGAACGTGGTCGTGCCGTTGAGCAAGACCGGCATCATCATCGGCTCGATCTTCGTCATCACCATCGTCATGGGCGACTTCGTCACCATCGGCGTCATGGGGGGACAGCAGATCGCATCGGTGGGCAAGATCATCCAGGTCCAGACCTCCTACCTGCAGTTCCCGCTGGCCGCGGCCAACGCGGTGATCCTGCTGGCCGTGGTGCTCATGATCATCTGGGGCCTGACGCGCCTGGTCGATATCCGCAAGGAGCTGTGATGCGTGAACCCCGCGCCCCTGGTTTCTGGCCGCTGGCCCTGGTGTTCGCCGCGTTCGTGCTGTTCATGTACGGGCCGATGTTCGTCATCTTCATCCTGAGCTTCCAGGGGCCCGAGGGCGGCCTGACCTTTCCCATGCGCGGCGCCTCGCTGCACTGGTTCTACAAGCTGGCCGAAGGGCTGGGCACGGTGGACATTGCGGCGGCGTTCCGCCGATCGTTGCTGCTGGGCGCCGTGGTCATGGCCTTCACCGTGGTGCTGTCGGTGCTGGCAGGCCTGGCGTTCCGCAAGAAGCTCACCGGCGGCAACCTGCTGTTTTATGTGACGGTGGCCAGCCTCATCATGCCGTCCATCATCGTGTCGCTGGGCATCGGCCTGCAGTTCCGCCTGATCGACACGGGCATCAAGTCCGTGCTGAGCGACAACATGCTGGAGAATTACGGCACGGCGCTCGGCCTCATGACATCGGCCCTGGGCGCGCACCTGACCTGGACATTGCCTTTCGGACTGCTCATCATGTTTGCCGTGTTCAACCGGTTCAACCCTGCCTATGAAGAGGCCGCCCGCGACCTGGGCGCCACGCCCTGGCAGGCCTTTCGCCACGTGGTGCTGCCGCTGATCGGCCCGTCGGTGGTGGGCATCGGCATGTTTGGCTTCACGCTCAGCTGGGACGAAATCGCCCGCACCTCGCAGGCCATCGGCGACGTCAACACCCTGCCGCTGGAGCTGCAGGGCCTGACCTCCACCGTCACCACGCCCGCCATCTACGCGCTGGGCACCGTCACCACCGTGGTGTCGTTTGCCGTCATGGGCGTGGCCGTGGGCCTGGCCATGTGGCTGGGCAAGCGGCAAAAAAAGGGCGCCCGGTGAAAGATGCCGCGCCCACCCCATTGAGCGACGCCGACATTTACGAACGCGTGGTCTCCGCCATCCTGGACCACCGCCTGCCCCCGGGCACCAAGCTGGTCGAAGACAAGCTGGCCACGGCCTTTGGCGTGTCACGCACGCGCATCCGCCCGGTGCTGGTGCGCCTGGCGAACGAGCAGGTCGTCACGCTCACGCCCAACCGCGGCGCCACCATTGCCCAGCCCAGCGAGAAAGAAGCGCGTGAGGTGTTTGAGGTACGCCGACTGATCGAGCCCACGCTGGTGGAGCTGTTCATCGCCAACGCCACGGCTGCCGACATGGCGCAGCTCAAGGCCTGCATCGACGACGAAGAGGCCGCCCGCGAAGCCGGCGACATGCGCCGCGCGATCCGCCTGTCGGGTGACTTTCATTTGATCATTGCCGAGCGCGCCGGCCACCAGACGATGGGGCGCATCCTGCGCGAACTGACCTCGCGCACGTCGCTGGTGCTCATGACCTACAGCGCCGACCATGCGCGCGAGCGCGAGGAAGCCACGGCCTGCGGCTGCCGCGAACACCGCTCGCTGCTGGACGCCATACGCCTGCGCGATGCGAAAGAAGCCGCCAAACGCATGCGCGACCACCTGACGCGGCTGGAGTCGCAGCTTCGCTTTACCCCGCCCACGGACACCACCCCTGACCTGTCCACGCTGTTTGGTCGCGCGGCCTGACACCCAGGCCCCATGCGCCACCTGCTGGTCATCAACCCCAACACCTCCGCCCCGGTCAGTGCGCTGCTGCAAACGCATGTGCAGGCCGCCGCCGGCTCGCATGTGCAGGTGCGCACCGTCACCGCCCGCTTTGGCGCGCCCTACATCAGCGACGAAGCCAGCTACGCCGTGGCGGGCCATGCCACGCTGGACGCCTGGGCCGCGGCGCTGGCGGACGGGCCCGCGCCCGACACCGTGCTGATCGGCTGCTTTGGTGACCCGGGCCTGCTGGCCTTGCGTGAGAGCAGCCCGGCGCCCGTCACCGGCCTGGCCGAAGCGGCGTTCATCGAAGCCGCGCGCCACGGCCGCTTTGCCATCGTGACCGGCGGCGAACGCTGGGGCCCCATGCTGCAGCGGCTGGCCCATGCGCTGGGCCACGGCGCGGCGCTGGCAGGCATCCACACAGTGGCCCCCACGGGCGCCCAGCTGGCCGCCGACCCCGAGGGTGCCCGCGCATTGCTGGGCCAGGCCTGCCGCGACGCCGTGCGCCAGCTGGGCGCCCAGGCCGTCATCGTGGGCGGCGCGGGCCTGGCGGGCATGGCCGCTGCCATCCAGCCAGGGCTGAACGTGCCGCTGATCGACAGCGTGCTGGCGGGCGCGCGCTGGGCCCTGCGCACCCACACACCGCCGCCCCAGCGCACGGCGGCGGGCTTCGATGTGCCGTGGCAGCACCTGTCGCCCGAGCTCACTGCATTGGGTTCACGGGCGGGCTGAACCGTCCCACCCATGGGACGGCGGGGCGTTGACAATCGGGTGCAGCGCCCCTATTTACAAAAGCTTCACACGAGGTTTTTTTCATGAACAGTCCCACGCCCGTCACCCAACCCCGCCGCGCCGAGCGGCTCATCACCGGCCAGCCCACGAGCGACGGCGCGGGCGTGAAACTCACGCGCGTGCTCACGCAAGACCTGCAGCAGCGGCTGGACCCGTTCCTGATGCTGGACAACTTTGCCAGCGACGACCCCGACGACTACGGCGCCGGCTTTCCCAGCCACCCGCACCGCGGTTTTGAGACCGTGAGCTACATGCTCACCGGCAACATGCGCCACAAGGACAGCGCCGGCCACGAAGGCCTGATCACCGACGGCGGCGTGCAGTGGATGACCGCCGGGCGCGGCGTGATCCACAGCGAAATGCCCGAGCAGAACGACGGCGTGATGGAAGGCTTCCAGCTGTGGCTGAACCTGCCCGGCAAGGACAAGATGTGCGCCCCCTGGTACCGCGACATCCAGAGCCCCGAAGTGCCGCAGTACACCACCGAAGGCGGCGTCACCGTGCGCGTGATCGCCGGCGAAAGCCACGGCACGGCCGGCGCCGTGCAGCGCGACGCCACAAAGCCGCTGTACCTGGACATCATCTTTCCTGAGGGCGGCGGCAGCTTCAGCCAGCCGCTGCCCGCCGGGCACAACGCCTTCGTGTACGTGTACCGCGGCAACGCAGACGTGGCCGGCACTGACGTGCAACGCAACCGCATGGCCATCCTGGACAACGAAGGCGACGGCGTCACCCTCACCGCCACCGGCGCCACCCGTGCCCTGCTGATCGCGGGCAAGCCCCTGCGCGAGCCCATCGCGCAGTACGGCCCGTTCGTCATGAACACGCGTGATGAGCTGATCCAGGCAGTGGATGACTTCCAGAACGGGCGGTTGGCGTAGCGCCGCCCGAAACGAAGCTTCAATCAACTTTACACATCAGCAGCCTGCGCATATCGCCGCTATACAAGCGGCGTTCAGACTTGCCCTCAACCTGATGCCGATCCTGGTCTCAGGCTTCTTTGAAAGGAAGTCTCATGACATTCGCTCCCAAACGCCTCCTGCTCACCGGCCTGATCGCCACCTTTGCTGCTGCCGCG
The DNA here is from genome assembly GCA_943372585.1 of Ramlibacter sp. 2FC. Lineage (GTDB taxonomy): Bacteria > Pseudomonadota > Gammaproteobacteria > Burkholderiales > Burkholderiaceae_C > RAM1. The sequence goes on along the minus strand of CALRZF020000146.1, from coordinate 4,838 downwards.
ATGGCGCAGACCCCGCCCACCCCCGCCCCCGACGGCAAGCCCGGCATGCAACACCGCATGGGCAAGCACGACCCGGCCAAGATGAAGGAATTCATGGCCAAGCGCCAGGCCGAACTCAAGCAGAAGCTGGCCATCACCCCCGCGCAGGAAGGCGCGTGGACAGCCTGGACCGCCGCGCTGCAGCCGCCCGCCGTGCGCCCTGAGCGTCCCAGCCGCGAAGAGATCGCCAAGCTGACCACGCCCCAGCGCATTGAACAGATGCGTGCCCAGCGGGCCCAGCGCCAGTCGCTGATGGACAAGCGTGCCGACGCGACCAATACCTTCTACGCGGCGCTGAATGCCGACCAGAAGAAGGTGTTTGACGCCGAGACCGTGCGCTTCGCGGGCCGCGGCCACGGCGGGCCTGGCAAGCATCACCGCGGCTAAAGCCTGGCTTGCGCGTCGTCCTCCAGCGGGGGCTGGGGCACGGCGCGCGCCAGGGCCAGCCAGGCTGCAAACGGCAGCCCCGCGTCAAACGGCATGGGCCGGCGCGGCGCGGGGCGCTGCACCTGCAAACGCAAGGCCCCGGTGGCAACACCAGGGCCTTGCGCCATCTGCATCACCCCAAACGCCGGCGGGATCTCGCTGGCGTCGCCGATCTCGCGGCCCTTGGCGTCACGCCCCAGCACATACCAGCACTCGCTGCTCATGGCCAGGTAAGCACCGCGCTTGGCGCGCGTGCGCGGTGTGTCGCGCAGCTCGCCCAGCAGGTCGGCGCGGCGCACCTTGACCTCATGGACCGTGGGCACCAGGTAGCCCGCCACCGTGGTGTTGCGAACTGAAAACACATCGGGCCGCGCCACCACCCAGCGGCGCAGCGGCTCGCCGGATTCACCCACCTCGTCGACCGCCGCGCGCAGGCTCAGGCCGGTGAATACCGTGCGCGCGCCGCGCTGCATCTGGCGCACCACCAGCGCCACCAGGGCTTCATGCATGTCAAACGCCGCGCGGTTGCGCTGCTGCGCCAGCGCCAGCGCGGCAATGCCCGCGTCGCTCAGGCGCAGGGCGTCGCGCAGCGTGCCGGTGTTGTCAGGCGTGCCCACACGCTCCAGCAGCCCCGCGGCCAGCAAATCGACCTCGATCGCGTCCAGGCAGGGCCACCCAGCCGAGCGGTACAGCTCGCGCAGGCGCCGCGCATGGGCACGGGGGATCACAGTGGGCGAAGGCATGGGCAACCGGATTGTGCCCCCGTGGTGCGCCTGTTCATCGCGCTTGATCCGCATCAACTGAAGCCTGCTGACAGTGCCTAGACTGGGGCGGCACATGGCACCCCCAAACCGTCAGACGCCGCGACCGGCCCCACTCATCCGCACCCTGCATCTGCTGCAGCCGCTGCAGTGGCTGGCCCTGGCCTGGCGCGACATTGAACGTGCGCCGGCCGTGGGTCTGGCACACGGTGCAGCGCTGGCGTTGTTTGGCGGTGCGCTGCTGGCGGCAGCCCACGACCGGTTCTGGTTGCTGGCCGGTGCGCTGTCGGGCTTTTTGCTGGTGGCGCCGGTGCTGGCCGTGGGGCTGTACGCTGTCAGCCGCGCGCTGGAGCGTGGCGAGCCGGCAGGTTTCGCGCGGGTCCTGCACACCTGGCTGAGCTGGCGCGGCCGGCCCCGGCACGGCTGGCGCCACGACTGGAGATTGGTGCGCTTTGGCCTGCTGCTGGCAGCGGCGGGCACCGGTTGGGTGCTCACCTCGGCGTCACTCATCACCTGGCTGGCGCCCCAGCCCGTGCAGCAGCCGCTGGACTTTGTGCGGCATGTGGTGCTGGCCCGCGGGGGCTTGCTGTTTGAGGCCTGGCTGGTCCTGGGCGGCGTGCTGGCCGCACCGGTGTTTGCGTCCAGCGTCATCACGCTGCCGCTGCTGCTGGACCGCCAGATCAGCGTGCTGGACGCCGTGCTGACCAGCTGGCGCGCGGTGCTTGCCAACCCGCTGCCCATGGCGTTGTGGGCGGGCCTGATCATGGGTTTTACGTTGCTCGGACTGGGCTCGGCGCTGTTGGGCCTGGTGCTGGTGGTCCCCATGCTGGGCCATGCCAGCTGGCATGCCTACCGCGACACGGTGGATGCCTCTGCACTGCCAGAGCGTCAACCCCAAAAGAAACGGGCGCCATGATGGCGCCCGCAACAATGTTTGGCTTCACGGAAGCCCAGATCGCCCAGTTTGGCCTGACATTCGGCATCGGAGCATTCATGCTCTACATGCTGTTCATCATTGGCCATCTGGCCTGGGAGTCCAAGGCAGGCAGGTTCGGCACGTTTGTGCTGTTCCTGGGCTTGGCCTTTGGAATGGTGGGCTTCGCCGCGAAGTTTGTGATCCAGTGGGTACTGGAACGCTGATTTACTTCGGGGTGCCGGCGCCGGCTTGGGGCGACGGGTTGCCTGCCGGCACGCCGGTGGAGGTGCCCGAGGTGCTCATGGCAGCCATGTTCTTGTCGGCCTTTTTCTGGGCCTTCTTCATGTCGCGCTCGGCCTTGATCTCGGCGCGGGTCTTGCCGTCGGTCGGCTTGGCTTCCATGCCGGCTTGCTGACCCGTCTTGTCAGACGTGCCGATGGTGCCCTTGGACGTGGTGCCGGCCTTGTTGGCGGCGCGCGCTTCGGCCTTCACGTCGGCGCGGGTGTTTTCACCCACGGCCTTGGGTGCATTGGGCACGCCCTGGGTCAGCGTGCTGGCCTCACCGGCCTTGGCGGGCATGGTGTTGGTGGCGGCGGCACCCGTGTTCTGGGCGTTGGCAAAGCCGGCGGTGGCCAGCAGGCCGGCCAGCAGTACGGAAGTCATGGTCTTGTTCATTTCAGTTTCCTTTGGTTGGTTGGTGGGCCCGGATTCAGGCCGCACAGTCAGATTACGTTCGAGCCCGCGGCAGATGTGACGGACAGCCGCGCCGCAGGCTGTAGGACGCAGGCCCGCTTCAGAAAACGCGCGCATAGCGAAGCTGCACGGAGTCCATGCCGGGGTTGGGCTTCTTGATGTCGGCGTTGGAGATGTGCACCACGCGCAGGCCCAGCTCGTGCTGGCGCGCCGCGCCAAAGCTGTAGCCCACACCGATCACGTCCACAAAATTGAACGCCGTGCTGAACTGCTTGTGCTGGCTGCGGTACACGTTGTCCGTCAACGACACACCAATGCCGCCTTCCAGGAACCAGCGCGAACGCCCGCCATCCACGCGGTTGCGCAGCAGCGGCAGCAGCGCCACTTGGGTATAGGTCTCGGAGCCGCCGCGCAGGCCGTCGGCGCGCCAGTGGCCCAGCTGCGCCTCGGTGCTGTAGCTGAGCTGCCCGCCCCACCAGTCATGACGCCAGCCGCTGTGCCACTGCAGGCCCAGCGTGGTCATCTGCGTGCCGTCGCGTGATTCACCGAGCTGCAGCGACGCGGCGTTGGGGGTCCATCCGGGGGTTGGGTTGGCGGTCTGGGCCTGTGCCGGCGCTGCGGCGCCCAGCAGGGCAGCCACTGCCAGCACACAGGCCGCCTGGCCCACGGGGCGGGTAAGGGAGGGTCTGTTGTGTTTCATGGTGTTGCCAGTCTGCCGCCGCCGTTGCGGGCTGTGTTGTGAACAGCGGGCGCTTTTGTGCCAGCGCAATCAAATTGGATGCCGACCTGCGCGGCGGCAGACACGTGTCCTACACGGCGCGCAGGGGGGTGGCAGGTACAAACCTTTCATGACCGACGATGCCATCCACCCGCCCCTGACCGTAATGACCGTGAACATCCACAAGGGGTTCACCGCGCTGAACCGCCGCTTCATCCTGCCCGAGCTGCGCGACGCCGTGCGCAAGGTCGGCGCGGACGTGGTGTTCCTGCAGGAAGTGCTGGGCAGCCACGCGCGCCACCAGCGCCGCTTCAGCCAGTTCCCGCCCGAGCCGCACTATGAATTCCTGGCCGACAGCATCTGGCCGCAGTACGCCTATGGCAAGAACGTGGCGTACCCGCATGGCGACCACGGCAACGCCGTGATGTCCAAATACCCCATCCTGTACCACCGTAACCACGACGCATCGATCGTAGGCCCCGAAAAACGGGGCCTGTTGCACTGTGTGCTGCACATTCCCGCGCGCAAGCTGGACGTGCACGTGATCTGCGTGCACCTGGGCCTGGCCGAGTCGCACCGCCTGCAGCAGCTGGAGCTGATCTGCGAAGTTGCCCGCAAGGAAATCCCGCCCGACGCACCGCTGGTGGTGGCGGGGGACTTCAACGACTGGCGCCGCCGCGCGCATGACATCCTGGAAAAAGGCGCCGGCCTGCGCGAAGTGTTTGTACAGGCCTATGGCGAAGCCGCCCGCACCTTCCCCGCGCGCTGGCCCATGCTGTCGCTGGACCGCATCTATGTGCGCAACGCCACGGCCCACCTGCCTGTGGTGCTGCCGCGCAAGCCGTGGTCGCACCTGTCTGACCACGCGCCCCTGGCCGCGGAGATTCACCTATGAGCGCACCGTCTGCCCACGACCGCCGCCGCTGGACCGGCGGCAACCATTTTGAGCTGCTGGAAAACGGCGAGGCGTTCTTCCCCGCCGTGTTCGACGCCATCAACGCCGCCCAGCGCGAGGTGCTGCTGGAGACCTTCATCCTGTTTGAAGACAAGGTGGGCCTGGCGCTGCACGAAGCGCTGCTGGCTGCGGCCAAGCGCGGCGTGCAGGTGCATGTGACCATCGACGGCTACGGCTCGCCCGACCTGTCGCAGGACTTCATCGGCAGCCTGTGCGGCGCCGGTGTGCATGTGCATGTGTTTGACCCCGCCCCGCGCATCCTTGGCTGGCGGCCCAACGTGCTGCGCCGCATGCACCGCAAGATCGTGGTGGTGGACGCCGAGCTGGCCT
>CALRZF020000145.1:0-8815 GCA_943372585.1 Ramlibacter sp. 2FC | reverse complement strand
AGCACAGCCAATACCAACGTGAGCTACGCGGTGGACGCGGCTGGCAACCTGACCAGCGACGGGCTCAGAGCCTTTGAATACGACCCAGCCAACCGGCTGAGCAAGGCCAGAATCTTCAAGGATGGCGAAGAAGCCAGTATCCGTTACCTGCACAACGCCATAGGCCAGCGCGTGTTCAGGGGTGAACCCACGGCCAGCCAGACGCTGCCCAGCGAAGCAGACCTGGGAACCACCTTCATCGACTGGCTGAAGAAGAACTTCAGGTGGCTGTACGCCAATGCCCAAGCCAACACCAGCATCGGCACGGCCTACGTGTACGGCGATGGCGAAATCCCAAGCTGGGCACTCCTGGGCGAATATGACAACGGCTCAGCCAAAGGCGCGGGAAGAAGCGAGTTCATCTGGCTGCCCACAGAAGACCCTTCGACAGGCTCAGGACAGGCTAGCGCCATCCCCGTCGGCATGTTCAGGAACGGCAAGCTGTTCGCTATCCACAGCGACCACCTCGGCACCCCGAGGCTGATGACCAACGACCAGAACCAGCCGGTGTGGCAGTGGCCGTACAGCGCGTTTGGGAATAACAAGCCGACGGGTATCTTGAAGGCTGCGCCTAACCCCAAGGCGGCGCTAACGAACGTGCCGGTGCTGCTGAAGGCGACGGGAGCGACAGAGATGGGGCTGCGGATGCCGGGGCAGGTGGATGATCCGGAGACAGGGACTTTCCAGAACAGATGGAGAAGCTATTCGGCGATGATTGGGGGCTTTACGCAGTTTGACCCGACCGGGCTGAACGGAGGGCCCAACAGGCGAATCTATGGCGATGGGGATGCGATCAACAAGATTGACCCGGATGGACTGCAGTCAATCACTATCCCATTGCCAATCCTCGCGCCAGCCGCAGGTGCCGCAGCCCGACCGGCAGCTGGCACTCTACTGGACCCAATAGTGACTCCCGGAGCACCTGACCCGGAAGACCCGAATCGTCATCAACGATGTGAAAATCTGAAGAAGCGCATAGGCAATTTGCGCAAAGAAATCTATGAAAAACGATACCCTGATCTTCAGACCAATCCCGGCAATCTTCCATTGCGTTTGGGGCCGGGAGAAAAACTGAGCGAGACGATCCGAGGTCATGAGAAGCTCCTCAATCGCCAACTCAGGCGTTTAAAAGAACTCGAACAGCAGTATGACAAGGAATGCTTGTGCTAAACCCAACTGAGAAACTGGCGGAGTTTCGTGAACGCATATCCTCGTCCGACGTATCGCGCGTATCTGGGCTTTGCAGTCGGCTTGCTGACGAGTTTGAGGATGAATTGCTGAATCACAAAGATTTTCCGGATGCATATCTGGAGTTCTTTTTGACTCTGCTTTCCGAGAAGGATTTATTTCACCGGCCAGGGGTATGGAACTTTCTTCTAGCTGTCAATAACGCCAAAGACGCTTTGACTGAGGACCAATATGAGCGCATCGCAGACGTGTTCTCAAAGAACTACCGTCACTACTCTGACAGCGACTTGTCCTTGGCGACCTGCGACTTTATTGCAAGAAACTTCGCGCCGAAGCGCGCTGTGGAACTCTTGCGCTTTCTCAAGGAAGAGGAGCAGCATAAACAGATTTCCCTCCGTCGCTATGCGGACGAGGGACTGTTAATCGTGCAGCGTGAAGCTGAACGAGCCGTCCATCGCCAACGAGGGTAGTGACGAGTATGCGCTAACCAAACGCAGCACCGCCACCACCTTTGCAGACAACGCCGCCGCCACCCAGGCCTGGAACGCGCTGGCCCAGCTGACCCAACTGACCGACCCCAAAGGCGTGGCCACCCAGTACACGTACAACGCCTTCGGCGAAGTACTGACCGAAACCAGCCCGGACATCGGCACCATCCGCTACACGCGCGACGCGGCGGGCCGGGTCACCAGCACAGAAGACGCCCGCGGCCAGATCACCCAGATCACACGCGACGCACTGGGCCGCCCGACAGAAATCCGCTACGCGGCGGACCATGTGGTCAGCTACCAGTACAACGGCGCAGGCGAGATCACCCGTATCGACGACAAAAGCGGCGCAACAGTCTACGACCACGACAACCAGGGCCGCATTACCCTCAAAACCCAGGACGTCAACGACAACCCGGCCAACCCGGCGCGCTTCACCACGGCCTACAGCTACCAGAACGGGCGCCTCAGAGGACTCCTGATAGCTCATGCTGGTGGTGTAGACGAACCGATTTTTTCGCTGGAGCAGCTTCGTGCGCACTTTGGCGATTGGTTCTACATCGATTGACGGCATCACCGGCATCACCCAGCACCTGTGGGCCAGCAGCACGACCACAGGCTCGGTAACGACCTACACCACACCACTGAACTGGACGGTGGGCTACGACTGCAGCAACCGCCTGCCGGGCTTCACCCAGACGCTGACCAATGTCAGAGGCACCCGCACGGTCAGCACAGCCAACACCAACGTGAGCTACGCCGTGGACCCAGCGGGGCTGTCTGAATGTTGTGTTTCCCGTCCAGCCCCCTCCTGCCAAAATCCCCGCGTGCCCCACACCCTCGCCTCCCCCGTCCACAGCGATCTGCTCATCAGGAAAAGCCGCTTCATCGGCTGCGTCCAGGCCGTGCCTGACCGCGCCGCTGCGCAGGCCGTGGTGGCCGGCCTGCGCAGCGCCCACCCTGGCGCGGCCCATGTGTGCTGGGCGTTGCTGGCCGGCGGCCAATCGGCCGCGCATGACGACGGTGAGCCCGGCGGCACGGCCGGGCGGCCCATGCTGGAGGTCTTGCGCCGCCAGGACCTGGATGGCGTGCTGGCCACCGTGGTGCGTTACTTTGGCGGCGTCAAGCTGGGCGCGGGCGGCCTGGTGCGGGCCTGTACCGACGCCGTGGCCCAGGCGTTGCTGGCGGCGGACAAGGTGGCGGTGCACAAAACCGTGACCCTGTGCTGCAGCGTGCCCTACGCGCTGGAGGGCTGGCTGCGCCGCGAGCTGCAGGCCGCGGGCGCCACGCTGCTGGACGCCTTGCATGGCGGCGCGGTGACGGTGACTTTCAGCGTCACCGACGCAGCGGCCCCGGCGCTGCGCCGGCGCATCAACGACGCCGGGCAGGGCGCGGTGGGCTGGAGCGCCGATATGGCGGACTGAACCCCGGGTTTTACGGTGACCGGGGCTGCCCGGTCTGTACTACGATGGCTGTCAGCCATGTCTGCCCACGACAACTTTTCCACCCTGTTTGAGCTGCTGCCCATTGGGGCCTACCGCAGCGACCCCAGCGGCGTGCAGGTGCGCGCCAACCAGGCCATGGTGACGCTCTTCGGCTTCACGTCAGAGGCAGAAATGCTGGCGACCGCCACGTCGCGGGCCCACGGCTGGTATGTGCAGCCGGGGCGCCGCGCCGAGTTTCGCGACCGCCTGCTGGCCCATGGCGCGCTGCGCGAGTTTGTGTCCGAGATGCGCCGCCCCAATGGCGAGATTTTCTGGATCAGCGAAAACGCCCACGTGGTGCGCGACGCTGACGGCAAGGTGCTCTACCACGAGGGCACCATTGAGGACATCACCGCCCGTGTGCAGGCCGAGCGCTCGGCCACGGCCGCCAGCGAGCTGCTGCGCGAGCGCACCGATGCGCTGCAGATCACGCTGGACAACGCGGGCCGGGGCATCGCGCGCATTGACGCCAACGGCGTCGTGGTGCTGTACAACCGCCGCTTCCTGGAGCTTTTGGACCTGCCCGACGCACTGCTCGCCGCACGCCCCACCATGGCCGAGGTGATCCACTTTCAGGAGCAGCGCGGTGATTTTGGCGACCACCTGGAGCTGCTCAACGTGGAGCCCATGGCCAGCGTGGACCGCCGCGCGCTGGACGCGGCGGGCAAGTTCGCCAGCGGCAGCTACCTGCGCCGCACGCATGGCGGCCTGGTGATCGAAGTGGCCACCCAGACGCTGCCTGACGGCGGCATGGTGCGCACCTATTCCGAGGTCACAGCCTATTTCAATGCGCAAAAGGAGCTGGCCGAAAAAACCCGCACGCTGCAGATCACGCTGGACAGCATGATCCAGGGCATCGCCACCATCGACGGCACGGGCCGTGTGGTCACGTCCAACCGGCGCCACCAGCAACTGCTGAACCTGCCCGAGGGGCTGATGGCCAAGCAGCCCACCATGGAAGAACTGGTGCGCTTCCAGATTGACCGTGGGGATTTTGGCGAGAACTTCCAGTTTGTGGATGCGGTCGCGCGCGGTTATGTGGCCGTGGGCGACAAGGTGGAGGCCATCAAGGGCCCCGAAACCTACCTGCGCAAGACCCCCGACGGCAAGACGCTCGAGGTGCGCACCCGGCCCCTGCCTGACGGCGGTGTGGTGCGCACTTTCACCGACATGACCGACTATGTGCAGGCGCAGGAGGCGCTGGCCCAAAAACAAGCCGAGCTCAGTGCGCTGGTCAACAACATTCCCGACCGCATCTGGCTGAAGGACCCCGACGGCGTCTACCGCCTGTCCAACCCGGCCCATTGGCAGGCCTACGGCATGACAGAGCAGGACATCGTGGGCAAGACCGCGCATGACCTGTTTGGCGACGAGGTGGGCGACCACCAGCGCCGCACCGACCTGCAGGCGATGGCGCAGCAGGAGCCGCTGTTTTATGAAGACCAGCTGACCAGCCGTGTGACGGGCAAGGTGCAGCAGGTGGAACTGGTCAAGGTGGCCATGCGTGACGAGACCGGCCGCGTGACCGGCCTGCTGGGCATTGCGCGCGACATCACCGCCCGCAAGGAAGCGCAGGCCATGTTGATCGCCGCCAAGGAGGCGGCCGAGGCCGGCGAACGCGCCAAGGCCGAATTCCTGGCCAACATGAGCCACGAAATCCGCACGCCCATGAACGCAGTGATCGGCATGAGCGACCTGCTGCTGGACACACCGCTGACGGCCACGCAGCGCGAATTTGCCGAGACCATCCGCACCAGCGGCGACGCGCTGCTGGTGCTGATCAACGACATCCTTGACTTCTCGAAAATTGAATCCGGCAACCTCACGCTCGAGCATGTGCCGGTCAACCTGACCGAATGCGTCGAAAGCGCGCTGGACCTGACCAGCGGCCCCGCCGTGGCCAAGGGCCTGGACCTCTTGTACTGGATAGAAGACGACGTGCCGCGCGCCATTTTTGGCGACATGACGCGGCTGCGCCAGGTGTTCATCAACCTCATCAACAACGCCGTCAAGTTCACCCAGCGCGGCGAGGTGGTGGTGATGCTGTCGCGGCGCAATGCGCCGGACGGCGCCGCGCTGCTGCACGGCTCGGTGCGCGACACGGGCATCGGCATCCCGGCCGACCGGCTGGGCCGCCTGTTCCAGGTGTTCAGCCAGGTGGACGCATCGACCACGCGCCAGTACGGCGGCACGGGGCTGGGCCTGGCGATCTGCCGGCGCCTGGTCACGCTGATGGGCGGGCGCATCTGGGTGGAATCAACACCGGGCGAAGGCTCGACCTTCCAGTTTGAAATCCCCATGCAGACGGTGCCCTCGGGGCCCAGCGCCTGGGTCAACAAGAAGGCCGTCAGCCTGGCGGGCAAGCGCATTCTGCTGGTGGACGACAACGCCACCAACCGCCACATCCTCACGCTGCAGACCGCGCGCTGGGGCATGCTGCCGCGCGCGGCGTCGTCGGGCCAGCAGGCGCTGGCCTGGCTGGACGCCGGCGAGGTGTTTGACGCCGCCGTGCTGGACGTGCAGATGCCCGGCATGGACGGCTACATGCTGACGGCCGAGCTGCGCCGGCGCTTCAGCGCCGCGCAGCTGCCCGTGCTGGTGCTCACGTCTCTGGGTGACGACGGCGGCCAGCTGGCCGGCCTGGGTGTGGCCCAGACGCTGACCAAGCCGACCAAGGCGCAGGTGCTGTTCGACGCCGTATCAAACCTGTTCGAGCGGCCCGCCGCCGCCATCCCCACGCCCGCGGCCGTGCCCGGCGACGCGGTGGCCAAGCCGCCGCGGCTGGCCGAGCAGGTGCCGCTGCGCGTGCTGCTGGCTGAAGACAACGAGGTCAACCAGCGCGTCGCCTCGCTGATCCTGGGCGGGCTGGGCTATGACATCCAGGTGGTGGTCAACGGCCTGCTGGCGCTGGACGCGGTGGACGCCGCCATGGAGGCCGGCGAACCGTTCGACCTGGTGCTGATGGACGTGCAGATGCCCGAGCTGGACGGCCTGGAGGCCACCCGGCGACTGTGCGAGCGGTACCCGCTGGCGCTGCGCCCCTGGATCGTGGCCATGACCGCCAACGCCATGGAAGGCGACCGCGACGATTGCCTGGCCGCGGGCATGGACGACTACCTGAGCAAACCCATCCGGGCCGCCGCCGTCAGCGATGCCCTGCGCCGTGCCGGCGCGGGGCTCGCACAACGCCGCTGACGCAACAACGCCGCGAGACTGATGGCCTTTGCGTTAGACATCCGCACCCTGTCGCTGATATCGGGCATGGCCTGCCTGGTGTTTGCATTCGCCACCTGGACGGTGGCGCGGCTGCACCCGGCGCAGCGCCACCTGCGCGACTGGGCGCGCGGGGCGGCCATGGGGGTGCTGGGCAACCTGCTGCTGACGCTGCGCACCGTCATCCCCGACCTGCTGTCCATCGTGGTGGCCAACGCCGTGCTGCTGATGGGCACGGGCTACCTGTACCTGGCCACGCGCGGCCTGCTGGGCCTGTCGCGACCGGCGCGCTGGCCCTGGCTGCTGCTGGCGGTGTCGCTGCCGCCGCAGCTGTGGTTTACCTATGTGCAGCCCAGCGTGCCGGCGCGCATCGTGGTGGTGTCGCTGCTGTTCATTCCCAGCATGCTGGCGGCCGGCTGGGCGTTCTGGCATTACGACCTGAAGCTGGGGCCCGGGCGGCTGCGGCTGGCCAACCGGCTGACCGCGATGGTGTTCATCAGCGGTGCGGTGGTGTTTGGCCTGCGCATCGGGCCGGCGCTGGCCAACCTGACCGATCCGCTCTACACGGTCACCACCAGCGCGCTGGTGGCCGGGCCCTACATCTGGGCGCTGCTGTTTTATGTGTGGCTGTCCATCCAGGTTGCGCTGACGGTCAGCGAAAGGCTGGAGCGCGACCTGGTGCTGGCCCGTGACCGGGCCGAGGCCGCCAATGTGGCCAAGAGCCGGTTCCTGGCCACCATGAGCCATGAAATCCGCACGCCCATGAACGGGATCCTGGGCATGGCGCAGCTGCTGCAGCAGCCCGGCATGGCCGGGCATGAGCGCGAGGAAGCGGCCCGTACCATCCTGCAATCGGGGCACACGCTTTTGACGCTGCTCAACGACATCCTGGACCTGTCCAAGGTCGAGGCAGGCAAGTTTGAACTCAACCCCGCGCCCTTCGAGCCGGTGCAGCTGCTGCGCGAGATCGAAACCCTGTTCAGCGAAAGCGCGCGCGCGCAGGGCCTGCAGATCAGTGCGCACTGGCACGGGCCGCCAGGCCAGCATTACCAGGGCGACGCCATGCGGCTGCGCCAGATGCTGGCCAACCTGGTGGGCAACGCGGTCAAGTTCACGCCGCAAGGCAGCGTGCGCATCGAGGCAAGCGAAGTGCCTCAGGGCGGCAACGTGGTGCTTGAATTTGCCGTGACGGACACAGGCATCGGCCTGTCGGCGCAGCAGCGCGCGCAGGTGTTCGAGCCCTTCCTGCAGGCCGACAGCTCCATCACACGCCAGTACGGCGGCAGCGGGCTGGGCCTGTCCATCGTGCACAGCCTGGCGCGCCTGATGGGTGGCGAGGTGGGCGTGGACAGCACGCCCGGCCAGGGCTCGCGCTTCTGGTTTCGCGTGGCGGCACCGCGCACCGCTGCGCCGCCCGAGCGCGACGTGCAGGCCGCGCAGCCCCTGCCTGCGCCCGAAGCAACGGCGGGCTCCGCAGCCGCAGCCGCGGCGCCCGTGCTGGTGGTTGAAGACAACGCCACCAACCGCGCCGTGGTGACGGCCATGCTGCGCAAGCTGGGCCTGACGCCGGTGCTGGCCGAGGACGGCGAACAGGGCGTGGCGCGGGTGTGCCAGGGCGAGCCGCTGGCGGCGGTGCTGATGGATGTGCAGATGCCCGTGCTGGACGGCTACGCCGCCACACGCCGTATCCGTGAATGGGAAGCCGCGCAGGGCCGCACGCGCGTGCCCATCGTCGCGCTGACGGCTGATGCTTATGAAGAAGACCGCCAGCGCTGCCTGGACAGCGGCATGGACGACTTCCTGCCCAAGCCGGTGAATTTCCGCCAGCTGCAGGACGTGCTGGGCAAGTGGATGGCGTGAGCGCTGTCCGCGGGCATGCAGCGCGTTGTTGCAAACGGCAACCCCGCACACGCGCCAGGGCGCGTAGCATGGACGCCATGTTGTTCCACCACGCGCCCCGTTTGTTCCTGTGCCTGTTGCTGGCTGCGGGGTCTGGCGGCGCGGTTGCCCAGGTGGGCGATCCGCTGAACACACCGCAGTGCCGTGCCGCGCGCACCCGGCTGGATGTGGCCACGGCTGCAGCCACCGGGCGCAGCGACGCCAGCGCGCGGGCGCTTCAGGCAGCACGCGAGCGTGCCGCCGACGCCTGTTTTGGCCGCTCTGGTGATGTCACGCGTAATCTGACGGAGGGCTCGGGCACGAGATCACCGCAACCCACCGTGCGGGTTGCGCCGGTAGGCGGCGCTGCAACCGCCCCGGTTCTGCAGGCGCCGTCGCTGGTCACGCCACCGCCGGTGGCAATACCGCGCGCGGCGGTCATCACACAGTGCGACCCTACAGGTTGCTGGGACAGCAGCGGGCGGCGCCTCAACCGCGTGGGGCCCGGCCTGGCGGGGCCCGGCG
>CALRZF020000144.1:0-8819 GCA_943372585.1 Ramlibacter sp. 2FC | reverse complement strand
GGCTTGAACCTCGTCCAGGCTCAGGAAGTCGCCGGTGTCTGCGGGTGCAGGTGTACTGGATGCGTCCATGGTTGTCTCCTAGGAAAGATAACGGCGCGTCTGCAGGATCGAAAAGCGCGGCAGCACAAAGGCCGCGTCAGTCAGGCTCGCATTGCCCGCCGGGTTGCGCCCGCTCACATGAAAGTCGCTGAACGCCGCCGACTGGTTGACCAGCATGCCGCCCGTCATGTCCAGCGTCAAATGTGCGCCGGCCGACGCGGCGGCCGCGCGGGCCTGCAGCGCGAACGCGTCGTCACCGGCATAGACCGACCAGCTGATGGCGCCGTGCTCGCGCACCATGCGCGCGGCGCGTTCCAGCCCGTCCTGCGCGGTGGGCACGTCGATCACGAAGCTGATGGGGCCGAACTGCTCGGCCCCCGCTGCGCCGTCGTCGCTGGCCGCCGACAGCACCAGCGGCGTATGGATGCGCGCCTGCGGCAGGTCGGGGTGGGCCAGGGCCTGGCTGGCGATGACGGTGCTCTGTGCCCCATCGGCCGCCTTCTGCAGGCGGGCCAGTGTCGCGGGCGACTGCACCGCGCCCAGCAGTTCGGCCGCACGGGCTGCATTGCCGGTCATTTTGGCAATGGCCGCCGCCAGCGCCGTGCGGAATTCATCGGGTGTGCGCAGCCCCTGCGGCGTGCGGATGCCGGCCTTGGGTACATACAGGTTCTGCGGCGTCGTGCACATCTGGCCGCTGTACAGGCACAGCGTCACCGCGATGTTGCGCACCATGCCGTCAAAGTCCTGCGTGCCGTCGATCACCAGCGGGTTCACGCCGGCCTTCTCGGTGAACACATGCGCCTGGCACGCATTCGCTTCCAGCCAGTCGCCAAACGGTGTGGATCCGGTGAAGTCGATCAGCCGGACGGCAGGGTCCAGCGCGAGTTCTTTCGTCTTGGGGGCGTCTGCGGTGTCGGCCACGAGCTGCACCACCTGGGCATTGCAGCCTGCGTCGCGCAGCGCCGCCTGCAGAAACTGCACGCAGATCGCCAGCGGCAGCACGGCGCCCGGGTGCGGCTTGACAATGACCGGGTTGCCCGCCACCAGGCTGGCGAACAGGCCGGGGTAGCTGTTCCAGGTGGGGAAGGTCGCGCAGCCGATCACCAGCGCCACGCCGCGCGGCACGATGTCGAAGGTTTTCTCTACGCGCAGCGTGCCCTTGGGCAACGGCTTTTCCCACAGCACGCGCGGCGGCACCGACCGCATCTCGCGCACGGCGTAGGCCACGGCCTCCAGCGCGCGGTCCAGCGCGTGGGCGGTGCCGGCCTGATAGGCCATGTTGAACGGCTGGCCGCAGCTGTGCATGCAGGCAAACGCCATCTCGAACGCCATGCCGTTCAGGCGTTGCAGCATGTCCAGGCAGATCAGTGCGCGGCGCTCGAACGGTACCGCGGCCCACGCTGGCGCGGCGGCCTGCGCACGGGCGACCGCGGCGTGCGGCGCCACGTCGGCATAGCGCAGGTCCAGCGGCAGGCCCCAGGGGCTCACCGACTCACCGGCCAGCTCGGCCGCGGCGTCGTTGTCCAGGGGAAAGCGCTGCCCGAGCCGCGCGAGGAAGGTGGCCTCGCCGCGCTCGCGCTCGCCGGCCGGGGCCGCTTGCGGGTCCTCGGGGTAGGCACTGAAGTAAGTGCGCTCGCCGATCGCCTG
This sequence comes from Ramlibacter sp. 2FC, assembly GCA_943372585.1. Taxonomy (GTDB): domain Bacteria; phylum Pseudomonadota; class Gammaproteobacteria; order Burkholderiales; family Burkholderiaceae_C; genus RAM1. The sequence continues at coordinate 7,133 of CALRZF020000144.1, read as the reverse complement.
GACGGCGCGGTCCAGCAGGGCTTTGTAGTGGGTGTCAGGGGTGTCGTTGTTCATGGGGGGTCCGGGTTCAGAGGGTTGCCGCGGTGCCGAAGATCGCCGTGCTCTGGCTGGACATGTAGCCGCCGGGCGCATGGGCCAATGCCAGCTCGGCGCCGGCGACCTGGCGCGCGCCGCCGTCACCGCGCAGCTGGATGACTGATTCGATGATGGTGTAGATGCCGTACATGCCGGGGTGACCGAACGACAGGCCGCCGCCGTTGGTGTTCATGGGAAAGCTGCCGCCCGGCGCGCTGCGACCGCCCGCCAGGAAGGCGCCGCCTTCGCCCTTCGCGCAGAAGCCGCAGTCTTCGGCGAACAGCGGCGGCATGATGGTGAAGGCGTCGTAGAACTGCACGACGTCGATGTCTTTCGGCGCCACGCCGGCCTGGGCGAATGCGCGCGCTGACGATTCGCGCGCCACGGTCGTGGCCAGGTCGGGCATCTGCGCAATGCTGCGGTGGCTCACGGCCTCGCCCGCGCCCAGCAGGTACACGGGTTTCTGGCGCAGCGACCGGGCCCGTTCAGCCGACACCAGCACGACCGCCCCGCCGCCGTCGGTGACGAGGCAGCAGTCGCGCACGGTGAACGGCTCGGCCACGCGGCGGGCGTCGGTCACGTCACGCACGGTCAGCGCTTCGGTTTGCGTGGACGCCGGGTTCAGCCGGGCCCATTCGCGTGCGTTGACCGCCACTTCGGCCAGCTGCTCGCGCGTGGTGCCGTACGCATGCATGTGGCGCTGCGCCACCATGGCATACGCCGCCACCGGGCCGGGGTAGCCGTAAGGTGTTTCGTAGGGGTTGGCCTCGGAGTGCGTGACGAAACCCGCCGCGCCGGATTTCTGCGTGCTGCCGTAGGCGACCAGCGCCACGCTGCACAGGCCGGTCGCAATGGCCGCCTGCGCATGGTGCAGGTGCGCGATGAAGGCGCCGCCGCCGATCTGGGTGGAGTCGGTGTAGGCGGGTGTCAGGCCCATGTACTCGCACAGGCTCAGCGTCGGCATGAAGAGCTGCAGGCCGGCGGCAAACACGCCGTCCACGTCCTGCGGGCGCAGGCCTGCGTCGGCCAGTGCTGCGGCACTGGCCAGTGCCATGGCGTCCAGCGGCGACGATCCCGGCGGCATGGCCGGAAAGCCACCCATGCCGATGCCGGCGATGGCGGTGCTGCCGCGCAGCGCCGCGCTCACGCGGTCACCTCGAACACGACGCGGTGGTCGTCATGGTGGTGCGGCTCTACCCGCGCCTGCACGCGCTGGCCGATGCGCAACGCCACCGCGCCATCGCCCACCACGGTGGACATCATGCGAAAACCCTCGTCCAGGTCCACCAGCACGATGTTGCGCGTGCCCTCGCGGCCGTGCAGCACGGTCCATGAATACACCGTGCCCGCGCCGCTGCTGCGGCGCCCCACCATCACATCAGCCCGGCCGCTGGGGCCGACCTCGCGCGGATAGAACACGGCCGCGCCCGCCACCTCGTCGTACTGGTACATCAGGTGGCCGTCGCGCAGGCCGTCCAGGTGGACCTGGCGGGCAGAGCGCGGGGGAATCACAAACATCGTCATACCCCGGTGAAGCGCGGTCGCCGCTTGGCCTGGAACGCCGCCACGCCCTCGCGCCCGTCGGGCCCGGCAATCAGGCGCGCCTGATGCACGGCTTCCCGCGCCGCCACATCGTCGAAGCCTTCGCCCTGGGCCAGGATTTCCTTGCTGGCGCGAAACGCTGCGGTGGGGCCGGTAGCAATGGACTGCGCCATCAGCAGTGCCTCGCGGTCCACGTCCAGCGCGCCCAGGCTGCGGTTGACCAGGCCCATGCCTGCGGCTTCGCGCCCGCTGAACAGCCGGCCGGTGAAGATGAGTTCTGCTGTGCGGTGGCGCCCCACGCGTTCACGCAGGTGGTAATGCCCGCCCGAATCCAGGATCAGGCCCAGGTTGCGAAACGGGCTGCCCAACAACGCGTTGTCGGCCACCAACACGATGTCGCAAGCCAGCGCCAGGCCGAAACCGAAGCCCAGCGCCGGGCCCTGCACCGCGGCGATGGTCGGCACGGGACAGGCGCGCACCTTCGCCAGCGGCGGGTTGATGAATCGGCGGATGATGTCCAGCGTGTCCTCGTCGCCCGGCCGCGTGTCCTGCAGGTCGCGCCCCGCGCAGAAGAAGCCGCCCTCGCCGCGCACCAGCACGCAGCGCGCACCGGCTGCCACGGCTTCGTCGACGAGATCACCCACACGCGCCATGTCGGCCACGCCCAGGGCGTTGCGTGCCTGCGGCCGGTTCAGCGTGACGGTGGCCAGCGCGCCGTCGAGCGCCAGGGTGACAGCATCGCTCATGCCAGCGCCTTCGGCTTGTACGCCACCAGGATCTGCAGCTCGCTGGCCATGACCACGGTGTCGTTCTGGTTGTGCATGTCCCAACGCAGGCGCACCACGCCGTCGCGGCCGTCGCGCTTGACGGTCTTTTCCATCAGCTCGCAGCGCAGGTGCAGCGTGTCGCCAATGAAGGTGGGCGCGGTGAAACGCAGCTTGTCGCTACCGTAGTTGGCCTGGATGGACGTCGAATCAGCCGGGATGCCCAGCCCCGCTGCATAAGCCTGCACCAGCAGGCCCGGCGCGATGCGCTGGCCGAAACGCGAGGTGGCCGCGTAGTGCGCGTTGGTGTGCAGCACATGCCAGTCGCCCGTCAACGCGCACCACTGCACGATGTCGGACTCCGTCACGGTACGGCCCCGGGTGCGGAAGCTGTCTCCCACTTCCATCTCGTCAAAAAATCTGGACAGGAAATTCATGCATCAATCCTTGATCTGGATCAAATGCTACGATAATCCGTCTAGACGGTCAATTAATTAACCCCAAAAAATCACAACACGCCGTTCAGGCACAGCGCGCTGGCCTGGTCGGCCAGGTTTTCCAGGTTGAACTTGCCGCTGGGCTTGTACCAGGTGTAGGTCCAGTTGAGCATGCCGTAGATGAGCATCGCATGCGTGGTGGCCACCTGCTTGTCCTTGAACCGCTCGGCGTTGAGCTCGCGCAGGATGGCGACCAGGTAGGCCACGAGCTGCTGCTCGGCCTGGTTGACGGCGGCGCTCGCGCCCTCGGGCAGGTGGTCGGCGTCCTCGATCAGCACCTCGTGCTGGTCGCGGTACTGGTAGTAATACTGCAGGTGCACGAACACGTACTGGCGGAACTTCAGCCGCGGCTGCATGCGCTGCTGCGCAATGTCGCCGGCCAGCGCGAGCAGGCCGGTGACGTGTGCCTCCAGCATGGCCTGCAACATCGCCTCTTTGGAAGGGAAGTAGTGGTACATGCGGGACTTGGACGCATTGCAGGCCTGCCCGATGTCGATGATGTTGGTGTTGCGAAAGCCCTTGTCGGCAAAGAGCTTGGCGGCTGCCGCCAGGATCTCGTCCTTGATGCCGTCGAAGTTTTCGGATTTTGTTCTGGCCATAGATGTGTGAACCCTGTGTGCGCGAAACTCTAGCAGACGCGTGCCCCCGTGACTGAAAGGTAGATCCCATGTCCAAACCCGCCCAACCCGACCTGCAGGAACCGTACACCCGGCAGATCCTGGACTTGGTCCAGCGCGATGGCCGCATGAGCGTGCAGGCCATGGCTGACCAGCTGTCGCTGTCCACCGCGCCGTGCTGGCGCCGCCTGAACGAGCTGGAGACCAGCGGCGTGATCCGGCGTTATGTAGCGCTGGTGGACCGCCACCGCGTGGGCCTGGGCAGCTGCATGTTCACCCAGGTCACGCTGGACAACCACTGTGAGCGCGTGGCGAACGACTTTGAACGCGCCGTGCAGGCGGCGCCCGAAATCCTGGAATGCTGGGTCATCACCGGCGGGGTGGACTACCTGCTGAAGATTTACACGCCCGATGCCCTGGCCTACGACCGCTTCCTGCACCGCGTGCTGTTCAAGCTGGAAGGCGTCAAGCACTTTGACACCATCGTGGCGCTAAGGGAGGTTAAGAATGAGACGCGGCTGGATGGGAGTTTGGTGGGGGCGCGGGGGTGAGGGGCGACAATAATGCGATCAGCCCCAGCATGGTCCTGCCCAACGGCGCTTCGCTGCTGATGACCTGAGCGAGCTGCGTGCCGCTGACCAGCTTCATGCTGCCCCCCATCCGGCACAGACAGAAATGTTGCTGCTTGTCGTCGGCATCGGATGTAGCCGGTGGCCAGGTAGGCGGCTTCGAGCCCTTGGCTGGCGCCACCCGTTTATCGCTACATCTGCAAAAGCTCAGTCTGACGCCCTGGCCGCCACTCGTCTCACTTGACCAGGGTCTGCAGCACCGTATCCAAAAAGCGCCCTTGCGAGATGTAGTTCGACGCCCCGAAGTTTTCGTAAACAGCGGTGTGAACGACCACTGTGCGCGTGGCCGGATGGACCCAAACCGCCTGCCCGCGACGGCCTCGCAGCTGGAAACGATCGCCCTTCGAAGAAACCCAGGTTTGGTAACCGTAGCTGGGGTTCGGTGCCTGCGAGGTGGTGGCGGCCTTGACCCAGGCGGCGGGAATGATCTGCTTGCCATCGCGCGCGCCGCCGTCCGCAAGCAGAAGCCCCAGGCGCGCCCAGTCGCGAAGCGTGGCGCTGAAGCAGCAGTAGCCCACCTCGTTGCCCAGCGGATCGATGTTCCAGTACGCGTCAGACTCGGCACCCATCGGACGCCACAGCACGCGCGAGGTGTATTCGGACAGGTTGCCGCCCACTGCGCCGCGAAGCACAAGCGCCAGGACAAACGTCTCGGATGAAGCGTAGTTCCAGCGCTGCCCAGGGGGCGCGACGCGCTCCTTGAAGGGCAGCACGGCGGCCGCCCCGCCCGGTCCTTCCTGCCACAGGATGGCGTTGGCGAGCTTCATCACATCGTCATTGCCGTTGTAAGCCTCCTGGAACTTCACACCTGAGGTCATGGTGAGCAGGTGCCGGATCGGCGTCTGGCCGTACGGATGTCCTTTTAGAGCCGGCACATAGACCTGGGCCTTGTCGTCGATGGATTTGATCTTTTTCTCGTGCAGTGCAATGCCCACCAGCATGCCGATCACGGTCTTGGCCATGGACTGCGACGCGAACCGGTGCTCCGCGTTGCGCTCGTACTGGTAGCGCTCGGCCAGGATGGTGTCGCCCTGCATGACGAGCAGCCCGGTGTTGCGGTGCTCGGCGAGGAATGCGTCGATGCCGACAGCGGGTTCCTGCGCAGCCCGCTGCAATGGCCGCGGCGCGTCTGCCTTTTCCACAACCCGTGACGGATAGACCTGGTGATAGTGACTAAACACACCGACCAGGCACCAATCTGGCGAGAACGAGCCTTTCGTGTCTGGACAGACCGGGTAGCCCCTGGACTTGCCCAGCGCCTCCTCGTCCGGGGCGGCCACTGAAACCGTGGAGCATGCCAATCCAGCGAGTAGCAGGAGCGTCCTCATGTGATCCAGGGTGCGCCGTGACAGAGATTCGCAGAACATGGGGAGTCCTTTCGGTCGTTAGACGATGCCCACACCTTGTAACGGGACTGCCCAGCCTATCAGGGGCTGGCCTTTTTTCCAATGAGGGCAGTCGCTGATGCAAGTTGCACAAAAAGGAACACATGCACAGATCAACAAACCCGAAGCAGCTCAAACAGCTGCCGGACGGGACCAACCTGCATCGCCACCTCATCACCCTCACATTTCCCCCCGCATGGCCCGGCCCAATGGCGATTCGCTGCTGATGACCTGAACGGGTTGAGTGCCGCTGACCAGCTTCATGCTGTCCCCCATCCGGACCCAGAAAGAAGTATTGCGGCCTGTCGTCGGCATCGGCCAGGCAGACCAGCGCGCCGACCAGGCCGCCCCAGCTTCCCTCTGGGGGCGATGCAGGCGGGGCCAGCCCCTCGTGGCTTCGGGCACGCCCGCCGCGGCGATGCTGTCATAGAACGGCATCACATCGTCCAGCCGCAGGCAGCGGCTGAACCAGCTTCTCGCGGGGTCGAGCCCGGGCTGGGGAAAGAACTCCAGCGTCAGGCCACGCCGCTTGAGGATCGTCCAGCCCTCGTCGCGCCAACTTGTTCGAAGCCCAGCGGGCTTCCTGAACGATTCATTCCCGCCGGGGCGTTTTGCGCCGCGATAAAGCATGAACCGTTGCGGCCATGCGGCTTATCTTTGCCGGACCCCAACCACCCGGAGAAGTACCTCATGGCATCGCACCGCTTCATCGTCCTGGCCGCCGCCACCCTCGCCGCATCATCGCTTTGCGCACAGGAACAGACCGTGCGCATCGGCCTGGCCACGCCGCTGACCGGCCCGGTGGCCCACCTGGGCCGCGACATGGAATATGGCGCGCGGCTGGCGGTGGACGAGCTCAACGCCGGCAACCTGACGATCGGCGGCCAGCGCGTAAAGCTGCAGCTGGTGGTGGAAGACGACCAGGCCGACCCGGCCGTGGCCACCGCCGTGGCCAACCGGCTGGTCGACGCGCGCGTGGCCGCGGTCGTGGGCCACCTGAATTCAGGCACCACCATCCCCGCTGCCCGTATTTACGACAACGCGGGCATCCCGCAGGTGGCGCCGGTCGCGACCAACCCGCAGTACACGCAGCTGGGCTACAAGTACGCAGCGCGGCTCATGGCCACCGACATCCAGCAGGGTTCGGGCATCGCGAATTTCGCGGTCAAGTCCCTGGCCGCCAAAACCGCCGCCGTGGTGGACGACCGCACCGCCTATGGCAAGGGCCTGGCCGACCACGTCACCACCGACCTGGCCAAGGCCGGCGTCAAGGTCGTGCGGCGTGAATACACGACTGACAAGGCCACGGACTTCACCGCCATCCTGACCGGCATCAAGTCGGCCAACCCCGACGTCGTGGTCTACGCCGGGTCCGACGCGCAGGCCGGGCCGATGAACCGGCAGATGAAGCAGCTGGGCATCAACGCCAAATTCATCTCGGGCGATGGCGTGTGCACCGGCACCTGGTCCAAGCTGGCCGCCGGCGCGAATGAAGGCCATTACTGCACGCAGGCCGGCGCGCCGCGCACCGCCATGACGCAGTTCGCCGATTTCGAGAAACGATTCAAGGCGAAGTTCAACACCGACATCGTCGTGTTCGCGCCCTACGGCCATGACGCCGTGC